>NZ_CAKLBR010000002.1:0-398429 GCF_920984685.1 Pseudomonas sp. Leaf59 | reverse complement strand
CCAGGCGCTGAGCCGTATCAGGTACACCGCGTTTTGCTCGATTGGGGGCGCTTCGCACCCCAACGCGGGGCAAGCCCGCTCGCCACAATAAGCCCACACATTTTCCTTAACTGAACGGCATCAGGGCTTGCCACAGAGGCGCCAGTTTGCTGCGCGACAGCGCTGGTTCAGCGCACGGCTTCAAAGAGTCCGCTCGCGCCCATGCCGCCGCCCACGCACATGGTGACGATGCCATAGCGCAAACGACGTCGCTGCAGTTCGCGCACCAGATGCCCCACTTGCCTCGAACCGGTCATGCCGAACGGGTGGCCGATAGCGATAGCGCCGCCATTGACGTTGTACCTGGCATTGTCGATTTCCAGCCGGTCACGCGCATACAGGCACTGGGACGCGAACGCTTCGTTGAGCTCCCACAAGTCGATATCCGCCACCTGCAAGCCCTTCGCCTTGAGCAGTTTGGGCACCGAGAACACCGGCCCGATGCCCATCTCGTCGGGTTCGCAGCCGGCCACGGTAAAGCCACGGAAAAACGCCTTGGGCTTGAGCCCCAGTGCCAGCGCTTTCTCCAGGCTCATCACCAGCGTCATCGATGCGCCATCGGACAACTGCGAGGCATTGCCCGCCGTCACCGAGCCGTCTTCGGCAAACACCGGCTTCAAACCGCTGAGGCTGGCCAGGGTGGTGTCGGGTCGGTTGCAGTCGTCGCGGTCGACCACACCGTCGAGGATCTGCACGCCGCCCGTGTCCTTATCCTCGACCCGGTACTTGACCGCCATCGGCACGATTTCATCATCGAACAGGCCATCCGCCTGCGCCTGCGCGGTGCGCTGCTGGCTTTGCAGCGCATACGCGTCCTGCGCTTCACGGCTGACGTGGTAGCGGCGCGCGACGATTTCGGCGGTCTGGCCCATGGGAAAATAGATGCCCGGCACCTGTTCCTTGAGCAACGGGTTGATCAGGTTGTCAGTGTTGATGCTCTTGAGAGTCAGGCTGATGGACTCGACGCCGCCGGCGACAATGATCTCGCTGCAGCCCGAGGCAATCTGATTGGCCGCCATGGCAATCGCCTGCAGGCCGGATGAGCAAAAGCGGTTGAGCGTCATCCCCGCCGTACCGGTGCCCAACCGCGACAGCACCGCCACGTTGCGCCCGATGTTTTGGCCCTGGGCGCCTTCGTTGGAGGCCGCGCCGACGATGCAGTCTTCCACCGTCGCCGGGTCAATGCCGTTGCGGGTGAGCAGCGCGTTGACGCAATGGGCCGCCATGTCATCCGGGCGAGTCTGGTTGAACTTGCCGCGAAAGGACTTGGCCAGGCCGGTTCGCACGCTGTCGACGATCACTACTTCACGCATGGGCTACCTCGATCTTGTGGTTGTTGGCAGATCAATCGAGGATAGATCCAGACCTGCCCCACCGCGATGATCATTCACCCGGCCTATACAAAAGCATGGTGATCAGGCTGCCTGTGGCAAGCGGCTGACAGTTATTTCTTTTTCTTCTTCCCGCGCTTGCCAGCGTGCTCGAACGCCTCTTCCAGCGCCCGGTTGATCGTGCGCAACACCTTGACCCGCGCCCAGCGCTTGTCGTTGGCCTCCACCAGCGTCCAGCATGCAACCTCGGTGCTGGTACGGTCGACCATATCGCCGACGGCGGTGCGGTAGGCGTCCCACTTGTCGCGGTTGCGCCAGTCGTCCTCGGTGATCTTGAAGCGCTTGAACGGAATCTCCTCGCGCGCCTGGAAGCGTTCGAGCTGGGTCTGCTTGTCGATGGCCAGCCAGAACTTGACCACGATCACCCCGGCGTCGCGCAGTTGCTCTTCGAAGTCGTTGATCTCGCCATAGGCGCGCATCCAGTCGGCCGGGGTGCAGAAACCCTCGATCCGCTCCACCAGCACACGGCCGTACCACGAGCGGTCGAACACGGTGAACATGCCGCGCGCCGGAATTTTCTGCCAGAAGCGCCACAGGTAAGGCTGGGCGCGCTCGTCTTCGCTGGGCGCGGCAATCGGCACGATGTGGTACTGGCGCGGGTCCAGCGCGGCGGCGACCCGGCGGATGGCGCCGCCCTTGCCTGCTGCGTCGTTGCCTTCGAACACAGTGACCAGCGCGTGGCTGCGCATGCGCTTGTCACGCATCAGGCCAGAGAAGCGCGCCTGCTCGGTAATCAGTTGTTCTTCGTAATCGTCCTTGTCCAGGCTCACTGTCATGTCGAGGCTGTCGAGCAGGCTTTTTTGATCGACCGAGGCCAGCAACGGTGCGGGGTTCATGCCACTGGTTTTGGCCTTGGGCAACGTCAATGCACTGTGCAGGCCCTCGAGGAGAATTTTGCCCACGGTGAGGCTGCGGTAGTGCGCGTCGGCGCCCTCGATCACGTGCCACGGCGCATAGTCGCGGCTGGTGCGACGCAGGATGCGTTCGCCAAAATGGACAAACTTGTCGTAAGTCTTCGATTGCTGCCAGTCCAGCGGGCTGATGCGCCAGCTGTGCAGCGGGTCGTCGGCCAACGATTTGAGCCGCGCCTTCATCTGTTTTTTGGACAGGTGGAACCAGAACTTGAAGATCAGCGCGCCTTCGTCACACAGCATTTTCTCCAGCCGCTCGGCACCGGCAATGGCCTGGTCGAGCCGGGCATCCTTGATCTGCCCGTGCACCCGGCCCTGCAGCATCTGGCTGTACCAGTTGCCGAAGAAAATGCCCATGCGCCCCTTGGCCGGGAGCTGGCGCCAGTAGCGCCAGGCCGGCGGGCGCGCCAGTTCTTCGTCGGTCTGCTGGTCGAAGGTGCGCACCTCGATCAGGCGCGGGTCCATCCATTCGTTGAGCAGCTTGACGGTTTCGCCCTTGCCGGCGCCTTCGATGCCGTTGATGAGGATGATCACCGGGAAGCGTTTCTGCTGGTGCAGCTCGTACTGCACGTCCAGCAGCGCTTCACGCAACGCGGGAACCTCTGCCTCGTAGGTGTCTTTGTCGATGGCGTGACCGATTTCGGCGGATTCGAACATGGGCAGCTCCGTTTCAAGATGGCTCAAGACTAGCGGATTGGGCAACGACACGCGGGAGGAAATTCCACCGGCGCCTGTCACGGGGCAAATCATTGCCGGTCGATCGGCTAGAATGGCCGCCTTGCCTTTGCCGAGCCGCCCATGAACCCCGTAACCCACGCCCAGCTCGACTGGGACGACCAAGGTCGCCCGCACTCGCGGGTCTTCGACGACGTGTACTTCTCCGACCAGTCGGGCCTTGCAGAAACCCGCTATGTGTTTCTTGAGCAGAACCGCCTGCAGGAGCGCTTTGCTGCCTTGCCTGCGGGCGGGCGGCTGGTGATCGGCGAGACCGGTTTTGGCACCGGGCTGAATTTTCTATGCGCCTGGCAGTTGTTCGAACAGCACGCCGTGGCGGGCGCGCGCCTGCATTTTGTCAGCGTCGAAAAATTCCCGCTGAGCCACGCCGACCTGCAACGCGCCCTCGCCCTCTGGCCGGAACTTGCGCCGTTCGCCGAACAACTGCTGGCCCACTACATTGCCATCCACCAGGGCTTCCAGCGGCTGGTGCTGGACAATGGCCGCGTGACCCTGACCCTGTTGATCGGCGACGCCCTGGAGCAGTTGCCGCAACTGGACGCACAGATCGATGCGTGGTTTCTCGACGGTTTTGCCCCGGCGAAAAACCCGGACATGTGGACCGCCGAGCTGTTTGCCGAACTGGCACGCCTGGCCGCGCCGGGGTCGACCATCAGCACCTTCACCAGCACCGGCTGGGTACGCCGGCTGATCAATGCCGCCGGGTTCAAGATGAAACGCACGCCGGGCATCGGGCATAAATGGGAAATCCTGCGCGGTGAGTTTCGTGGCTGGCCCGCCGACACCCCGGCAGCGCCGGGCATCAAGCCGTGGTTCGCCCGCCCTCCCGCCGTTAGCGGTGAGCGCAAGGCCCTGGTGATCGGCGCCGGCCTGGCCGGGTGCGCCACCGCTGCCAGCCTCGCGGCCCGAGGTTGGCAGGTGAGCCTGCTGGAGCGCCATGAAGCCCTGGCCCAGGAAGCCTCGGGCAACCCGCAAGGCGTGCTGTACCTCAAGCTCTCCGCGCACGGTACGGCGCTGTCGCAGATGATTCTGGCCGGGTTCGGCTACACCCGTCGCGTGCTTGAGCACCTGCAGCGCGGCGTGGCATGGGACGGCTGCGGCGTGCTGCAATTGGCCTTCGATGCCAAGGAAAGCGAGCGCCAGGCACAACTGGCCGAGGCCTTCGCGCCAGGCTTGCTGCATCAGCTCGACCGCGAACAGGCCCAGGCTCGCGCCGGGGTCGCACTGGCGCACGGCGGGCTGTTTTTCCCGGAGGGCGGCTGGGTCCACCCGCCCGCCTTGTGCGCATGGCAAGCGCAGCGCGGCGGTATCACCGTGCTGACGCATCACGAGGTGCTGGACCTGCGCAACATCAACGGACGCTGGCAAGCCTGGGAAGGCGAGCGGCTGCTCGGCGATGCCCCGGTGGTGGTCCTGGCTGGCGCCGCCGAGGTGCAACGTTTCGCCAACCTGCCGCTCAAGCGCATCCGCGGGCAGATCACCTCGCTGGCGCAAACCGCGGAAAGCCAGGCCCTCGCCACGGTGGTCTGCGCCGAAGGCTATGTGGCGCCGCCACGCCTGGGTGAGCACACCCTTGGCGCCAGCTTTGACTTCAAGAGCGATGACCTCACGCCCACCGCCGCCGAACACGCCGGCAACCTGGAACTGCTCAAGGGTATTTCCGTGGACCTGGCCCAACGCCTGCACGTCGACAGCCTCGACCCGGCCACGGTGCAAGGCCGTGCGGCCTTTCGCTGCACCAGCCCGGACTACCTGCCGATTGTCGGGCCACTGGCCGACGCGGCCGCCTTTGACCAGGCATATGCCGGCTTGCGCAAGGATGCGCGCCAGGTGCCCGCCATCGTCTGCCCGTGGCTTGACGGCCTGTATGTCAACAGCGGCCATGGCTCGCGCGGCCTGATTACCGCGCCCTTGTCGGCCGAGCTGCTCGCCGCCTGGCTGGACAACGAGCCCTTGCCGCTGCCACGCAGCGTCGCCGAAGCCTGCCACCCCAATCGCTTTGCCGTGCGCAGCCTGATCCGCAGCCATGCGCCCGTTCCACGCTGACGGCGTTTTGCCTTATAACTTATTGTTCTAAAACTCCACGTATAGCACCGGGTCAGTTTCTGGGTACGCGCCCTCTTGGGCGTATTGAGTATTGACCCTCCCCAACGGAAAAACCGGTAAGGAATTTATGTGCGGATTAGCTGGAGAATTACGTTTCGATGCCCAACCTGCCGACCTGGCAGCGATTGAGCGCATCACCCATCACCTGGCCCCGCGTGGCCCCGATGCCTGGGGCTTTCATGCCCAGGGGCCGGTTGCCCTGGGCCATCGGCGCCTGAAGATCATGGACCTGTCGGACGGCTCGGCGCAGCCGATGATCGACGCCCAGTTGGGGCTGTCCCTGGCGTTCAACGGTGCGATCTATAACTTTCCGGAATTGCGTGAAGAGCTGGAAGCCTTGGGCTATGCCTTCTATTCCGGCGGCGACACCGAAGTGCTGCTCAAGGGCTACCACGCCTGGGGCGAAGCGCTGCTGCCCAAGCTCAACGGCATGTTCGCCTTCGCCATCTGGGAGCGTGATGCCCAGCGCCTGTTCATCGCCCGTGACCGCCTTGGCGTCAAGCCGTTGTACCTGTCGCGCACCGGTCAGCGCCTGCGTTTTGCGTCGGCATTGCCGGCACTGCTCAAGGGCGGCGACATCAACCCGATCCTCGATCCGGTGGCGCTGAACCATTACCTGAATTTCCACGCCGTGGTGCCTGCGCCGCGCACGTTGCTGGCGGGCATTGAGAAACTGCCCCCGGCGAGCTGGATGCGCATCGACGCCAACGGCACCACCGAACAGAAAACCTGGTGGACGTTGCCCTACGGTCCCCATGACGATGAAAAAAACCTGACGTTGCAGGACTGGACCGACCGTGTCCTCGACAGCACCCGCGAAGCCGTGGCCATTCGTCAACGGGCGGCAGTGGACGTGGGCGTGCTGCTCTCCGGCGGCGTCGATTCGAGCATGCTCGTCGGCCTGCTGCGCGAAGTCGGCGTGCAGGACCTGTCGACCTTCTCCATCGGCTTTGAAGATGCCGGCGGCGAGCGCGGCGACGAATTCCAGTATTCGGACCTGATCGCCAAGCATTACGGCACGCGCCATCACCAATTGCGCATTGCCGAAAGCGAGATCATCGAACAGCTGCCGGCGGCGTTCCGCGCCATGAGCGAGCCGATGGTCAGCCACGACTGCATTGCCTTCTACCTGCTGTCGCGGGAAGTGGCCAAGCATTGCAAGGTGGTGCAGAGCGGCCAGGGCGCCGACGAACTGTTTGCCGGCTACCACTGGTACCCGCAGGTGGACGGCGCCAGCGATCCCTACGCGGCCTATCGCGAGGCGTTCTTCGACCGCAGCTACGACGATTACGCCGCCACCGTCGCGCCGAAATGGCTGACCGCCAACGACGCCGCCGGGGATTTTGTGCGTGAACACTTTGCAATGCCCGGTGCCGATGCCGCCGTGGACAAGGCCCTGCGCCTGGACAGCACGGTGATGCTGGTGGACGACCCGGTCAAGCGCGTCGACAACATGACCATGGCCTGGGGCCTGGAAGCGCGCACGCCGTTTCTGGACTATCGCCTGGTGGAACTGTCGGCGCGGGTGCCGGGTAAATTCAAGCTGCCCGATGGCGGTAAGCAGGTGTTGAAAGAGGCGGCGCGCCGGGTGATCCCGAGCGAAGTCATCGACCGCAAAAAAGGCTATTTCCCGGTGCCGGGCCTCAAGCATTTGCAGGGCGACACCCTGAACTGGGTGCGCGAACTGTTGCTGGACCCGAGCCAGGATCGCGGCCTGTTCAACCCGGCCATGCTCGACCGCCTGCTGAACGACCCGCAGGGCCAACTGACCCCGCTGCGCGGCTCCAAGCTGTGGCAACTGGCGGCGCTGAACCTGTGGCTCAGCGAACAAGGAATCTGATTGATGAAACAGAACGCCGCGGCGTACAGCCAACGCTTGCTCAAGGGCCAGGCGCCGACCTATGAGCGCCTGCAAGCGCGTTTGGCCGAGGACGGCAACCCGCAGAGCCCCGGCCATATCGCGGTGCATTGCGGCTGGGGACGGCTGTTGATCGGCCATACCTTCCCGGACCCCGCGAGCCTGGCCGAGGAACTGCTCAATGAACAAGCCGGTGAGCGCGACATTGCGTTGTATGTGGCCGCGCCCCAGCAGATCCTCGGGATTGATCCGCAGCAGTTGTTCCTCGATCCGTCCGACACCTTGCGCCTGTGGTTCAGCGACTATCGCCCGGCCACCCGGGTGTTTCGCGGCTTTCGCATTCGTCGGGTGCAGAATGAGGCGGACTGGCAGGCGGTCAACCGCCTCTACCAGGGACGCGGCATGTTGCCGGTCGATACCGAACGCCTCACACCGCGTCATCAGGGCGGCCCGGTGTACTGGCTGGCCGAGGACGAAGACAGCGGCGCAGTGATCGGCAGCGTGATGGGCCTCAATCACCAGAAAGCCTTCAACGACCCGGAGAACGGTTGCAGCCTGTGGTGCCTGGCGGTCGATCCGCAGTGCACGCGCCCAGGCGTGGGCGAGGTGCTGGTGCGCCACCTGGTGGAGCACTTCATGAGCCGTGGCCTGAGCTACCTCGACCTGTCGGTGCTGCACGATAACCGCCAGGCCAAGAGCCTCTACGCCAAGCTGGGCTTTCGCGCGCTGACCACCTTTGCGATCAAGCACAAGAACGGCATCAACCAGCCGCTGTTTCTCGGCCCGGGCCCGCAGGCGGGGTTCAACCCGTATGCGCGGATCATTGTCGAAGAGGCGCATCGGCGCGGTATCGATGTGCAGGTGGACGACGCCGACGCCGGCCTGTTCACCCTCAGCCACGGCGGGCGCCGCGTGCGTTGTCGCGAATCGTTGAGCGACCTGACCAGCGCCATCAGCATGACGTTGTGTCAGGACAAGAGCCTGACCCACAAGGTGCTCAAGGCTGCCGGTTTGAACGTGCCCTCGCAACAACTGGCGGGCAGTGCCGATGACAATCTGGAGTTTCTCGACGAACACCAGCGCATCGTGGTCAAGCCGCTGGACGGCGAACAGGGCCACGGCGTGGCGGTGGACCTGCGCACCATTGAAGAGGTGCAGCAGGCCATCGAAGCGGCGCGTGCGTTCGACAGCCGTATTTTGCTCGAAAGCTTTCACGAAGGCCTGGACCTGCGCATTCTGGTGATCGGTTTTGAAGTGGTGGCCGCAGCGATCCGCCGCCCTGCCGAAGTCAAAGGTGATGGTCAGCATTCCATCGGTGCGCTGATCGAGGCTCAGAGTCGGCGGCGCCAGGCCGCGACCGATGGCGAAAGTAAAATTCCCGTGGATGCGGAAACCGAACGCACCCTGCACGCCGCCGGCTACGACTACAGCAGCATCCTGCCCCGAGGCCAGACCCTGGCCGTGCGCCGCACCGCCAACCTGCACACCGGCGGCTGCCTGGAAGACGTGACCGCGATCCTGCACCCGACGCTGGTGGACGCTGCCGTGCGTGCCGCTCGCGCCCTGGACATTCCCATGGTGGGCCTGGACCTGATGGTGCCCGCCGCCGATCAACCCGAGTATGTATTTATCGAGGCCAACGAACGGGCCGGCCTGGCCAATCATGAGCCGCAGCCGACTGCCGAGAAATTTGTGGATCTGTTGTTTCCCCACAGCCAGTCAACGGTTTGAGAGAGGCGTTGCCTGATCGGCCGCCTCAGGGGCAAGCCCGCTGCCACAGGCTGACCGCATGCCACTGCGGAAACCGGCTTGCCCGCGAAGGCGCCGATACCGGCGCCACCCTTCCTCAGGCCTGCCACTTCAACAGGAGTCCTTATGACCCGAACCATCCCCGAACCGGACCTGAATTACCTGCAGAAAGTCCTGCTGGAAATGCTCGCCATTCCCAGCCCCACCGGTTTCACCGACACCATCGTGCGCTATGTCGCCGAGCGCCTGGAAGAACTCGGCATTCCGTTTGAAATGACTCGGCGCGGCACCATTCGCGCCACCCTCAAGGGCCAGAAAAACAGCCCCGATCGGGCCGTGTCGGCGCACCTGGACACCATCGGCGCCGCCGTGCGGGCGATCAAGGACAACGGTCGCCTGACCCTGGCCCCGGTGGGTTGCTGGTCGAGCCGATTCGCCGAAGGCAGCCGCGTCAGCCTGTTCACCGATAACGGCGTGATCCGTGGCAGCGTGTTGCCGCTGATGGCCTCCGGGCACGCGTTCAACACTGCCGTCGACGAAATGCCGGTGAGCTGGGACCACGTGGAACTGCGCCTGGACGCCTACTGTGCGACCCGTGCCGACTGCGATTCGCTGGGCATCAGCGTGGGCGACTACGTAGCCTTCGACCCGCTGCCCGAGTTCACCGAGAGCGGGCATATCAGCGCGCGACATCTGGACGACAAGGCCGGCGTGGCCGCCCTGCTCGCGGCACTCAAGGCGATCATCGACAGCGGCGAGCCGTTGCTGATCGACTGCCACCCGCTGTTCACCATCACCGAGGAGACCGGCAGCGGTGCCGCGGCCGCCCTGCCGTGGGACGTGAGTGAGTTTGTCGGCATCGATATCGCCCCGGTCGCACCCGGGCAGCACTCCAGCGAACATGCGGTGAGTGTGGCGATGCAGGATTCCGGCGGGCCGTATGACTACCACCTGTCGCGTCATCTCCTGCGCCTGGCGGCGGACAACGACCTGCCGGTGCGCCGCGACCTGTTCCGCTATTACTTCAGCGATGCGCACTCGGCGGTGACCGCCGGCCACGACATTCGCACCGCCCTGCTGGCGTTTGGTTGCGACGCGACCCACGGTTATGAGCGCACCCACATCGACAGCCTGGCCGCGTTGAGCCGTCTGCTGGGCGCCTACATCCTCAGCCCGCCGGTGTTCGCCAGCGATGCGCAACCGGCCCAGGGTTCACTGGACCGGTTCAGTCATCAGATCGAGCATGAAACGCAGATGGAGAGCGACACGCGCGTGCCGTCGGTGGACAGCCTGGTCGGGAACAAGACCTGATACTGGCAACTCGGGGCCCGGCGCAGTAGCATCGCCGGGACCCGCTACCTGAGGCTTGTATGCTGATTCCCTACGATGCACTTGAAGTCGACACCCTGACCCGCCTCATCGAAGATTTCGTGACCCGCGACGGCACCGATAATGGTGACGACACGCCCCTGGAAACCCGTGTATTGCGCGTGCGCCAGGCGCTGACCAAGGGCCAGGCGCTGATCGTGTTCGACCCCGACAGCGAGCAATGCCAGTTGATGCTCAAGCACGATGTGCCCAAGCATCTGTTTGACTGACACCCTGCAATCAGGGATTGGGCACCGGCACCGGATGGGTGTTGGCGTCCTGGCTACGCTGGATTTTCCGGTAGACCTCGGCGCGATGGACGTTGACGCCCGCCGGCGCCGCAACGCCAAACCTCACCTGGCCTCCATTGAGTTCAAGAATGTGCAGAGCGATGTCATCGCCGATGGCGATGATTTCGCCCACTGCGCGGCTTAATACCAGCATGTCGATTGTCCTTTTCGAATGACAGGACATTGACCATGCGCGCACGGGGCGTGTCGCGACAATGGTGCGCGATCAAATCAGGCCTTACCTACACCTGCGGGTAATTTGCCTGACAGACCACGCCTAAATCAGCCTTTAACAGCCTGCGCCTTGGCGCGCATCTTGTCGGCCATGGTGGTCATTTCGTCATACAGCAACTGGGGATTTTTCTGCTTCAATACCCAGGCCATACGCCCCTGCTCGTGGGGCAGAATCATGAACTCGCCTGCGGCCACGCGCTGGTAGATGTAATCGGCAATGTCCGCCGCCGAAATCGGTGAGCTTTCGAGCAACTTGCCTACCTGCGCTTTCATCGCCGGGGTGGGCCCGCGAAACGAATCCAGCAGGTTGGTCTGGAAAAACGACGGGCACACCACGTGCACGCCCACTTCCTGCTGCTTGAGTTCCACCAGCAGGCTTTCCGACAGCGCCACCACGCCGGCCTTGGCCACGTTGTAGTTGCTCATCGCTGGCCCCTGCATCAAGGCGGCCATTGACGCGATATTGATGATGCGGCCCTTGCTCTTTTCCAGCAGCGGGAGGAACGCTTTGCAGCCCTTGACCACGCCCATCAGGTTGATCGCGATCTGCCAGTCCCAGTCTTCCAGAGACAGCTCGGCGAAGAAGCCACCCGAGGCCACGCCGGCATTGTTGACGATCACATCGATGCCACCCAGCTTGACCTCGCACGCCTGGGCCAGGGCGGTGAGCTGGCTGTAGTCGCGCACGTCGCAGCGCTGGGTGAAGCCATCACCGCCCGCCTCGCGTACCCTTTTCAAGGTGTCCTGCAGGCCCGGCTCGCTGACGTCCGACAAGGCCAGCTGCCACCCCTCACGGGCCCAGCGCAGAGCGATTTCACGACCCAGGCCGGACCCGGCGCCAGTGATCATCATGCGATTTTGCATAGGAGAGCTGCCTTGTGGTTCACGGAAGAAGTGAGCGGCAGTGTAGCGAAGGATTTTGCGCCAACCACGCACCATCAGGGTGATGAATGCCCCAGGCAAACCGTCGGCCCGGTCGGCTGCCGATCTATTGCTCAGAGGCGATTTTTTCAACTAAGGGAAAAGTTTTTTGTTCAGTGAAAAAGAAATAAGCAACTAATCGAAATACTTTAAAAAATTACTGAATTTTTTATCACACCCTCTAGTCCGAGTTGTTAAGGCGTACGCAATTAACGGTGCGAGCCTCTTGATAAATAACCGGTCTCGCTGAAGGCCTATAAGGAAATAAAACCATGAGCCTCATTCTGATCATTATCCTGATTCTGCTGCTGGTCGGCGGTCTGCCCGTGTTCCCGCACTCGCGTAACTGGGGCTACGGCCCGTCGGGTATCCTGGGTGTTGTCCTGGTAGTACTGGTGGTGTTGTTGTTGCTCGGCCGCATCTAAAAGCCGGACAAAAAAAGAGGCCTTTTAAAGGCCTCTTTTTTATTGCCCGTGAATCAGTCGGGCTTGCCGTCCACTACGCCGGCGGTGTTATCCAACAGGCTCTTGGTGGCCGTTTGCAGGAACGATTCAAGTTTCTGCTTCAACGCGGCTTCGTCCGGCGATTCAGCGATCACTTTACCGGTCGGGTTCGCGCCCAGTTCGTATTGCCACAACTTCGGCGGCATCTCCTTGGGCAATACCAGCACGCGGTCGCCGGTGAGCAAGGCCACGGTCTGGTCGCTGCCCGACGGTTTGATCACGCCGAAGCCCTTGTCGCCTTCCGGCAGGTTCAGCAGGTCGCGGCCCCAGCACTGGTGCAGGGTGTCGCCACCGAGGCGGCCCATGATGGTCGGCACGATGTCGATCTGGGTGCCCACGGTGTGGTCACGCTCGCCGAATTTTTCCTGCATGCCCGGTGCAATCATCAGCATCGGTACGTTGAAACGGCCCAGGTCCATTTCGGTGATCTGCTGCTCGTTGCCAAACCCGTGGTCACCGACGATCACGAACAGTGTTTCCTTGAAGTACGGCTCCTTGCGCGCCTTTTCAAAGAACTGGCCCAGGGCCCAGTCGGAGTAGCGCATCGCCGTCAAATGCTCGTCGAGGCTGCCACGGCCAGTGACTTTGTCCACCGGCAAAGGGTTGGGCAACGCGTACGGCGTGTGGTTGGACAGGGTTTGCAGCAGCGCGTAGAACGGCTTGCCGCCTTCACGGGCTTTGAGCTCTTCGAGGCCACGGTTGAACATGTCCTGGTCGGACACGCCCCACGTCGGGTCGGAGAACACCGGGTCGACAAAGTCGTTGCGCCCGATGAAGTTGGTCATGCCCTGATTGCTGAAGAAGCCCGACTGGTTGTCCCAGGCGAAATCGCCGTTGTAGACATACACATCGTTGAAGTCACGCGCGCTGAGCAACTGCGGCAGGCCCGACAGCTTGTGGCTGCCTTCCGGGGTCTGCATCAGGTATTCGAAGCCCGGCAGGTTCGGGAAGCAGGCCATGGTGGCGAACATACCCTGGTGGGTGTGGGTGCCGTTGGAGAAGAAGCGGTCGAACAGCAGGCCTTCCTTGGACAGTTTGTCGAAGTAAGGCGTGATGTTGCCCGGACGGCCCAAAGCGCCCACCGAGTGACCGGCGAAGCTTTCCATCAGGATCACCACAACGTTCTTGATCGGCAGGGTCTTCTCGGCCGGTGGCGTGTAGTCGCGGCGCACAGCGGCAGTGTCGGTATCCACCAGTTTTTCGCTCGGCAGTACCAGCATGTCGCGCACGGTCTGAGTCGCCAACGGCTGTTCCAGGGTGGCTTTCCACACGTTGTCGCGGTGCTCGGAGAAACGTGCCTTGGCGGCGCCGATCAACGACAGCGTACCGTTGAGGCCCAACTGGTTGGCGAAGTTGGAATCGGTGGTGTACACGTCACCCCAGCGCAGCGGCGGGCCCTGGCGCAGGGTGCCACGGGCGGCGACCACGGCGATCAGCAGGCACACCACAAACACGGCGATGCGGCTGTACCACGGCGCCACCTGGCGGGTGCCGATACTGCCGCCGCTGAACGGGCCGCGCGGACGGGTGGCGCGGTCGGCGCCCTTGAACGCCATACTCAGGATCAGCGTGCCCACGGCCCAGGCCAGCAGGTAGCGCACCACCGGAAAACCGTACCAGAGCATGCTCACTACGGTCTTGGGATCTTCCTTGACGTACTGGAACACCAGGCCGTTGAGGCGCTGGTGGAACTCGCGGTAGAAGTCCATCTCCATCAGGCCCAGGAACAGCGCGATGCTCGAGGCAACGGTGAGCCAGCAACGGAAGAACCCGCGCGCCGCCATGGCTCGCACGCTGAACAGCGCCAGTAACAACGGGATCAGCAGGTACACCACCAGGCGCAGATCCAGACGCAGGCCATTGGCGAACGCTTCGAGGAAGGTCGCGGCCGGCGTGTCGAGGATCATCTCGCGGTTGTAGACCAGCAGCGCCAGGCGCAGCAGGGAGAACATCACCATCATGACCAGTGCACAGAGCAGCGTGTAAGCCAGATGGGATTTGACGGTCGGTTGCAGCAGGCGATTCGAAGCTCGCTGCTGACTCAGGGCGTCCGGGTTTGCCATGTCGTTTTCAGGACCCATTGGAAGTTAAGTGACGAAGCATTGCAGTGGCGCGAATGGTGCCCGATCAGTGCCGGCAAGGCTATTAATTACTGAACGAGTAACGCTACCACGCCTTTAAAAGCGCCCAGGGCAGGCCCGTGGCCGGAGGATAGAGCCAGCGAATTCTCTTGGATGAAATGTGAAAATTCTGTGCAGCGAATATTTCGACACACAAATCTCCCCTGGCACCGTAATGCAAATGTGGGAGGGGGCTTGCTCCCGGTAGTGGTGTTTCAGTACCAGATTGACTGGCTGATACACCGCTACCGGGAGCAAGCCCCCTCCCACACTTACCGTGCCCGCTCCCGCTATAGAGGGGTGTCAGATCCGCACGTTGCCCCGTGGCCCGGCGATTGCCCAGATGATCAGGCCAAGCACAGGCAGCAGCAGGATCAACAGGATCCACAACACTTTGGCGCCGGTACTTGCGCCGCTTTTGAACACGTTGATGATCGCCCAGATATCCAACGCCAGGATGATCAGGCCAATCAGGCCATTAAAGGTAGAACCCATGGTGTCGCTCCTTAAGTGAGGTCATGCCTGCTTAGGATAGGCGCTGCCAGCCATCGTTCCGTTTTAATTCAGACGTGTACGGCCACACGCAGGGCTTCCAGGGCCGGTTCAGCCTGGATGCCGACCTCGGCGCAGCGTTGCAAGACGTGCGGCAGGTGATTGCCATGCACCAGCACCACCTGGATGGCGTCATCCAGCAACTGGCTGAAATTCACCAGCACATAGCCACCGTCTTCGGCACTCAACGCGCTCATCTGGATCTGAATGCGATTGAGCGCCGTGAGGTCGTCGGCCTTGGCCAGTTGCTTGGGCTTGAGGTTGAACGCCACGCCAGGGCCGAACGAGGCAACGATCTGCGCGAACAGATCGGCATAACTGTCGGCCTGGAACAGCACCGTGTCCGGCAGGCTGCCGACCACCACCCACTCGCCCAAGGGGATTGGGAAGCTGTCGTCGTAGTTGATGTCCGGGTTCGCCGCCAAAAACGCCGCCGGATCGGCATACGCCTGGGCGGCCTCATCGGCAATGCGCGCCACCTCGTCCTCGCCCATGACGCCGGCGCTGATGTGGCTGATGAGTTCGACGAGGGCGGTTTTCATGGGGCAATCCTGTGGCGGGCGGGTTTTGGAGGGCGCAAAGCCTACACCAGTTTCTGTAACTTCGCCGCCGCATCCACCGCGCCCATGGTCTGCGCCGCCGCCAGTGCCGTGGCGCCCTGTGCATCGGTCGCCTTGGGATTGGCGCCCTGCTCCAGCAGGTAGTCGAGCATTTCAATACGGTTGAACATCGCGGCCATCATCAATGCGGTACGGCCATCGGAGGATGCGGCCTCCAGCGGGGTGCCACCTTCTATGAGCGCCTTGACCACGGCCATATGGCCCTTGAACGCCGCGCCGGCAATCGGCAGTTGATTCTTGTCGTTGGCAATCAGCGGGTCGGCCTTGAATTCGAGCAGCACTTTTACCGCGTCGGCGTGGCCGTGGTAGGCCGCGAGCATCAGCAAGGTGTCGCCATTGTGATTGCGCAAGTTGGCGGGCAACCCCTTGGCCAGCAGCGCGGCGAGCATGGCGGCGTCGCCTTTGCGGGCAACATCGAAGACCTGCTCGGCAAATTCGGCAGCTTCGTCGTCGGTCATCTGTTTGGGTTGGTCTGACATATGCGGCTCCTTGATCAGTACTGAATAGGCGCCAGTGTTGCGAGGGAGTTCCCGCCTGTCATGGCTTTTTTGTCAAAAGTCGTCATAGCGACAATCAATCACCTGTTCAGACCGGCAGCAACGACAGAAGGGAATTTAACCGTATGTTTCGAGTCTTTTAGCTTAGGGACCTTGCAGCCGCCGCTGACCAGACAGCGCAAAATGCAGGGGTGCACGATGGCCCTTCATGCAATTTGCACGAAACCGAAAATCCAGAATAAATTCAAGCCATTGATTTATAACGATATTTTAAATAGCCACTAGCTGGCACAATCACTGCACCTATCACTCCATGCTTGCCAACTTGAGCCAACGGAGCTGATAGACATGAGCCTGATCCAAGATAAATTCGCTTCAGTATTTTCCCAATACGACGTCACCACCCAGCCCCGTCCGGACGGCGGCATCCTGTTGACCCTGCGCAACGGCGAAGGCAAACAGGTCAAGCGCTCGATTTCCTATCAGCAGTTGCACACTGCCGACCAACTGACCTGGGTAATCAGTGCCATCCGCCGCGACCTGGCTGAACAAGCCAGTGACCTGCCGCAGATTTCGATGCTGCAAAGCCAGAACCGCTTTGCCCTGCCGACCTACCATTCGGCTTAAGCAACGGCTTTTTACGAGAAGGGCCGCGACGTCGTTGAACGTCGCGGCCCTTTTTCATGCGTTCAATACAGCCGTTGGCGCACCGCCTCATTGACTGCCTGCACGCGATTGCTCACCTGAAGCTTGCCGTAGATATTGCGCAGATGAAATTTGACCGCCGCCTGGGAGGTCGCGCGAATCTTGCTGATTTCCCAGACGGTCTTGCCCTCCGAGGCCCAGCGCAGGATTTCCAGCTCCGTGGGCGTCAGGGGTTTGCCGGACAGACTCAAGCGCTTTCGCGCCGCCATGGCCGTGTCGCACAGCCCGGTCGCGGGTGGATACAACTCCTGTGGGCCACTCATGCCGCTCTCCTTCTTATAAGCGCTTGGCGGATGCCTATACCGACCTTCGGATTCCTCCTATTGACAGCTGGTATAAGCACCGAAGCTTGAGAGCGTTACATAACCCACGCAGCCGTGCGCTTGGTCGCGACATAAATAGCCGTGACCTACACGTAAATACGGCTCTTCCCACAAAAAAATCCAACTCTTTGCGGTTGAACATTTACCTGGCTATTGCACTACCTCGCCCTGTCAGCGCGTGCGGACCATCAGTCATCCAGTCCCGGTAAGCCTTCAGTCACCGCGCCCAGCGTGAACTCAGGCGTCAGCCCCTGCACACTGTTGGACAGGCACAACGTCACGCAGCAGGGGTTCTCGCCGATGTCGAACCCGTGTGACAAGCCTGCAGGGATCACCAGCAGGTCGTTTTTTTCACAGCGCACGGCATACAGGTAGTCACCCACTTGCAGGGTGTACAAGCCCTGACCTGCGATGAACAAACGCGCGTGGTCCTCACTGTAGCGTCGCGCCTTCAGGTGCCTGGCGCGCAACGCTTGCGGGTGCGGTTGATCGCTGCCGACGCTGAACACCTCGACCGCGCTGTAGCCCAGGGCGTCGATCTGCGGCTGGCACGCGGCAATCATCTGCGCCTCGCTGGCGCCCTTCTCCAGCGGACCAGGCTGCCAGCGCTCGAACCGCACACCGTGGTCGGCCAGGGTCGAGGCAATATCGTCGGCGTGGGTAAGGACTTTGTTCGGAGTATCCAGCGTGGCAAGGGCATAGACGGCGACATGGCTCATGGGACGGTTCCTTGATTCTGCTCGTGCAAGCGAAGGCCGATGATAACGGCGGCGGCCAGGGCGGCGGCGCTGGCGATGCCGAACGTGAGGGTCGGGCCCAGCAGGTTCCAGCTGTAGCCCGAATAGAGGGCGCCGAGGGCGCCACCGGTGCCGGCCAGAGCGGCGTACAGCGCCTGGCCCTGACCCTGTTGTTTATCGCCGAAGCTGCGTTGCACAAAGGCAATCGCTGCGGCGTGAAAGCTGCCGAAGGTCGCAGCGTGCATCACTTGCGACAACAGCAGCACCCAGAAGAATTCGGCAAAGGTGCCCAGCAGCAGCCAGCGCAGCGCCGCCAACAGGAAACTGGCCAGCAGCACCCGGCGTAGGGAAAAGCGCATGAGGATGCGGCTCATCGCCAAAAACATCAGCACTTCGGCTACCACGCCCAGGGCCCACAGCAGGCCGATCACGCCACGGCTGTAGCCCAGGTGCTCAAGGTGCAGGGTGAGAAAGGTGTAATACGGGCCGTGGCTTAATTGCATCAGCGCCACACAGGCATAAAACGCCAGCACGCCGGGGCGGCGCAGCTGTTTGAGAAAACCGTCGCCGGCCGGGCGGTTGCCGTGGCTGACGGGTTGCGCATTCGGCACCCACAGGCTGGCCACGATAATCCCGGCCATGATCACCACGACCACCACCGGGTAGATGTCCAGGCTCAGCCAGTCGAACAGGCGGCCCATGAGCACCACGGTGAGGATAAAGCCGATGGAACCCCACAGCCGCAGCTGGCTGTAGCGTGCGGTCTGCTCGCGCAGGTGCGCCAGGGTGATGACCTCGAACTGCGGCAATACCGCGTGCCAGAAAAACGCATGCAGGGCCATGACCAGCGCCAGCCAGGCGTAGGTTTTGCTCACGAAAATCAGCGCAAAACTGGCCAGGGTGCACACCGCGCCAAAGCGCACGATGGCCAGGCGCCGGCCGGTGTAGTCGCCCAGCCAGCCCCACAGGTTGGGCGCCACGCAGCGCATCAGCATAGGGATGGCCACCAGTTCGCCAATGCGCGCGCTGGAGAAGCCCAGGTGATCGAAGTACAGCGCCAGGAAAGGCGCGGTGGCCCCCAGCAGGGCGAAGTAGAACAGGTAGAAGCTGGAGAGGCGCCAGTAGGGGAGCGTTGACGTCATAGGTTACACGGGCCGCTTCGCGGCCCAACGCGAGCAAGCTCGCTCGCCACAGCAAGCTCGCCCGCCACAACGGACCGTCACAGCTGGCCCAGCACCGGAGTGTTCACGTGTACATCGGCGTTCTGCCCACGATGGCGCAGCAGGTGGTCCATCAGCACGATGGCCATCATCGCTTCGGCAATCGGTGTGGCGCGAATGCCCACGCAGGGGTCATGACGACCCTTGGTGATGATGTCCACCGGATTGCCGTGCACGTCGATCGAGCGGCCTGGCGTGGTGATGCTGGACGTGGCCTTCAGCGCCAGATGCGCCACGATCGGCTGGCCCGATGAGATGCCGCCGAGGATGCCACCTGCGTTGTTGCTGAGAAAACCCTGCGGGGTCAGCTCGTCGCGATGCTCGGTGCCGCGTTGGGACACGCAGGCAAAACCGGCGCCGATTTCCACGCCCTTCACGGCGTTGATGCTCATCAGCGCGTGGGCCAGCTCGGCGTCCAGGCGGTCGAAGATCGGCTCGCCCAGGCCCGGCTTGACCCCTTCGGCCACCACGGTGATGCGCGCGCCGACCGAGTCCTGGTCGCGGCGCAACTGGTCCATGTAGGCTTCCAGTTCCGGCACCTTGTCCGGGTCGGGGCAGAAGAAAGCGTTGTCTTCGACGCTGTCCCAGGTCTTGAACGGGATTTCGATGGGCCCCAGTTGGCTCATGTAGCCACGGATCACGATGCCCTGGCTCGCCAGGTATTTCTTGGCGATGGCGCCGGCGGCCACCCGCATCGCAGTCTCGCGAGCCGAGCTGCGGCCACCGCCACGGTAGTCGCGTTCGCCGTATTTGTGATGGTAGGTGTAGTCGGCATGGGCCGGGCGGAACAGGTCCTTGATCGCCGAATAGTCCTTGGACTTCTGGTCGGTGTTGCGGATCAACAGGCCGATGGCGCAGCCGGTGGTGCGGCCTTCGAAGACGCCGGAGAGGATCTCGACTTCGTCGGGCTCCTGACGCTGGGTGGTGTGGCGGCTGGTGCCGGGCTTGCGGCGGTCGAGGTCACGCTGCAGGTCGTCCAGGGACAACTCAAGGCCGGGCGGGCAGCCGTCGACAATGGCGACCAACGCCGGGCCATGGCTTTCGCCCGCGGTGGTGACAGTGAACAGCTTGCCGAAGGTATTGCCGGACATGCAGGGCGCTCCGTGAAATCAGTTGAATCAAGTCAACCGTAATAACTTAAGGCCGCCAGTATACGCAGGCTAACCGACTAGTTCATCCTCGAAACCTTAGCGGTGGACACGGGTCCAACCGGCACCTTCCAATGATGGCGCGATGATGCTTCGAGTTCTGCTGTTAGCCCTTACCCTCTTTACAAGCCTGGCCCATGCCGCCTCCCCGGTGGTGCTGCAACGCCCCATCAGCCTCGACACCGGCAGCGGCGAGCTGTTCGGCTCGCTGCTGTTGCCACAATCGGACAAACCGGTGCCGGTAGTGCTGATCATCGCCGGCTCCGGCCCTACCGACCGCAACGGCAACAGTGCCGACGGTGCACGCAACGACAGCCTCAAGCGTCTGGCCTGGGTGCTTGCGCGGCATAACATCGCCAGCGTGCGCTACGACAAGCGCGGTGTGGCCGCAAGCCTTGCGGCCACACCCGACGAGCGCAACCTCACCCTCGACGCTTACGTGGCCGACGCCGTGGCCTGGGGCAAACGGCTCAAGGCGGACACACGCATGGGCCCGCTGATCGTGCTGGGGCACAGCGAAGGCGCACTGGTCGCCGCCCTCGCCGCGCCGCAACTGGACCCGGCCGGGGTGGTGTCGCTCTCCGGCAGCGCGCGCCCGGTCGACCAGGTGATCCGCCAGCAACTGGCCGACCATCTGCCTCCTGCGCTGTTGCTGCGCAGCAATGAAATCCTCGACCACCTCAAGGCCGGTCAGGTGGATGCCGATGTGCCGACTCCCCTGGAAGGGATTTTCCGGCCCAGCGTGCAGCCTTACCTGATCAGCCTGTTTCGCGCCGACCCATCGGCCGCGTTCGCCAGGCTGCACATGCCGGCACTGATCATCCAGGGCACCAACGATATCCAGGTCGGTGTGGCCGATGCGCGGCAACTGCAACAGGCCAAACCCGACGCGCAGTTGACCATCATCGAAGGCATGAACCACGTAATGCGCATCGTGCCCAACAACGTCAAGCAGCAACTGGCCTCCTACAACGACCCGAAACTGCCGCTGGCCGCCGAGCTGGGCGAGCGCCTGGTACGCTTTATCGACGGACTGCGCTCGCGCTAAGCAAGTATTGGCCTCCAGTCCTGGCAGAACCGGCCGATAAGCCCAGGGTCGACAGTAAAAAGACTGTCGGCTCGCACGGCTTGGACAGGATCGCGCCGCATGACAATCACCGAAGCAACACCGGAACCGACCAGCGACACCCCGGCCGACGTGCCCGAGGCCGTCGAGGCAGCGGCCCTGCCGTGGGCGGACGTGCAGGCCGAACATTTCAAGATGCTGCGCCTGGCGCCCCTGGCAATCGACCGTGCCACCGGAGCACGGCCCTTGCGCTTTGTGCAGTTCGGCTACGCCGAGCGGCATGATGCGCAACGCAGCCTGTTGCGCATGGTCATCGAGTTACCGAGCCAGCGCGTGCGGCGTGAGCAGAACCAGCTCGACGTGTGGGTGGACCACGAAACACACCGCGTGCACTTCGGCCCGGGCAACAGCCTGGAGATCGAACCGGTCAACCGTGGCCTTGGTCGTTTCCTGGTGGCCCAGGCCGCCGCCTGGGCGAAAAGGAAGTGGTCACACTACCGCGTCGACGGCGTGAGCCTGGCCAACAAGGATGCACTCAACGAAGCCACGCGCCTGCGCCGTGATCACTTCCTGCGCATTCAGGGTTTCGATGTGGCCTACGCCGATGTGCAGCATTTGAAAGGCAATGTGCAGCCGGGCAAGGTCAGCAACGTGCTGGACAGTTGGAACACCGAGAAGGTACAGTTCGTGCAGATTCTGGAAGCGGCGCAGATGCTGCAACAGGCCGAGCAGAACCTGCAGGAGCAGGAAGTGAAGCTGCGCAAGGAGGAAGAAAAGGTCACCAAGTTCAAGCGCGAGGACAGCGGATTGCGCTTTACCATTACCTGCCTGGTGGCATTTACGGTGTTTCAGGCGGGGCTGTTGATCTGGATCGCCACGCACCGCTGATAAATTGCAATGCGATCAACGTGTAGGAGGGGGCTTGCTCCCGATAGCGGTGTACCCGTCACTGTATTCAGTGACTGACACTCAGCAATCGGGAGCAAGCCCCCTCCCACATTGACCTCACGTCCTCAGCTAGACCCGCGCGGCAAAGACGGCCTGATGCTCGCGGCACTGTTCAGCCGTGAGCATGAACACGCCATGCCCGCCGCGCTGGAAGTCCAGCCAGGCAAAATCCACTTGCGGGTACAGCGCCTCGACGTGCACCTGGCTGTTGCCCACTTCGACAATCAGCAAGCCCTTCTCGGTCAAGTGGTCCGCCGCCTCGGCGAGCATGCGCCGTACCAGGTTCAAGCCGTCGTCACCGCAGGCCAGGCCCAACTCCGGCTCGTGCTGATATTCGTCGGGCATATCGGCAAAGTCTTCGGCATCCACGTAGGGCGGGTTGGACACGATCAAGTCAAAACGCTGGCCCGGCAGGCCATCGAAGCCATCGCCCTGCACGGTGTACACGCGCTGATCCACGCCATGGCGCTCGATGTTCTGGTTGGCCACTTCCAATGCTTCAAAGGACACATCACCCAGCACCACTTCAGCCTCCTGGAACTCGTAGGCGCAGGCAATGCCGATGCAACCGGAGCCGGTGCACAGGTCGAGGATGCGCGCAGGCGGCTGGGCCAGCCAGGGTTCGAAGCGGTTTTCGATCAGTTCGCCAATCGGTGAGCGCGGGATCAACACGCGCTCATCGACGATAAACGACAGACCGCAGAACCAGGCTTCCTTCAACAGGTAAGCCGTGGGCACGCGCTCATGGATGCGGCGATGCAGCAAACGCTGCACGTGGGAGATTTCCTCTTCTTCGAGGTTGCAGTCCAGATAGCTGTCGGCAATTTCCCAGGGCAGATGCAGAGCGCCGAGCACCAGTTGCCGGGCTTCGTCCCAGGCGTTGTCGGTGCCATGGCCAAAAAACAGGTCTTCCCCGTGGAAACGGCTGACAGCCCAACGGATATGGTCGCGCAAGGTGCGCAGGCGGGAAGTGATCACGGGGCAAGCTCCTGGAAAAAACGACTGGCGATTCTAACAGCCTTCGCCGGGACCGACGATGAGTGCAGTGCTCGCGCCATCTGTCGGATTTCATCCAAATGGCTGCCCTCTGGTTAAACACGGCAGCCTCTTGACAGGGCTGCACGCCAGCAACGGCGCAGCTTGCGATGGTAGCGATTCACAGAACCGCTCTGCCAGTGGACAATGTCGCAAACGCCCCCCTGACAGGAGCCCCAGAATGTCCGTTCCAAAGACGATGTTTCAACTCAGCGGTCGTGGTTACGCAGCAGCGAACCTTGCCCATGCGACCCTCGTGATCATCGACGCCCAGAAGGAATACCTCAGCGGCCCGCTCGCCCTCTCGGGCATGGACGCGGCCGTCGCCAACATCAGGCAGCTGGTGACCTCGGCGCGCAATGCCGGGCGCCCGATTGTGCATGTGCGTCATCTCGGCACCGTCGGCGGCCTGTTTGACCCCCAGGGCGAACGCGGCGAATTCATCCCCGGCCTTGAGCCTGAGGGTGACGAAACCATCATCGGCAAGCTGTTGCCAAGCGCCTTCCACGGCACCGGCCTGGAAAAACACCTGCAGGACCTGGGCTCGCTGGACCTGATCGTCTGCGGCTTCATGAGCCACTCCAGCGTCAGCACCACCGTGCGCGCCGCCAAGAACCTGGGCTTTCGCTGCACGCTGGTGGAAGACGCCTGCGCCACCCGCGACCTGCCTTGCAAAGGCGGTATCCTGAGTGCCGAGCACGTGCAGCAGACCGAAATGGCCATCATGGCCGACAATTTCGCGACCCTCGCGCTGACCAAAGATCTGATTTGATCGACCTGCGGGTGAGCGGTGTGTTTAAACCCCACTCATCCGCAAAGCCCTTTCATTTGGCGCATTTACCCCTCCACCCGGAACAACCTGTGTATCTTCCGGTCGAAGGGCCGATACCCTGGAGGAAAGGTCGGAATGAAGATATCCGATGGTTTTGATGCTCGTCGCTTGCGCCCCAAGGGCCCGAGCAACTGGCGTCTGCGTCTGGTGGCGTGCTTTGCCGCGCTGCTGACGATGTGTGGTCTGTTGTTGGCCGGCGCTGGTGGCGCCGGTTTGTTTGGTCACTCGCCGGCCCTTGGTGAGCTGAATGCCAGCCCCGGTGGCTCGGCGATTCTGCTGGTAATCGGCCTTCTGGTGCTGTGGTTCGGCGTATGGTTGTGGCGCCGCAGCCGTCGGAAAATGCGCCAGACCTCGTCACTGAATATCGCCTCGCACCTGATGAAAAAGCACGACTGATGGCGCCTGGATAGCGTTTCCTGCGCCCTGGCCGCCGCGATTAGGTAAACTGCCCGCCCCTCGCGGAGGCTGACATGCAAGACGACGACTTTTCCCTGTTCAAAAACGAGCTGCGCGGCGTCAAGCCGATCAAGCACGACCGCGCCGACACCGGCAAACCCAAAGCCGACCGGGCGCAGATCGCCAAGCTGCGCCAGGCCGCCACCGTGCGCACCGATGCCACCACCGTGGATGGTCTGTCGGACCAGTTCGTGATCGACGTCGGCCCCGAGGACGAGCTGATGTGGGCCCGCGACGGCGTGCAGGAAAGCCAGATGCGCAAGCTCAAGCTCGGCCAGATCCCCTTCGAAGGCAGCCTCGACCTGCACGGCATGACCGTGGAAAAAGCCCGGGAAACCCTGTGGGCCTTTCTCGCCGAAGCCACAAAATTCGAAATCCGCTGCGTGCGCGTCACTCACGGCAAGGCCGTGCGTCTGGACGGCAAGCGGCCGATGATCAAGAGCCACGTCAACACCTGGCTGCGCCAGCATACCCAGGTGCTCGGCTTTACTTCCTGCCAGGCCCGCCACGGCGGTGCCGGTGCGGTGTATGTGATGCTCAAGCGCACCATGATGGAAGGCCGCGACGAGTAACAAGTGCCATCGTCAGGCTTGCAGCGATGTGTCCGCCCCCGTAACCTTGCGCTTTGCGAAAATCCAACAGGTAGTTTCATGTCCCTGGAACAGAATTACACAGAGATTCTCGGCCAGCTCGGCGAGGACGTCTCCCGCGAGGGCCTGCTCGACACGCCAAAGCGTGCCGCCAAAGCGATGCAGTACCTTTGCCGCGGCTATGAACAGACACTCGAAGAAGTCACCAACGGTGCCTTGTTCAGCTCCGACAACAGCGAGATGGTGCTGGTCAAGGACATCGAGCTGTACTCGTTGTGCGAACACCACCTGCTGCCCTTTATCGGCAAGGCACATGTCGCCTATATCCCGAGTGGCAAGGTGCTGGGCCTGTCGAAAGTAGCGCGGATTGTCGACATGTACGCGCGCCGCCTGCAGATCCAGGAAAACCTCAGCCGTCAGATCGCCGATGCGGTACTGGAAGTGACCGGCGCGCTGGGCGTGGCCGTGGTGATCGAAGCCAAGCACATGTGCATGATGATGCGCGGCGTGGAGAAACAGAATTCGTCGATGATCACCTCGGTGATGCTCGGTGAGTTCCGCGAAAATGCGGCCACCCGCAGCGAGTTTCTCAGCCTGATCAAGTAACGGGCTGCTTCGATAAAAAAAACCGGCGTTCATCGCCGGTTTTTTTTCGCCTGCAGAATTCAGGTAAGCTGCCACCCCTCAAGTTTAGGGCCAGAGGTTTCAGCCATGTTCGTCAAAGCACTTCGAGTGGGCCTGGGCCAACTCATCATCGCGGGCGACTTTCTTACCCGCCCCCGCAAAAAACAGCGTCCCGCCGAGCAACAGGCCCAGGTGAATGCGGCGGCCAGGGACCTGACCCTGTACCAGTTCCACGCCTGCCCGTTCTGTGTGAAAACCCGTCGCACCCTGCACCGCCTCAATGTGCCGGTGGCCTTGAAGGACGCGAAGAACAACGAACATGATCGCCAGACCCTGCTGGAGCAAGGCGGCCGGATCAAGGTGCCGTGCCTGCGTATCGAAGAGAATGGCCAGACCACCTGGATGTATGACTCCAAGGTGATCATCGACTACCTCGACAAGCGCTTCGCTGCGATCTGACCGCCCTGCGAATATCCCTGTGGCGAGCGGGCTTGCCCCGCGTTGGGGTGCGAAGCGCCCCCCATCGAGCAAAACGCGGTGTACCTGATACGGCTCAGCGCCTGGCTTTGGGGCTGCTGCGCAGCCCAACGCAGGACAAGCCTGCTCGCCACAGGGAATCTGCGCTTGTGGGCTTATTGTGGCGAGCGGGCTTGCCCCGCGTTGGGGTGCGAAGCGCCCCCCATCGAGTAAAACGCGGTGTACCTGATACGGCTCAGCGCCTGGCTTTGGGGCTGCTGCGCAGCCCAACGCAGGACAAGCCTGCTCGCCACAGGGAATCTGCGCTTAACTGAACGGCATTAGGGCTTGCCACAACATGCCTGCTTGCCACAACGTGCCCGCTTGCCACTGTTCGAAGATTGGGTCACCTTCAGTCAAATATTGTCAGCTCCAACAACGCCGAACCCAGGCACTTGCCATGCGCATCCAGCGCCAGCGAGCGGGTCACGCCGCCGCGCAGGATCCCCGGCAGCACGAAGTTCAGCGCCTGCACGTTGGGCAGTTCATAGCGCCGCACCGGCGCAGCCCCCGGTTCGCGCAAGCCGTCGAAAAACTGCGCCACGCGTTCGGCGGTCAGTTGTTCACATAACAACGGGTAATCCTCGGCGCGGTAAGCAATGATCGAGATGTTCGACGTGTCGCCCTTGTCCCCGGTACGGGAGTGGGCCAGGGTGTGCAATTTCATGCTTCGATCCTCGCGTTGACCTTACCACGGGGCAGCATCAACGATGCCACCGCCACCACCTGACGTACGCTTTTGCTTGCGCCACCGCCGCCGGCCGGGCCATTGGTGTAAAGGGTTTCCACTTCATTGCCAACGCGCACCGCGTCGCTGCGCTCATCACAGCGCGCCGCCACGCGCAGGCGCACTTCCCAGGGTTCGACGCTGCTGCGCGGGCCATGCAGCGCGTCCATGCCGATCAGTTCGGCGCGCACCTCCTGCATCTGTACGCCCGTCAACGCCAGGCGCTTGAGAACGATGTCCCGCGCCAGTTGCGCCCGCGCGACCGCTCCCGGCCCGCCATAGGACATTTGCCCCTCACCGATCCAGCCATCCAGATAACCGACACTGACTTTCAACTGCTCCGGCCGCGCCCGCCCCGACGCCCCCTCGGCGCGCACGCGGTCGATGCCCTCCTGGGTAAATGCCACCTGGGAAAAGTCCGCCGTCACGTCGGGGGTCAAATACGCCGACGGGTCATGCACTTCATAGATCAACTGTTCGGCGCAGGTAGCAGGGCTGACGAGGCCACCGGAGCCGGCCACCTTTGTGATCACCGCAGCACCGTCTGCGTCGACCTCGGCCAGCGGAAAGCCCAGGCGCGCCAGATCATCCACGTCCTTCAAACCGGGCTCGGCGAAGTAGCCGCCGCTGACCTGCCCCGCACACTCGAGCAGATGCCCGACCAGGGTGCCGCGCCCCAGCAGTTCCCAATCGTGCGCCGCCCAGCCGAATTCAAACATCTGCGGTGCGAGAAACAACGAAGGATCGGCCACCCGCCCGGTGATCACCACATCGGCATCCTCGCGCAGGGCGTCCAGAATGCCATCGACGCCCAGGTAGGCATTCGCCGAGATCAGCCGCTCGCCCAGCGAGCCGAGCGTCTGGCCGTTATCCAGCACATGCTCGGGGCGCAACCCCTCCAGCACATCATCCCCGACCACGGCCACGACCTTGCAGCTCAGGCCCAACTCACTGGCGATGCGCCGTACCTCGACAGCCGCCGACACCGGGTTGGCCGCGCCCATGTTAGTGATCACCCGCAAGCGTCGCCTGCCTGCGTGACGGCCCACCAATGGCAATACCCGGCGCATGCGTTCAGCCAGCAACGGGTCGTAACCGCCAGCCGGGTCGCCGATGCGCGCCTGCTGGGCCAGGGCGATGGTGCGTTCGGCCAGGCATTCGAACACCAGGTAATCCAGATCGCCCCGCTCGGCCAGTTCCACGGCAGGTTCGATACGGTCGCCGGAGTAACCGGCGCCGGAGCCAATGCGCAAGGTTTTCATCTCAGATAACTCCCAGGAGCAACGCGGTGAGGGTCATCAACACCGACGCGGCAAACAGAAAAGGAATGGTGAAACGCTGGTGATCGGCCAACTCGATCTTGCACAGGCCCACCAGCAGGAAGGTCGCGGGGGTCAGCGGGCTGACCGGAAAACCGGTGGTGTGTACGCCGAGCAGCGAAGCCTGGGCCACCTGCAGCGGGTCGACGCCCAGGGCCTTGCCGACTTCGGCGATCACCGGCATCACGCCGAAGTAATAGGAATCGGGGTCAAACAGCATGCTCAGCGGCATGGAGATAAAACCCACCACCGCCGGGATCAGCTTGCCGTGGCCGGCCGGAATCTGTGCCACTGCCACTTCGGCAATCGCCTTGAGCATGCCGGTGCCTTGCATGATGCCGGTGAATACCCCGGCGGCGAGGAGGATACTGGCCATGGTCAGGGCGGTCCTGGCATGGGCGTCGATGCGGGCGCGCTGGGCATCGACGTTGGGGTAGTTGATGCACAGCGCCAATACCGTGCCGAGCATGAACATCACCACCGGATCGACCCAGCCGGCGATCATCACGACCATCACCGCGAGGGTCAGCATCAGGTTGACCCAGAACAGCCGGGGCCGGCGCAGCTTGATGTCGTCGTCGCTGAGCACCCGTTGCGGCACCGCATCCACCGTGGAGCCGGCGCCCAGGCCCAGGCGTTTTTCTTCACGCCGGCCCAGCCACCAGGCGCAGGCGAATACGAAAATCAGGCCGACGATCTGCACCGGGATCAGCGGCTGGAACAGGTCTGCCACCGGCACATGCAACGCCGCCGACGAGCGCAGCACCGGACCGGTCCAGGGCAGGAAGTTGACCCCGGCGGCCATGGCGCACACGCAGGCGAGGATGCGTTTGTCGATGCCCAGGCGGGTGTACAGCGGCAGCATCGCCGGCACCGTCACCAAAAAGGTCACGGCGCCGGAGCCATCCAGGTGCACCAGCAACGCCAGGGTCGCGGTGCCCACCACAATGCGCGTAGGACGCGTGCCGACCGTGCGCAGAATGCGGTCGATGATGGGGTCGAGCATGCCGGCATCGGTCATGATCCCGAAGAACAGAATCGCGAACACGAACATGCCCACCACGGGGGCGACGTTCTTGATACCGGTGATGATGAAGGCGCTGGTTTGCAGACCGAACCCGCCGAGCAGCGCGGCGATAATCGGCAACGCGATCAGGGCGACAAGGGGCGAGAGGCGTTTGCTCATGACGGCAGCGAGCAGGCACAGAATGGTGATGACACCCAGAGTGGCGAGCATGGGTTACTCCAGAGCGGCCTTGGTGGCCGGTTATTGTTTTCCCCGGAGTATCAAAAGCACGCCAGCCTTTGTAAATTGGAATATTCAGCCCTGTGTGTTCGGAAAAACAAAATGAAAAACTCAGTCCAGCATATCCAGGCCTTCCTCGCGGTGGCGCGCCTGGGCAGCTTCGTTAAAGCCGCCAACGAACTGAATCTGTCGCCCTCAGCCCTCACCGTGCAGGTGCAGCAACTGGAAGATTGGCTGGGCGTCGCCCTCCTCGACCGCAGCCCGCGCCATCTGAGCCTCACCGCCGCCGGCCGCGACGCCCGTGGCCCCATGGAAAAACTGCTGCTGGACCTGGATAACATCGTCACCGGCTCGCGCGATCTCGCCGCCCTGCGGCGCGGCGTGGTCACCCTCGCCGCCCTGCCCTCGGTGTGCGCCGACACCCTGCCGCCGGCCCTGCGCCTGTTTCGCGAGCGCTTTGCCGGGATCGAGGTGCGCCTGCATGACCTCGTGGCCCAGCGCATTCACGCCGAGGTCCGCGCCGGAGCAGTGGACTTCGGTATCGGCGTGCGCGCCAAACTCAGCCATGGCCTGGATTTCGTGCCGGTGTTCAATGACCGGTTGTGCGCATTCGTGCCGCAGGACCACAGCCTCAGTCGCCACCGCCGGGTGACGCTGGCGCAACTGGCCGAGCACCCGATCGTCCTCACCGGGCGCGACAGCAGCGTGCGCGAGCAAGTGGACAGGTTGTTCGATGAGACGCGCTTGACGATGAACGCGGGGATTGAGGCCAACTACATGTCGACGGTGCTGGCACTGGTGCGCCAGGGATTGGGGATCAGTATTCTGCCGGAGTCGGCGGCGGACAGCCTGGAGGGATTGCAGCGCGTTGATATCGATCATCCCGGCGTTAACCGGGAGATCGGGTTGATCAGCCGCACAGGGATCGCATTAAGCCCGGCGGCACAGCGCTGTTTCGAACTGCTGCATGAGCACTTACCTGAATAACGTTCGAACTGAATGAGGGAAGCAGCGCATCGATCAATCCAGCATCGCCACATGCCCGGGATGGTCGGCCACCCGCGCCAGCCACGCCTGCACGCCCGGATAGGCGTCCAGGTCAAACCCGCCCTCATGGGCCACGTGGGTGTAGGCATATAGCGCCACATCGGCAATCGAGAACTGCTCCCCCACCAGGTACGGCGTCAGCTGCAGTTGGCGTTCCATCACCTTGAGCGCCTTGTAGCCGCCTTTGTGCAACTTCTTGTATTCCTCCTGCCGCTCCTGGGGCAGCCCCAGGTAAAACTGGATGAACCGCGCCACCGCAATGTACGGCTCGTGGCTGTACTGCTCGAAGAATTGCCACTGCAGCACCTGGGTCCGCAGGCGCGGCTCGCTCGGCAGGAATTCGCTGCCATCGGCGAGGAAGTTGAGGATCGCGTTCGACTCCCACAGGCAGGTGCCGTCTTCGAGTTCCAGCACGGGGATCTTGCCGTTGGGGTTCTTCGCCAGGAACTCGGCGGTCTCGGTGTCGCCGTTGAGAATATCCACATCGATCCATTGATACGGGATGCCCAGCAGGTTGAGCATCAGCTTGACCTTGTAGCAGTTGCCCGACTTGTAATCGCCATAAACCTTGTACATGAAGCTCCCCTTATGCCGCTTGCGCGAGCTGTGCTTGACGGACCACCGCGGCCAGACGCTTGAGCCCTTCATCCAGGCGGGCCGGGTCGATATGGCTGAAGTTGAGGCGCAATGAACCCAGGTGCTGGTCCGGCTCGGAAAAGAACGGCTCTCCGGGCATGAATGCGACGTCCTGCTCCAGTGCTGGCGCCAATAAGGTGCGGGTGTCGAGCGGTTGTTTCAAGGTCAGCCAGAAGAATAATCCCCCCTGGGGCACTTGCCAGTCGGCGAGGTCACCGAAGTGGCGCGTCAATGCAGTCTGGAACGCGTCGCGACGCTCGCGGTAAAAGCTGCGCAGTTCGGCCAAGTGTTGCTGATACTGTTCGGTACCGATCCACTGCATCGCCTGCCATTGGCCGACCCGGTTGGTGTGCAGGTCGGCCGATTGCTTGAGCTTGAGCAGGTGCGGGAACAGGTCCGGGCTGGCGATCAGGTAGCCCACGCGCAGGCCCGGCAACAAGGTCTTGGACACAGTGCCGGTATAGATCCAGCTGGCCTTTTTCAGGCGACCGGCGATGGGCCTGGCACTGCCGCCATCGAAAGTCAGCTCGCGGTAGGGTTCGTCTTCGATCAGGGTCACACCGAACTCGTCGAGCAGCGCCGCGACGGCTTCGCGCCTGGCTTCGCTGTAGCGCACCGCAGAGGGGTTCTGAAACGTCGGGATCAGGTAGATGAACGCCGGGCGATGGCGTTCGAGGTTGGCGCGCAGGCTGGCCAGATCGGGGCCGTCAGCTTCCAGTTGCACGGTGAGGCAATCGGCGCCGAACAGTTGGAATATCTGCAAGGCGGCCAGGTAAGTCGGGCCTTCCAGCAGGATTTTAGTGCCTTTGTCGATATACAGCTTGGCCGCCAGGTCCAGGGTTTGCTGTGAGCCGCTGACCACCAGCACCTGGCTGGCCTGGCAGGGTACGCCCAGGGCGCGCGCCTGCGCGGCGAGCAGTTCACGCAGTTGCGGCTCGCCCTCGCTCATGCCGTATTGGCCGATGGTGGGCGGCATGTCATCCCAGTTCAGCGCCGGCAGCATGGTCTCGGCCGGCAGGCCACCGGCGAACGACATCACGTGCGGGCGTTGCGCCGCCGCGAGGATTTCACGGATCAGGGAGCTTTTTAAGCGCGAAACACGTTCAGAGAAGGCCATGAAAGTCACCGCTAGCGAAGGCTGTGGGAAATACGTCAAACTGCTTGACCGAAATTACGACGACTTGCGCGGATACGTCAAGATGATTGACCTTAAAAACTCGACCAGCCAGCAGCAGGCCATGGAAGCGTTCTTCTTCGGCTACCAGGCCTTTACCGCCAAAGCCGATGAAATGCTCGAGCGCCGTGGCCTGAGCCGGGTGCACCAACGCATCGTGTTTTTTATCGCGCGCTACCCGGCCTTGAGCGTGAAGGAACTGCTGGAACTGCTGGGGGTGAGCAAACAGGCGCTGAACATACCGCTGCGCCAATTGCAGGAGATGCACCTGGTGGACAGCGTGGCGTGCGACACCGACAAGCGTAAGCGCCTGCTGCAACTGACCGACGAGGGCCGGCGTTTCGAGCAGTCGCTGCGCCGTGAACAGGTGAAGCTGTTGCAGCGCGCATTCAGTGAGGCCGGCGAAGCAGCGGTGATGGGATGGCTGGCGGTCAATCAGGCCCTTGCCGGATAGCCTTGCACGTTCTCTGGTCAAGTTAATCGAAAACACTATTTGCTTTATTTGTATACAAAAGCATAATTCGCTTCGTGCGAGTTTCTGACTAGATGGTCAACAAACTCGCCACTCCCTCACAGCGCCGCAGCCCACTCAGGCGAGCAGCGCTGGACATAACAATAAAATGCTTGAGGAGTACTCGCTGTGGATAGCCGCAAACCCGAAGCTTCTACGCTCGACCTCGCCGCGCCACGCAGCGGCTTGCTCGAACGCCTGTTCAAACTGCGCGTGCATGGCACCACGGTGAAGACCGAATTGCTCGCCGGCCTTACCACCTTCATCACCATGGCCTACATCATCTTCGTCAACCCCAACATCATGGCGGACGCCGGCATCGATCACGGCGCGGCATTCGTCGCCACCTGCATCGCCGCCGCGCTGGGCTGCCTGCTGATGGGCCTGTACGCCAACTGGCCGGTGGGCCTGGCACCCGGCATGGGGCTCAATGCGTTCTTCACCTACACCGTGGTCGGCACGATGGGCTACAGCTGGGAAACCGCACTCGGCGCGGTATTCATCTCCGGTGTGCTGTTCATGATCCTCACCTTGTCGCGCATCCGTGAATGGCTGCTCAACAGCATTCCGGTGAGCCTGCGCCACGCGATGGGCGCCGGGGTTGGCCTGTTCCTTGGGGTCATCGGCCTGAAAACCGCCGGCATCATTGTCGACAGCCCGGCCACCCTGATCCGGCTCGGCTCGTTGCATGAGCCGGCGCCGCTGCTGGCGGCGGTGTGCTTTCTGCTGATTGCCATCCTGAGCTATCACCGGGTGTTCGGCGCGATTCTGATCAGCATCATCGCCGTGACCCTGGCCGGCTGGGGCCTGGGCCTGGTGCACTACAACGGCATTCTCGCCGCGCCGCCGAGCCTGGCGCCGACCTGGATGGCGATGGACGTGATGGGTGTGTTCAATGTAAGCATGATCAGCGTGGTATTTGCCTTTCTGTTTGTACACATGTTCGACACTGCCGGTACACTGATGGGCGTTGCGCAACGCGCAGGCCTGGTGAATGCCGACGGCAGGATCGACAACCTGTCCCGCGCCTTGAAGGCCGACAGCGCGTCCAGCGTGTTCGGCGCCATGGTCGGTGTGCCGCCGGTAACCAGCTATGTGGAAAGTGCCGCGGGCGTCGCGGCTGGCGGGCGCACCGGGCTGACGGCGGTGACCGTGGGCATCCTGTTCGTGGCGGCGATGTTTTTTGCGCCATTGGCGGGCATGATCCCGGCCTACGCCACCGCTGGCGCGCTGATCTATGTGGCGATGCTGATGATGGGCAGCATGGCCCATATCAATTGGGATGAGGCCACCGACAGCATTCCGGCGATCGTCACCGCGATCATGATGCCGCTGACGTTTTCGGTTGCCGACGGGATTGCCCTGGGTTTTATTACGTACGTGGCGCTCAAGGCCGGTACCGGCAAGTACCGTGAGATTTCCGTCAGCCTGTGGGTGCTGTGTGCGATCTTTATCGCCAAGTTTGTATGGTTATGAACACGTGCAGTTGCCAAACACTGGAGCAATGAAATGACGCTTGAAACCTGGCTGCTGTTCAGCGGCGCCGCACTGATCGTGATTCTGATTCCCGGCCCGCTGTCGCTGCTGATGATCAGCAACAGCCTCAACTACGGCCTGCGTCGCTCGTACCCGGCATTTCTCGGCGGGGTGTTTGCGTCAATCTGCCTGCTGAGCGCTTCGGCGCTGGGCCTGGGCGCGTTGCTGCTGGCTTCGGAGCACCTGTTCAACGCGCTGAAAATCGTCGGCGCGCTGTACCTGTTCTACCTCGCCTGGCAAAGCTGGCAGCAGTCGCGCCGGCCGGCCCAGGCAGCCAACGTGCCGCAGGCGCCAGGCGTGCCGCGCTTTCGTGCGCTGTTTGGGCGTGCCTTCGTGCTGGGCGCCAGCAACCCCAAGGACATCCTGTTCTTCGCCGCCTTCCTGCCGCAGTTTCTCGGCAGCCAGCAGCCGTTCCTGCCGCAACTGCTGATCATGATCGCGACCTGGACGGTGCTCGACCTGCTGTGCAAGCTCGCTTACGGCCTGAGCGCCCATGCTGCGGCGCGATACTTGCGCAGCGGCAATGGCCAGAGCTGGTTCAACCGGGTCAGCGCCGGGCTGTTCGGCGGCGCCGGCGCGGCGTCGCTGATCAATGCAGGGAATCCACTTTGACGAAATAGACGCTTGGAGGCGACAAGTCCTTGGTGGGCCACTGAATGCCAGCGAAAATTCGCCCCAGACGACCGCTTCGCATCGCGTTATCGACCGCTGCCATTAACAACGAAGCGTCGTGTTGCTTGATTGCCACGTTGATCCAGGCGTCCGTGAGTTTCTTCCCCACTGAAAGTTGCCCGGTCCCAATCCATCGATAGGTCAAGTAATACAGCTTGTCCGAATCGATATGCGTCGCGATTGATTCAAGGTTGCCCAATCCGGCCGTCGCGCCTTGACGTCGCACTGACAGGTCCAGCACGGAGAAACCCTGGGCTTCCAGCACGGCCCTGACCGCTGCATGTTGTGCAATAAACCGCTCATCCCCGACTGCAGTGGCCACGAATTTGAGTCTGGGGTTCAACGAGAAAGGCGGCGTGAAGTCAACACGGATGAAGCCGGGCGACATGCCCTCGAACCCGATATTCACATTGACACCGCTTCTTTTAGTCGGGCGCAGCATTCTCAGCAAATCGTCCGTTTGACCGGGCCTGGCGGGCGCCGCAGGCAACCAGCGGTCCAACGTCGCGCGAATATTGAGCAGGTGGCTGGCCGTGGCCGCGCTGTCAGGATTGCTCAACTCAATCATCCTTGCCGCTGCGAACGCCCGGCTTTGATGCGTCATGGTGGGGAAAGCCGCACCCACATAATCCGGCAAAGACCTGTCGAACAAGGGCGCGTGGACCAGCCAGCCGCCCGTTGCAATACGCGACACCGCCAGAGGCTGCTCATCAAGGGCTGTGCTTGTCCATCGCTCGATATCAGCCCTGGCCGATGAACCCGGTGTGTCGTCCTTGCGGATAAACACGATGTTATCAAGAGGGGCCTGATCGCCCTCCGAAAGCAACCTGAAGTAACTGCTGGAAGGATCGGCAGGCCCGACGTTTGCCGGGGCCATCCGGATGATTTTATGGCGAGCGCCTGAGGAACCCTGGGTGATCTGAAACACCTCCGGGTCCGACGAAATCAACTGCATGTCGCGCTGAAACGGAATGGACCACGCTGTCCAGTGATCAGTCGTCACATACGACTGCACAATGGCTGTGTGTGTGGCCACGCGCGTAGCCGAGGTGGGCGACTGCCAGTCCGGCGGCGGCTGCGCAGGCGCACGCCACGGGTTGAGTCGCCCTGAACTGCTGCCTGCCACCGGCTGTGGGGCGTCCGCGTCGAGCAGCCACTCTCCGGGCTGATGGATGCTCAGGATCAGTTCATCCTTCCCCGGTGCCTGCTGGTTTTTCAAGCGATAGAACGGTTCCTTGTCGCGCCGGTAAAGTGGGTAATGGGATGAGTCATCGGCCACAAACAGCTCGCCATTTTTTACGAACACGCCTTGCTCACTCAGGCCTTTCAACGCTACGGCGCCCTCAGGCACACCCTTGCGCTGGAAACGTTCCAGGGCATTGAGTCGGGTGACGGGCGACGGGGCGGATACAGCCTGCGCGGTCATACGCCAGCGTTTCAGTTGCCCCAGGGCAGACCTAAGCGCGGGCTGCAGCGTGCGCGGCTTTACAGCGCCGATTCGCCTGGGCCCTGGCAAAAAACTCAGCAGCAGGTCAGTCGCAATAAGTGCGGTCCTGAAACCCACATCAATGGCATCGTCGGAGTCGCCGAAGCGATGATAGTGACGCGCGGCAAGCAACAGTTCGTAAACATCGATGAACCACCCGATCACCGAGCTGGAGGAGGCGACCAGATTGCGTAGCGCCGCATTGCGCCGCTCGGCAATGCGCCGGATTCGATAGGACTGCAGCTCTGTTGCAGAGCGACTGACAGCCTGGGTCTGACGCTGCCGCGCAAGCAGGCTGGCACGATACAACAATGCCTGAGCGTTACTGTGGGAGGTGGCGACCAGGGCCAGCCAGTTCTGGGGATCACTGGCAATCTGCTCAAACGTCTGTTGTTCAATTTCCTCAGGCACAGCCGTAGGCTCAAGATGCCGGATGGCAAATGAGCGAATAAAGTCCTTGGACTGACGAACGCCGTTGACCATGGCAAACGTAACCCTATCGAACATGTTGAATTCCTGGGCACGCTCATCGGCTCTGATCGGGTGATGCGTGATGGCTTCAAATGCCCAACAAGGGGCGACCTGACGTGCCAGTGCCCTGGCGTTGTCAGGCAATGCGCCGAGGCAATTGAGTTCCGTATGGGCGTGCTGCAAGCAGCTGTAGAGCGTCAGAACCATGCCTTCAGGGGCATTTGGCCAGTACACCAGACAGCGCCCGGAGCGCTTGTCATGCATCGCCACAATCCCGGCGATGTAACGGTCATGTTGCATCGTGTGGCCCACCAGATGGACCACATACAATTGCAATTGATGCTGGTTTTTCAACAAGTCCTGCGACGTACGCGCCGCCATCGCGGTATTGAATAGGCATTGGTCATTCACCGACAGCCCCTCTTGAACCGACGAAAAAAGCTGCTGCGCAAAACACGCCTGCAACGCGCGATTCAATAGCGGGGGAATACGCCCTTCGCCGAGCTTGCCGTGAGCGTCCCCAGGCGGATAAAACACCCTGTTGAGCAATCGGTCATACTGCCCGGCGATATCCAATGCCGACACCGTACTTATCAGGTAAGTGGAATTAATCTGACGCTTCCATTCGGGCTGCAGAAAACGGGCGTACCTGAATCGCCAATCGGTCCAGGTCGCCAACGGGTCCAGGTTGTGCAGCGCCAACTGCATCAGACTGAAGGTGGTGCGCGCAGTGGTCGGGGTATATACGATCATCTGGCCGACGCGCGTACAAAACGACGGGCTCGAGCAATACCTCGCGGTGACGTCATCGGGCATATCGATAAAGGGCTGATAAATATCCAACGACGCAGCGATGCCATCCTGGCGCAAGCGGGTGGTCAAGGCGCGCTGGGCAAACGTGTCCAGGCCCGGCAAATGTTGTTCAACTCGTTGTTGATAGGCAAGCACGCCACTCAGGTAAACCCGTTGCAGGCGCCTGAAGCCTTTATGCTGTACAGGTGTCGCATTGGCCAGCCAGGCCGGCATTTTCTTCGCCTCGGCGGCGGCCTTGCGCAGCAATTCAAGCGTAGTCTGCGCCTGATTGAGGAGGCTATTGACGGGCATCTTCAGGTGATCTTGCAGCTCAACCATCAACAACTCACGGCTGACCGCGGCGTCCGTCACTTCGCTGAAAATACGCGTGATGTCTTCGTCGCTTTTATGCAGGCGATCATAGCTGCCCAGCAGTTTCTTCAGAGAGAGGAACGCGGGCTTCCCCTCGATGGGTACCAGCCGCAGCGCCAGTGTTTCCCGCGCCGCATGGCCGCGCAAATCCTTGCGTTTATTCCGCTCGACATAGCGCCATAACACCGAGTCGTCACGACTGTTCAGGCTGGCCTTGAGGCTGTGGATCAATGCGTCGAGGCCGGCAAACGCTTTCACCGCGCCACTGCGGCCGAACGCACATAGCGTGACCGGCAGTTGGCGAGCGGGCCTCCTCAGCGCTGACGCTGTGGTGACCACCCAAAGGTTATGGATCGCATAGAACGCATCCGGCTCAATGCCCACTGCAATCGACAACACCTGGGTTTCGCTGCCCTCGCGCTTGCTCGCCAAGGGTTGCTCCACCACTTCGATCACCAGGTCCCGGTGCGCAGTGCTCAACAGCTTGAGGCGATGTTGCAGCTCAACCTCGCAGCGCAGCGCCTCGGTTTGGGCCTGCATGAAGAGCGACGCACGCCTCAACGATTGCTTGCCGGCGGGACGTTCAGTCCAGAAGCTCACTTTCAGTAACCTTTGCTGCGCCCCCAGCAGCAAGTCAGTCAGCGCCTGGTGATGGGCGTTGAGCTGGCTCATCAGCGACAACACTTCCTTATAAGCTGCTGTCTCAACACTTGGGTCATCCCGCTGCAGCAGCGCCACCAGGCCCATTTCGTAACGCGTGAGCTGTTGCTCTGCGGTGTGAAGCGCCAAGTTCGAACCGGCACTGGCGAAGGCTATTTCTGCGCCCCTTCGCTGCTGGTCCCACTTGAGCAGCGGCTCACGAAGATCACCAAGCCTGGCGCTGCCCACCAACTGTTTGCGGGCACGCTCGACATAAGTGAGAAAAGGCACGGCGCTCAACCGCCGCGCAGGCGTTTGGGTAGAAAACACGTACGCATGATTGATCTGCACAGCACAGGCCAGTTCGTTGCTCCACTGCCCGTCCAGCAGCGACTCGGCACTCCACGTCAAGGCGTCGCCCAACAGCTCAATACCGCCAACAAAACCGCATGTGCGGGACAGGTTATCGGGCGCGCACAATTCATTGCGACGACCCAGCGGCAAGCACTGCCAGAGGTTGTCGAACACGGCTTCCCCCAACGCCAGCAAGCCACGTTGCAAACTGTCAAGGGACGAATACTCATGGAAGTTGCGCGTCACACCCGGCAGGTAAATCACATGGAGCACAGGACTGGCGTCGCCTTCAACAAAGATATGCAAGGCGCCGGGAAGTGCTGCCGACTCATTGCCCGGCCACATCAACTGGCCCACCTTTACACGCGCCCATGCTGCGCCGGCGTGCTGGCGTGCCTCGGCGGTGGGGGCGTCGATCAGGGCCTGAACCATGGCCATTCCCGCACTCGACAGCTCATCCAGTTGTCGTGCCATAAAGGCTCGATCAGCGAAGAGTGCCCTTTGCAATTGAACCCAGTGCTCGCGCCGGGTCAGCCAGGAACCGTCTGCAAGGCCAAGCCAATAGTCAGTTGCAGCCCGATCCAGCCGTTCGAAAAGCCTCATCGCGATAACCCGGCGCAACACGTCCAGCGGTGTGTAGGGCAACCGACGGTTCGGCTCCCCCTTGACACTCAGGACAATGAAGCGATTAACGTTGGCCTCAACGGCAGGCCGAACCAACAGCAACAGCGCTTTATCGGTCAGGCTCTCGACGGTACAGCTGGACGTGGATGGCGGGAGTTCGGTGAACAACAGGCTGTCGGGGTCGATATCGAACTCTTCGCGCAGCTCGGCGCGAATGACCTGCAGCACTCTGGGCGAACGCCATGTCAGGCGTGTCAGCGCCCGCGTCGACTCGGCGCTGCGCCGGTCGGCAAGGCCGATCTGGTTGATCAGGCGGCTGGGGTGGGTAGCGGCGTTGATCCGCAGTGTCAGTTGGTCGCGAATGGTTTGGGACGAGGTCATGGTTTTTCCATCTCTAAATGAGGAAAAGCCTAGGCATCGCGGGTGCTCTCAAGGCACTGCATAATTGAGCGTAAAAAAGCCCGCAGTGTGGGCGGGCAAAAAACCAACGAAGGACTTTGTGGTGTGAAGCGAGGTAACGCTCAGCTACCGCGATAGGTGGAGTAGCTGTAAGGCGAGATCAACAATGGCACATGGTAGTGCTCCTGTTCGGCACTGATGCCAAAACGCAGCACCACCACATCCAGAAAAGCCGGCTCGGGCAACGGCACACCCCGTGCGCGGTAGTAATCGCCGGCACTGAACTGCAATTGGTACACACCGCTGCGGTAGTCTTCGCCCTGCAGCAGCGGCGCGTCGCAACGGCCGTCGCTGTTGGTCATGGCGGTGTACACCAGTTCCAATTGGGCACCCTCGACGCGGTACAGCTCTATCTGGATATGGCTGCCGGGGCAGCCGTGTGCGGCGTCCAAAACGTGCGTGGTCAAACGTCCCATGGCGTTACGCGCCTCCCGAGGTCAGTAGAAGAAGAGGCCGCACTTTTTCAGGGCAGCAAAAAGTCGGCAATAGCCGATTAAGACACTTTTATAAAAAACTGTACACAATAATTTCAACAGGAGCCCAGTTCACTGTAGGAGCGAGCTTGCTCGCAAAAAACGTCAACGATGATGCGCTGTTGGAGCAGGAAAGGGCTGCCCTTCAGATCTTCGCGAGCAACGTCGCTCCTGCAGTAGCTTTTCTGTGGATTAACTGACCAGTTGGGCAAGTTTCTTGCAGTGATTGAATCAGGAAAAAATGCAGAAATGCAGGCTTACAAATTCCACGAAAAGTTGTATACAATCACGCATTGCTGTGACGCCACCCAGTATTTTCAAGGCCTTGCCGCCACACACCTGCTACCACGCACAAGAAGGAAGACTGCAGTGAGCGCTGACTACCCACGCGACCTGATCGGTTACGGCAGTAACCCTCCTCACCCCCACTGGCCGGGCGAGGCACGTATCGCGCTGTCGTTCGTGCTCAACTACGAGGAAGGTGGCGAGCGCAATATCCTGCATGGCGACAAAGAGTCCGAAGCCTTCCTTTCGGAAATGGTCTCGGCCCAGCCGCTGCAGGGCGCGCGCAACATGAGCATGGAGTCGCTGTACGAATACGGCAGCCGTGCCGGCGTGTGGCGCATCCTCAAGTTGTTCAAGCAGTTCGATATCCCGCTGACCATCTTCGCGGTGGCCATGGCCGCCCAGCGCCACCCGGACGTGATCCGTGCGATGGTCGACGCCGGCCACGAAATCTGCAGCCACGGCTACCGATGGATTGACTACCAGTACATGGACGAGGCGCAGGAGCGCGAGCACCTGCGCGAAGCGATCCGCATCCTTACCGAGCTGACCGGTGAACGCCCGTTGGGCTGGTACACCGGCCGCACCGGCCCCAACACCCGGCGGCTGGTGATGGAAGAAGGCGGTTTCCTGTACGACTGCGACACCTACGACGACGACCTGCCCTACTGGGAACCGAACACCCCCACCGGTAAGCCGCACCTGGTGATCCCCTACACCCTCGACACCAACGACATGCGCTTTACCCAGGTGCAGGGTTTCAACAAGGGCGATGACTTTTTCGAGTACCTCAAGGACGCCTTCGATGTGCTCTACGCCGAAGGCGCCGAGGCCCCGAAAATGCTCTCCATCGGCCTGCACTGCCGCCTCATCGGCCGCCCGGCACGCCTGGCCGCGTTGCAGCGGTTTATCGAATACGTCAAAGGCCATGAACAGGTGTGGTTTACCCGTCGCGTCGATATCGCGCGACACTGGCACGCCACCCACCCGTACACGGGAGTTGCGAAATGACCGCCTTCAACACGCTGAAACCCTCGAGCCTGAGCCGCGAGGCGTTCGTCGCCGCGTTTGCCGATATCTATGAGCACTCGCCCTGGGTGGCCGAAAAGGCCTTCGACCTGGGCCAGGATGCGTCCATCGACCAGATTGAAACCCTGCACCAGCGCATGAGCGATATCCTGCTCAGCGCCGATCATGCCAGCCAGTTGGCCCTGATCAACGCGCACCCGGACCTGGCCGGCAAAGCCGCCGTGCAGGGCCAACTGACCGAAGCCAGCACGAATGAACAGGCTGGCGCCGGTATTCACCAGTGCACGGCCGAAGAGTTTTCCCGCTTCACCGAGCTGAACCAAGCCTACAAGACCAAATTCAAGTTTCCCTTCATCATGGCGGTAAAAGGCAGCAACCGGCACCAGATCCTCGCTGCGTTCGAAACGCGCATTCATCATTCGGCGGACACCGAATTCAAATGCGCACTGGACGAGATCAACAAAATCGCGTTGTTCCGTTTACTCACCCTTTGAAGACCCGCCCCAGCCACTCAACTCAAGGCAGACAAGAAGAATGAAAGCTCACGCCGTACCTTTCGAGAAGTTCGTCAACCTCGCCGACGCCCGCCTGGGCACCCGGATTCTTTCGGTGACCGATGACTGGTTCGCCGACGCCAATCGCCTGTTCCAACCTACCCCGGCCGTGTGGAAGGAGGGCGTGTTCGATGACAACGGCAAGTGGATGGACGGCTGGGAGTCGCGCCGCAAGCGCTTCGAAGGCTACGACAGCGCGGTGATTCAGCTGGGCGTGCCCGGTTCGATCAAGGGCGTGGACATCGACACCTCATTCTTCACCGGCAACTACCCACCGTCGGCGTCCCTCGAAGCGTGCTTCCTCGCAAGCGGCGAGCCGGATGACAACACCCAATGGGTTGAGATCCTGTCGGCTGTCGAGCTACAGGGCAACAGCCATCACTTCCATGAAATCAACAACGACCAGGCGTTCAGCCACCTGCGCTTCAATATTTACCCGGATGGCGGCGTGGCCCGCCTGCGGGTGTACGGCGTGCCGTTCCGCGACTGGTCGGCGGTGGGCGACAACGAACAACTCGACCTGGCCGCGGCCTTGAATGGCGGTCGTGCGCTGGCCTGTTCCGATGAACACTTCGGACGCATGAGCAACATCCTCAACCCTGGCCGTGGCGTCAACATGGGCGATGGCTGGGAAACCGCGCGTCGTCGCACGCCCGGCAATGACTGGGTGATCGTTGCCCTGGGGCATGCTGGCGAGGTCGAGAAAATCATCGTCGACACCCTGCACTTCAAAGGCAACTACCCTGACACTTGCTCGATCCAGGCTGCTTTCGTGAAGGGCGGCACCGACAGCCAGATCGAAACCCAGTCGTTGTTCTGGCGCGAACTGCTGCCGGCACAGAAGCTGGAAATGCACGCCGAGCATACGTTTGCCGAGCAGATCAAGGCATTGGGGCCGATTACCCACATTCGCTTGAATGTGTTCCCGGATGGTGGGGTGAGTCGCCTGCGGGTTCTCGGCAAGGTAGCGAAGTAAGCGTTGAAACCATTCGCGAGCAAGCCCGCTCCCACATTTGAAATGCTTTCCCCTGTGGGAGCGGGCTTGCTCGCGAAGGCGTCAGACCAGACAACACAGCATTCGGATAAGAGACAGCCATGCGCACACTGATGATCGAACCCCTGACCAAAGAAGCCTTCGCCCCTTTCGGTGACGTTATCGAAACCGACGGCAGCGATCACTTCATGATCAACAACGGGTCGACCATGCGCTTTCACAAGCTGGCAACGGTAGAAACCGCCCAGCCTGAAGACCACGCAATCATCAGCATCTTCCGCGCCGACGCGCAGGACATGCCCATGACCGTGTGCATGCTGGAGCGACACCCGCTGGGCAGCCAGGCCTTCATTCCGCTGCTCGGCAACCCCTTTCTGATCGTGGTCGCGCCACTTGGCGATGCACCTGTATCGGGCTTGGTCCGCGCCTTCGTCACCAACGGCAGGCAGGGCATCAATTACCATCGCGGCGTCTGGCACCACCCGGTGCTGACGATCGAAAAGCGGGATGACTTCCTGGTGGTTGATCGCAGTGGCACCGGCAATAACTGCGATGAGCATTTTTTTCAAGAGGATGAGCGGTTGATCCTCGCCCCCCACCAATAAGAGAAGGCCGGATCACCCGACAACAAGGGTGACAGGCGAGAGGTAAAGACTGTGGAAGCACATCTGTTGGAATGGCTGAATCTCAGCGTGCGCTGGGTTCACATGATCACCGGCGTCGCCTGGATCGGCGCTTCTTTCTACTTTGTCTGGCTGGAAAACAACCTCAACCGCGTCAACCCCAGGGACGGCCTGGCCGGCGACTTGTGGGCGATCCACGGTGGCGGTATCTATCACCTGGAAAAATACAAACTGGCCCCGCCGACCATGCCGGACAACCTGCACTGGTTCAAATGGGAAGCCTATTTCACCTGGATGTCGGGCGTTGCGCTGCTGTGCGTGGTGTTCTACTGGAACCCGACCTTGTACCTGCTGGCGCCGGGCAGCAGCCTCAGCGGCACCGAAGGCGTGTTGCTGGGCATCGGCTCGCTATTTGCCGGCTGGTTCATCTACTCGTTTCTCTGCGACTCGGCCCTGGGCAAGCGCCCCGCCCTGCTCGGCCTGATCCTGTTCGTGCTGTTGATTGCAGCGGCGTACGGCTTCAGCAAGGTCTTCAGTGGCCGTGGCGCCTACCTGCACGTGGGTGCGGTGATCGGCACGATCATGGTGGGCAACGTGTTCCGCATCATCATGCCCGCCCAGCGCGCACTGGTGGCGGCCATCGCCGAGCACCGCACACCCGACCCGGCGCTGCCGGCCAAGGGCTTGCTGCGCTCGCGCCACAACAACTACTTCACCTTGCCGGTGCTGTTCATCATGATCAGCAACCACTTCCCGAGCACCTACGGCAGCCAGTACAACTGGCTGATCCTGGCAGGGATTGCGGTGGCGGCCGTGTTGGTGAGGCATTACTTCAACACTCGGCACAACAGCCAGAAGTACGCATGGACCTTACCGGTGGGTGCCCTGGCGATGATTTGCCTGGCGTACGTGACCGGGCCCAAGCCAGCGGTGGACGTGGCCAAGTCGCCGGCTGCCATCGAGTACCAGCCGTTGCCGGAAACCGCGCTGGGCGGTGGCGTGAAACCCGCCGCGCCCGCCGCACCACCTGTCGAACCGACACCGGCCCAGGCTGCCATCGATTTCGGCCAGGTGCACAGCGTGATCGAACAACGCTGCACCGTGTGCCATTCGGCCAGGCCCACCAGCCCGTTGTTCAGCACTGCGCCAGCCGGGGTGATGTTCGACACCCCGGCGCAGATCCAGCAGCAGGCCGCACGCATCCAGGCACAGGCCATTGCCAGCCCGATCATGCCGCTGGGCAACATCACCCAGATGACCCAGCAGGAGCGGGATTTGATCGGCACCTGGATCAGCCAGGGCGCGCACATCAACTGACAGGCTGACGCAGATCCAATGGTGGGAGCGGGCTGCTCGCACAGGGAAGAGTGTTTGTTCGCTCATGATGCGCGCTACCCAACCCGTGCGCCGCAACGGCGCACTTGAGCCAGGGTGCGCGAGTCAGTATTCTCCGCGCCCGCTCGAATTGATTGCCACTGCCTGCCTTGGCGCGGCTCTTGCTATCAGTATCAAAGCTGACCGATCAGACGATTTTTGCAGCAAACCCAAAGGCGCCACACCAGAGCGCCATTAGCAGAAACACACCACCTTAAACTCGGGAGCACCGAATGAAATCTATGTTCAAAGGCCTGATGCTGGCAGGATCCCTGCTGGCCGGCGGCCAGGCCATGGCCGATGATTTGCTGCAGTGGCAGAACAACAGCCTGACCTACCTGTGGGGCAAAAACTTTACGGTCAACCCGCAGATCCAGCAAACCGTGACCTTCGAACATGCCGACGCCTGGAAATACGGCGACAACTTCTTCTTCCTCGACCGCATCTTCTACAACGGCAAGGAAGACGGCAACGTCGGCCCGAATACCTACTACGGCGAGTTCAGCCCGCGCCTGTCATTCGGCAAGATTCTGGACAAGGACCTGTCGCTCGGCCCGATCAAGGACGTGTTGCTGGCCTTCACCTACGAGTTCGGCGAAGGCGATAACGAGTCCTACCTGCTCGGCCCGGCCTTTGATTTGAACGTCCCCGGCTTCGACTATTTCCAGCTGAACTTCTACCAGCGCCAGACCGAAGGCAATCGCCCGGGTGACGGTGTCTGGCAGATCACGCCGGTGTGGGCCTACACCCTGCCGGTGGGCAACTCGAACATCCTGATTGATGGTTTCATCGACTGGGTGGTGGACAACGACCGTAACGCCCGCGGCACTTACCACGCCAACCTGCACTTCAACCCGCAGGTAAAATACGACCTGGGCAAGGCGCTGCACTGGGGCGAGAAACAACTGTATGTCGGCTTTGAGTACGACTACTGGAAGAACAAGTACGGCATCGAAGACTCCGGCGCGTTCAAGACCACCCAGGACACGGCGAGCTTTTTGGTCAAATACCACTTCTAAACGTTGATTGCGGGCAGGCCGAGGAATCGGGTGATTTCCTCGCGCTTGGCCAACGCATCACGCCTGCCCAACTCAATCAACTCGCTGCAATAACCCGCTTCGAACAGCAAGTAACTCAACACCCCCGCCCCGCTCGTCTTCGTCGCCCCCGGCCCCTTCAGAAACACCCGCAGCGCCGCCGGCAATTCCTGGCGATGCCGCGCGGCAATTTCATCGATCGGCTGGCTGGGCGCGATCACCAGCACCTCCACTGCCGCAACGCCGGGCGCGGCATGACTGAACTGGTTCAAGCGCTCCAGCAACTCGATATCGCTCTCCAGGCTGTCGATGAACGTGCTGTTGAGCATATGCCCGCCGATCTGCGCCAGGGTCGGCTGCTGGCCGGTAAAACTGCGCGGCATCGACGGTTCATGACTGCGTAGATTGCCGCTGACGCCCACCACCAGTACCCGGCTGGCGCCCAGGTGCAGGGCCGGACTGATCGGGGCGGATTGGCGCACCGCGCCGTCGCCAAAGTATTCCTGGTCGAGTTTTACCGGAGCGAACAGCAAGGGGATCGCGGAGCTTGCCAGCAGGTGCTCGACGGTCAGTTGCGTGGGGACGCCGATGCGCCGGTGGCGCAACCACGCCTCAATGGTGCCGCCGCCCTGATAGAAGGTCACCGCTTGCCCGGACTCATAGCCAAACGCTGTGATCGCAACCGCATGCAGGTGCTTGTTGCGGATCGCCTCATCGATGCCCGGCAAGTGCAGTTTGTCCTGCAACAGGTCGCGCAGGGGCGAACTGTCGAGCAACGCCACCGGACATTGCCGGCCAAGGCCGAGCAGGCTGTGGATGAAAAACCGACTGGCCTGGCGCATCACCCCGGGCCAGTCGCTGCGCACCACCTGATGGCTGCCAAAACCCTGCCAGAACGCCGTAAGCCGTTGGATCGCCGCGCGAAAATCCATCGCGCCACTGGCCAGGCTCACCGCATTGATTGCCCCGGCCGAGGTGCCGACGATTACCGGAAACGGATTGGGCGCACCGGGCGGCAACAGTTCGGCAATCGCCGCCAGTACCCCCACCTGATAGGCCGCTCGCGCCCCGCCGCCGGAAAGAATCAAGCCTGTGACCGGTTCGGCTGAACGCATTGCATCACTCCATGTGGGGGAAAATGGCGGTTATCGACGGCGTTTTTCGTACAGTTTGGGCTCGCCCGGTGGCCGGCTCTTGAAGCGGCGGTGGGTCCACAAATATTGCTCGGGACATTCACTCACAGCAGCCTCGACCCACTGATTGATGCGCAGGCCGTCGACTTCATCGCTCTCGCCGGGGAAGTCGGTCAATGGTGCGTGGATCACCAGACGATAGCCGCTGCCGTCGGCCAGACGCTCCTGGGTGAACGGCACCACCAGCGCCTTACCGAGTTTGGCGAACTTGCTGGTGGCGGTGACGGTGGCGGCCTGGATGCCGAACAGCGGCACGAAAACGCTCTGCTTGGCGCCATAGTCCTGGTCCGGCGCGTACCAGATGGCGCGCCCGGCGCGCAGCAGCTTGAGCATGCCGCGCACGTCTTCACGCTCCACCGCCAGCGAGTCAAGGTTGTGCCGCTCGCGGCCACGGCGCTGGATATAGTCGAACAGCGGGTTGCCGTGCTCGCGGTACATACCGTCGATGGTGTGTTTCTGGCCGAGCAGGGCCGCGCCGATTTCCAGGGTGGTGAAGTGCAGGGCCATGAGGATGACGCCCTTGCCGTCCAGTTGCGCCTGCTTGAGGTGTTCAAGCCCTTCGACGTGAGCCAGACGCGCCAGGCGCTGGCGCGACCACCACCAGCTCATGGCCATTTCGAAAAAGGCGATGCCGGTGGAGGCGAAATTTTCCTTGAGCAGACGCTTGCGCTCCCGGGCGGACTTCTGCGGGAAGCACAGCTCGAGGTTGCGCGCGGCAATGCGGCGACGCTCGCCGGCCACGCGGTACATGCCCGCACCCAGCAGGCGACCAATGGTCAACAGCGCCCGGTACGGCAATTGGGTGACCAGCCACAGCAGGCCGAGCCCCAGCCATAGCAGCCAAAAACGCGGGTGAAAAAATACAGCTCGAAAACGCGGGCGATCCATTACAGATTCCGGTAAAGACAGGGCCGCGCATTCTACAACGGTTCGACTCGGCTTGCGGCCAGTGGATGTTCTCGTTATAAGTCTCGACACTTTTCGTGACAAGCCGCTTTTGCCGACCATGAGCCAAACCGAACCGCTAGACCAAGATCCCGTGTTCCAGCTGAAAGGCAGCATGCTCGCCATCACCGTGCTGGAACTGGCCCGCAACGACCTCGACGCCCTGGACCGCCAGCTCGCCGCCAAGGTCGCCCTCGCGCCGAACTTCTTCAACAATGCCCCGCTGGTACTGGCCCTGGACAAACTGCCCGCCGGTCAGGGCGCTGTCGACCTGCCCGGCCTGATGCGCGTCTGCCGCTCCCACGGCTTGCGTACCCTGGCAATTCGCGCCAGCCGGATCGAAGACATTGCCGCGGCCATCGCAATTGAATTGCCAGTACTGCCACCGTCCGGCGCACGCGAGCGTCCGCTGGATCCAGGCGAAGGCGAGGTGAAGAAAAAACCGGAAAAACCGGCGGAACCGCTGATCAAGCCTACAAAGATCATCACCACCCCCGTACGCGGCGGGCAGCAGATTTACGCCCAGGGCGGCGACCTTGTTGTAGTCTCCTCGGTCAGTCCCGGCGCGGAACTTCTCGCCGATGGCAACATCCATGTATACGGTCCGATGCGCGGCCGTGCGCTCGCCGGCATCAAGGGTGATACCAGGGCCCGTATTTTCTGCCAGCAGTTGACCGCTGAGCTGGTATCCATCGCGGGTCAGTACAAGGTTGCCGAAGATTTACGCCGCGACCCGCTGTGGGGGGCCGGGGTACAGGTCAGCCTGTCGGGCGATGTGTTGAACATCACCCGTCTTTAACGGATACTGCCGCATTTTCCAAGCATCTCTAGACTCTGATAGCAAAGCGAAACCGGCAATACTTGCGTAGGAATAACTGAAAGTTGGCGTCCCCCGTGGAAACCGAGTCTTTTTCCTACACAGGCTGTCCGCCTGCAGCGAGTTTCAAGAGATGTTTTTCAGGGGCTGAAAAGTCCTTTTTCCTTAGGGGTGAAACACCTTGGCCAAGATTCTCGTGGTTACATCCGGCAAGGGTGGTGTGGGTAAGACCACCACCAGCGCCGCTATCGGTACCGGCCTCGCACTGCGCGGCCACAAGACAGTCATCGTCGACTTCGACGTCGGTTTGCGTAACCTCGACCTGATCATGGGTTGCGAGCGCCGCGTGGTGTATGACTTCGTCAACGTGGTAAACGGCGAAGCCAACCTGCAGCAGGCCCTGATCAAGGACAAGCGCCTTGAGAACCTGTACGTGCTGGCCGCCAGCCAGACCCGTGACAAGGACGCGCTGACCAAGGAAGGCGTAGGCAAAGTCCTCGCCGAACTGAAGGAAACCTTCGAATACGTGGTGTGCGACTCCCCGGCCGGTATCGAAACCGGTGCTCACCTGGCGATGTACTTCGCCGATGAAGCCATCGTGGTCACCAACCCGGAAGTGTCGTCGGTACGTGACTCGGACCGCATGCTCGGCCTGCTGGCCAGCAAGTCCCAGCGCGCCGAGAAAGGCGAAGAGCCGATCAAGGAACACCTGCTGCTCACCCGCTACAACCCTGAGCGCGTCAGCAATGGCGAAATGCTCGGCGTGGAAGACGTCAAGGACATCCTCGCGGTGACGCTGCTGGGTGTGATCCCGGAATCCCAGGCGGTGCTGAAGGCGTCCAACCAGGGCGTGCCGGTGATTCTCGATGACCAGAGCGACGCCGGCCAGGCCTACAGCGATGCGGTTGACCGCCTGTTGGGCAAGACCGTTGACCATCGCTTCCTCGACGTCAAGAAGAAGGGATTCTTCGAGCGTATCTTTGGAGGCAATTGAACAATGAAATTTCTCGACTTCTTTCGCGCCAACAAAAAGCCAAGTACCGCGTCGGTCGCGAAAGAGCGTCTACAGATCATCGTGGCGCACGAACGCGGCCAACGCAGCACCCCGGATTACCTGCCGGCCTTGCAGAAGGAACTGGTTGAAGTGATCCGCAAGTACGTCAATATCGGCAACGATGACGTGCATGTCGCCCTGGAAAACGACGGCAGTTGCTCGATTCTGGAACTCAATATCACCCTGCCTGATCGTTGATCGAACAGGCGGCCGCTGCGGCGGCTCGGTCACCTTGATCCCTGTAGGGGAACCGGGTGGTCGAGCCGCCGTTGGCGTTTGTTACGAGGCTGTTTAATGCCGCTGTCCAACATCCATATCCTGCATCAGGATGCCGCCGTCCTGGTGGTCAACAAACCTACCCTGCTGCTCTCGGTGCCCGGTCGGGCCGACGACAACAAAGACTGCCTGATCACCCGCCTGCAGGAAAACGGCTACCCCGAAGCGCGCATTGTGCATCGCCTGGACTGGGAAACCTCGGGGATCATCCTGCTGGCGCGGGACGCGGATTCCCATCGCGAACTGTCTCGCCAGTTTCACGACCGCGAAACAGAAAAAGCCTACACCGCCCTGGCCTGGGGCCAGCCGGCACTGGACAGCGGCAGCATCGACCTGCCCCTGCGCTATGACCCGCCGACCAAGCCGCGCCACGTGGTGGACCACGAATTCGGCAAGCACGCGCTGACCTTCTGGAAGGTGCTGGAACGTTGCGGCGACTGGTGCCGCGTGGAGCTGACACCCATCACCGGGCGCTCGCACCAGTTGCGCGTGCACATGCTCTCGATTGGCCATCCGTTGCTGGGCGATGGCCTGTACGCCCATGAACAGGCCCTGGCCGCATGGCCGCGCCTGTGCCTGCACGCGAGCATGTTGAGCTTTACGCATCCGCAGAGCGGCGAGCGGCTGCGCTTCGAGTGCCCCGCCCCGTTCTAAAGCTGCCAATGCATTAAAAATGTGGGAGGGGGCTTGCTCCCACATTTGTACTGTGCACTTCTGACAATCGGACGGTAAACTCCGCGCACTGCTGTCTGGAGCTATTTATGCGCGAAGCGTTGAATCAAGGCCTGATCGACTTTCTCAAGGCCTCCCCTACTCCCTTTCATGCCACTGCCGCCCTCGCCCAGCGTCTGGAAGCGGCCGGCTACCAGCGTCTCGACGAGCGCGACACCTGGGCCACCGAGGCCAACGGTCGCTACTACGTCACCCGTAACGACTCCTCGATCATCGCCTTCAAGCTCGGCCGTCAGTCGCCGCTGCAGGACGGCATCCGCATGGTCGGCGCCCACACCGACAGCCCGTGCCTGCGTGTCAAGCCTCAGCCCGAGCTGCAACGCCAGGGTTTCTGGCAGTTGGGCGTGGAAGTCTACGGCGGCGCACTGTTGGCACCGTGGTTCGACCGCGACCTGTCGCTGGCCGGCCGCGTGACCTTCCGCCGCGACGGCAAGGTCGAGAGCCAATTGATCGACTTCAAGCTGCCGATTGCCATCATTCCCAACCTGGCCATTCACCTGAACCGTGAAGCCAACCAGGGCTGGGCGATCAATGCCCAGACCGAATTGCCACCGATCCTTGCGCAGTTTGCCGGTGACGAGCGTGTGGACTTTCGCGCCGTGCTCACCGATCAACTGGCCCGCGAACACGGCTTGAACGCCGATGTGGTGCTTGACTACGAGCTGAGTTTCTACGACACCCAAAGCGCGGCCGTGATTGGCCTGCACGGCGACTTCATCGCCGGCGCGCGCCTGGACAACCTGCTGTCGTGCTATGCCGGCCTGCAGGCCCTGCTCACCAGCGACAGCGACGAAACCTGCGTGCTGGTGTGCAACGACCACGAAGAAGTCGGCTCCTGCTCGGCCTGCGGTGCCGATGGCCCGATGCTCGAGCAGACCCTGCGCCGCCTGTTGCCCGAAGGCGAAGCGTTCGTGCGCACCCTCCAGAAATCACTGCTGGTGTCGGCGGACAACGCCCACGGCGTGCACCCCAACTATGCGGAAAAGCACGACGCCAACCACGGCCCCAAGCTCAATGCCGGCCCGGTGATCAAAGTCAACAGCAACCAGCGCTATGCCACCAACAGCGAAACCGCAGGCTTCTTCCGCCACCTGTGCATGGCCCAGGAAGTGCCGGTGCAGAGCTTCGTGGTGCGCAGCGACATGGGCTGCGGCTCGACCATCGGCCCGATCACTGCCAGTCACCTGGGCGTGCGCACCGTGGACATCGGCCTGCCGACATTCGCCATGCATTCGATCCGCGAGCTGTGCGGCAGCCATGACCTGGCGCATCTGGTGAAGGTACTCGGCGCGTTCTACAGCAGTCGCGACCTGCCCTGATGTGGAAGGGGGCTTGCCCCCTCCCTCAGAGGTTCTGTGTGCACCTGACCTGCACTGTCGTGCACAAGACTTTCGCCAAACTGGCCGAATGCCGCGTGCAATCGTACACTCGGGCCACTCGTCGTTTTCAAGGTTGACCGCCTCGTGCTTTCCCGTCTGTTTGCCCTGCCCTGCTACCTGTTGATCGCCCTGCTCACTCTGCTGCCGCTCTCACCTGCGCAGGCCGTGGGCCTGCCCGGCCTGCTGGGCAGCGGCACCAAGACCCAACCCCAGGCAGAAGTGCCGCTGGGCCAGTCGCTGGACGAGGTGATCAAGACCCTCGAAAACGACCAGCAGCGCACCCAACTGCTGAGCGATCTGAAGAAACTGCGTGCCGCCACGCAAAAGGCCCAGCCGGCGGCCGAGCAAGGCGTGCTGGGGTTGATCGGCAGTACGTTGACGGGCCTCGAATCACAGTTTTCCGGGGCTGACAGCCCGCTGGGACGCTGGTCCAGTGAAGTCGACCAGGCCAGGGACGAATTGAGCGCCCTGATGCTGCCGGCCACTGAATGGCTGCCGATCATCTTTGGTTTCGCCTTGATCCTTGCGCTGTGGAGCCTGTTGGCTGCCGCGCTGATCTGGCTGAGCCACCGCCTGCGCGAGCGCTTTGGCCTGCCCGAGGAACTGCCGCAACACCCGCGCACCTGGGACATGCTGCGCTTCGCCCTGCGCAAGCTCGGCCCCTGGCTGATCGCACTGGTGATCACCGTGTACCTGAGCTACGCGCTGCCCTCGTCGCTGGGTAAATCCCTGGCGATGGTGCTGGCCTATGCGTTGGTGGTGGGCACCTGTTTCTCGGCGATCTGCGTGATTGCCTTTTCCCTGCTCGATGGCCCGCATCGCCATCGCGCGCTGTACATCCTGCGCCACCAGGCCTTCCGCCCGTTGTGGCTGATCGGCAGTTTCGCTGCGTTCGGCGAAGCCTTGAGCGACCCACGCATGATGCAGGCCCTCGGACAGCACCTGGCCCATACCGCCGCGACCGTGGCGAATGTGATGGCCGCGCTGTCCACCGGCGTGTTTATCCTGCGCTTTCGCCGGCCGATTGCGCACCTGATCCGCAACCAGCCGCTGTCGCGCCGCCTTAATCGCCGCGCCATCAGCGACACCCTGTCGATCATCGGCTCGTTCTGGTATCTCCCGGCACTGCTGCTGGTGGGCATCTCGCTGTTCGCCACGTTCCTGTCTGCCGGCGACACCAGCACCGCCCTGCGCCAATCGCTGCTGTGCACGGTGTTGCTGGTGTTGTGCATGGTCATCAACGGTCTGGTGCGCCGCCACGCCCTCAAGCCGATGCGCGGGCACAAGCGCCATGCGCTGTACTCCGAGCGCCTGAAAAACTTCGTCTACACCCTGGCCCACCTGGCGGTGTGGCTGGTGTTCATCGAACTGGGCCTGCGGGTATGGGGCCTGTCGCTGATTCGCTTTACCGAAGGCGACGGCCATGAAATCAGCGTCAAGCTGTTCGGCCTGGGCGGCACGCTGCTGTTTGCCTGGCTGATCTGGATCCTCAGCGACACCGCGATCCATCACGCCCTGACCCGCTCGCGCAAGGGCCTGGCCAATGCGCGTGCGCAGACCATGATGCCGTTGATCCGCAACGTGCTGTTCGTGACCATCTTCATCATCGCTGCCATCGTCGCCCTGGCGAACATGGGCATGAACGTCACGCCACTGCTGGCCGGTGCCGGTGTGATCGGCCTGGCCATCGGTTTTGGCGCGCAGTCGCTGGTGGCGGACCTGATCACCGGCTTGTTCATCATCATCGAAGACTCCCTGGCCATCGATGACTACGTGGACGTCGGCGGCCATCTCGGCACTGTCGAGGGCCTGACCATCCGCACCGTGCGGCTGCGCGACATCGACGGTATCGTGCACACCATCCCGTTCAGCGAAATCAAAAGCATCAAGAACTACTCGCGGGAGTTCGGCTACGCGATCTTCCGTGTGGCGATCCCCTACAACATGGAAATCGACGACGCGATCAAGCTGATGCGCGACGTCGGCCAAAAGATGCGCAACGACCCGCTGCAACGGCGCAATATCTGGTCGCCGCTGGAGATTCAGGGGGTGGAGAGTTTCGAGTCGGGCAGCGCGATCCTGCGCGCGCGGTTCAAGACCGCGCCGATCAAACAATGGGAGGTGTCGCGAGCGTTCAACCTGGCGCTCAAGCGGCAGCTGGACGAGGCCGGAATGGATCTGGCGACGCCGCGCTTGAGTGTGCAGGTGGTGACGGCGGGATTGGAAAAAGACAAGTCGCAAGGCAGCACGAATTAAAGGTTGGGGGGGCTTGCTCCCGATGGCTGAGTGTCAGCCGCTGCATGCATTGCTGACCCATCGCTATCGGGAGCAAGCCCCCTCCCATATTTTGATCTGTGGTGCCTAGGCCAACGCGGCGCCATCCATCTTCTGGCGCAGGCTCAACGGGCGCATGTCGGTCCACGTTTCTTCGATGTAAGCCAGGCACTCCTTCTTGAAACCGCTCTTGCCCACAGTGCGCCAGCCTTCCGGCACGGCTTTGTAGTCAGGCCAGATGGAATACTGTTCTTCGTGGTTGACCACTACCTGAAACAGGATGTCGTCGCGGTCAAATACTGAGGTCATTGCTGTTCTCCATCGCTCAAAGGCTGGCTGCGCACCACGCGCAGCGCTGATATCTGTAGAAACGTACCGGCCGTGGAAAAAATTAGAGGCCGGCGACGGCCGCTGCCAGGGCGCGGCCGAAGAGGTCGGCAACGCGGTCGACCTCGGCAGCGGTAATCACCAGCGGCGGCAGAAAGCGCACCACGCTGCCATGGCGCCCGCCCAGTTCCAGGATCAGCCCACGCTTGAGGCATTCGCGCTGCACCAGCGGCGCCAACTCGCGATGCACCGGCGGATGGCCCTGGCTATCGGGCGCACCAAGCGGGTCGACCAGCTCCACCCCCAGCATCAGCCCGCGACCGCGAATATCGCCCAGGTGCGGGTAATCGCGCTGCAGGATGCGCAAGTGCTCGCCGAGGCGCTCGCCCATCGCCGTCGCGTGGGCCGGCAGGTCGTGTTCCTTGAGGTAGCGCATCACCGCCGACCCCGCCGCCATGGCCATCTGATTACCGCGAAACGTACCGGCATGGGCGCCCGGCAGCCAGGTGTCGAGCCAGTCGCGATACACCACCACCGCCAGCGGCAGGCTGCCGCCGATGGCCTTGGACAGCACCACCACGTCCGGGATGATGCCTGCGTGTTCAAAGGCGAACATCTTGCCGGTGCGGCCAAAACCGCTCTGGATTTCATCGACAATCAACGCGACCCCTGCCTGCTGGGTGATGCGGCGCAAGCCACGCAGCCAGTCGAGATCGGCCGGGATCACACCGCCTTCGCCCTGCACCACTTCGACAATCACCGCCGCCGGCAGCAGCACCCCGGCTTCGGGATCGTTGAGCAAATTCTCCAGGTAATGCAGGTTGACCCGCACACCCTCCGCGCCACCCAGGCCGAACGGGCAACGGTAGTCATAGGGATAAGGCAGAAATTGCACGCCATTGCCGAGCAACGCACCCAAGGGTTTTTTCGGCCCCAGGCTGCCCATCAGGCTCAGCGCACCCTGGCTCATGCCGTGGTAACCGCCCTGGAACGACAGCACCGTGCTGCGCCCGGTGGCGGTGCGCACCAGCTTCAACGCCGCTTCCACCGCATCAGTGCCGGTTGGGCCGCAGAACTGGATTTTCGCTTCCCGCGCCAGCTCGGCCGGCAGCAGCCCGAACAGGTCCTGCACGAACTGATCCTTGACCGGCGTGGTGAGGTCCAGGGTGTGCAATGGCAACTCATCGGCCAGCACCTGCTGGATCGCCTCGATCACCACCGGGTGGTTATGCCCCAACGCCAGCGTGCCGGCGCCGGCCAGGCAATCGATGAAGCTGCGGCCCTCAACGTCTTCCACGTAGATACCCTTGGCCCGCTTGAGCGCCAGAGGAATGCGCCGGGGGTAACTGCGCGCGTTGGATTCCTGTTGGCGCTGGCGGGCCAGGAGTGGGGTTTCGTCGAACTGGTAGAGCGTTTCGGCGGGGTGCGCCGGGGTGGTTTCGATACGGCTGGTAGCGACTGACATCTTTCGAATCCCTCAATACGCTGTTTGGTTGCTTGAGTTGGAGACGCTTGAGGGTGGGGGGGATTTAGGGGGCTTTTTCGGTTAGTTGGGTGTATATCCCGCTCTTGCCCCACCACTCGGCACCTCGCCTGCGTGCGGCCAGCGTGGTTGACGGGGCGCCTGAGATCAAAAGCCGTGTTATATCCATCAGACCAATGGAGATCCAAATGTGGGAGGGGGCTTGCTCCCGATGGCAGTGGCTCAGCGACCAATAAGCTGACTGACACTCAGCCATTGGGAGCAAGCCCCCTCCCCCATTTTGTCTTCGACGTGAACCGCCGCAAGGGCGGACCCCTAAGCCGCCGTGACCTGAATAACGGATATACCCCCCATCAAAGCCCCCGATACTTCTCATTCAGGGCATACAAAATCGCACACGTCTCAGCATCCAAAACCCCACCATAATCCCGCCCCCGAAAATGCATCTGAAACGCCCGCGTTCGAAGCTCAAACCCCTGACGATTCGCCGCCGCCTTGTAGCCATACCGCTGAAACGCCCGCTCCAACTCCACCTCCGGCGGCAACCCGAGGTTGAAACGCCGCAGATACATTCTGCGGGTCGCCTCATCAAACCAGGCACCTACCCCCGCCTCGAACAAACACCGCCACGGCAACTGCGGCCCTGGATCACTCTTGCGCCAATACGCCACATCCGAATGCCCAAGAATGTCGGTCGGCCCCATCTGTGGGTACCGCCCAAGCACATCGCGCACCAGCGCAATCAATGCCTGCACTTGCTCCGGCGCATACGCAGGAAACGTGAACACCCCCTTGTCATCCCGCGCCAGGTTGACGATCTCCACACCAATCGAACGACTGTTGAGGTTGTCCCGCCCACCCCAATGGCTCACCCCGGCATGCCACGCCCGCTGGTCTTCCTCTACCAGGCGAAACACGCGCAACTCGTCATACCCGGCGCAGCGATAGCCGGATTCGTTCGGGTCGGGCAACAGGTAGTGGGCGCTCACCCCATCCTGGGTCAGGGTGCGCAACGAGGAGGCAAACGGCGCGGCGGTGTAGTGCAGGATTACCTGCTGCACCTGCTCGCCGTTGCGCTGGTTGAAACCCGTGGCGGGGAAACTGCTGTCAATGACCAACATAAGAACCATCCTTTTCAATACAGGCCGAATCGTTCAGCCCGTTCAAGCGCAAAAAAATTACCGCCATCCTGAAGGCTTGAACCCCAGGATGGCGGTAACTATCTGGCACCTGAAAAAACAATCAACGCCGCAGCGGCATGCCCAGTTCGACGCGCAAACCATCCGGCTGGCTGTCGAATTTCAATGAGCAGGAACAGCGCTGCACGATCGCCTGCACGATTGCCAGGCCCAGGCCACAGCCTTCGCTGTTGCCGTTGCGCCAGAAGCGCTGGGTCAGGTACTGCAGGTCTTCGCTGGAGATCTGCTTGCCATGGTCACGCACGCGAAAGATCACGCAGTCGGCGGCGGTCAGCACACTGAGTTCCACGCGGGTATCCGCCGGGGTATGGCGCAGGGCATTGTCGAGCAGGTTGCGCAGCGCGGCGACCGCCAGGCCCACCGGCATTTCCACCGGGGCGGCCGAGAGGTTGTCCGGCAGGATCAGGTCGATACGCCTGTTGTCACCGGCATTCGCATCCTGGATCGCCAGCCTGGCGACCTCTTCGGCGCTGGACTGCACACCATCGTCGAACGACAGGCTGCCCTCCACCCGCGCCAGCAGCAGCAATTGCTCGAGGGTGCGGTGCAGGCGGTCGGCGCCTGCCTCGGCATGGGCCAGCGACTGGTCGCGGGCCGCACCATCGGTCATGCGGGCCACTTGCAGGTGGGTCTTGATCGCCGTCAGCGGGCTGCGCAGCTCGTGGGCGGCGTCGCCGGTGAGGCGGCGCTCACGCTCGATGGTCTTGGCAATACGCTGCAACAGTTGGTTCTGCGTGTCGAGCAGCGGTTTGAGTTCGCTGGGCAACGGGTGAATCTGCAACGGCTCGAGGGAGTCGGCACTGCGCCGCATCAAGGCATCACGCATACGATTGAGCGGCAGCAGGCTCTGGCCGATGCCCAGCCATAACAGGCACAGACACCCCAGCATCGCCGCACCCACCGGCACCGAGGCCGCCAGCAGGATCGACGTGTTCAACGCTTCGCGCTCCGCATGGCGGTCGGCGGTGGTGATCAACAGGTCGCCACGGCTGAGGGTAAAACTGCGCCAGGCCACGCCGTCGATCATCTGGTCACGAAAGCCGCTCTGGTGCGACTCCAGGCCCTCGTCCGGGGTGGTGTGGCTGCGCGCGAGGACTTCCCCGCGCAAGGAGCTGACCTGACAGGCCATGCCACCGGGCACATGCAGGTGTTCGGCGCTGAAACGCGCGCCGCCACTGACACTGGCCAGGCCCGGCATCTGCTCGGTCAGCCCCGCCACCATGCGCGCCGATGCGACCAGACGCTGGTCGAGGGAAAACATCATCTGGTTACGCAGGTCGTTGAGCATCCAGGTCGCCGCCAGCGCCCAGATCAACACAAAAGCGGCGCCCAGCTTGAACGTCAGGCGCAGGCGCAGGCTTTTCACGAAACCTTCTCTCCCTCATCAGGGCGACCTTCATCGGCAGCGCCCAAACGATAGCCAAGGCCACGCACTGTTTCGACGATGCCATTGCCCAATTTGCGCCGCAGGTGATGGATATGCACATTGAGCGCGTTGCTCTCCAGCTCGTCGCTGAAACCGTAGACGCTGTCCTTGAGCTGTTCGCTGGAAAGCACCCGGCCCTTGTTGTGCAGCAGGGCCTGCAACAACGCCTGCTCGCGGCGCGACAGGTCCACCGGCTGGCCGCCAAGGAAAGTCTCGCGGCTGCTGGGGTCGTAGGCCAGGCGGCCATGTTCGATCAGGTTGACGCTGCGCCCCGCCACCCGGCGCAGCAGGGTTTGCAGGCGGGCGGCGAGTTCACGCAGGTCGAAAGGTTTGAGCAGGTAGTCGTCGGCACCCGCTTGCAGGCCGTCGACACGGTTGGTCACCGAATCCCGTGCGGTGAGGATCAGCACCGGGATTTCCAGGCCCTGGCTGCGCTGTTGCTGCAGCAGCTTGAGACCGTCTTCGTCGGGCAGGCCAAGGTCGAGCACCATGATGTCGAACGCTGCTGCCTTGAGCATCGCCCGCGCCGCGCCGGCGCTCGCCACGCGCTCCACGGTGAAGCCCTGGGCGGTGAGACCGGCCACAATGCCGCTGGCGATCAGTTCATCGTCTTCACAGACCAGTACGTGCATGCTGAACCCTTCATGAAAGATGGCGTGATTAGAGAATGCAGGGATTAAGCGCGCATTATGCCGCCAATGTTGGCAACACCCGCTGATCCGTACACTCTAGAATAGCGCCCGGTTAATCATCGGTTAATCAACGCCACACATTGTGTGCCTCAACTTGTACGGGATTAAGGCTTGACCATGCGGCATCTGTTTACCTTTTTGCTGGTAATGCTTGCGGGATTGGCCCAGGCCTCGCCTGGCAACCCTTTCGACACCAAACCCGATTTCCTCCCGGTGGGCAAGGCGTTCACCTTTACTTCCGAGCGCCTGGAAAGTGGCGAGACCCAGCTGTATTGGCAGATTGCCGACGGTTATTACCTGTACCAGCAACGCATGAAGTTCGAAGGCCTCGCCGAAAAGCCGACGCTGCCCAAGGGCGAAGCCCATAGCGACGAGTTCTTCGGCGAGCAGGAGGTGTATCGCCAGGGCCTGGAAGTGAAGATCCCCGCCGGTGCCACCGGCCAGCTCAAGCTCGGCTGGCAGGGCTGCGCCGATGCGGGCCTGTGCTACCCGCCGCAATCGATCACCGTCGACCTGGGCGGCAACCCGGCCGTAGCTGCCACCGCCCAGGCTCAGGATCAGAGCCTGGCCAGCGGCCTGCAAGAGCGCAGCCTGGGCTGGAGTGTGCTGGCGTTCTTCGGCCTGGGCCTGTTGCTGGCGTTTGCCCCGTGTTCATTGCCGATGCTGCCGATTCTTGCCGGGCTGGTGGTGGGCAGTGGCGCCAGCCCACGTCGTGGCCTGGCCCTGGCCGGCAGCTACGTGGTGTGCATGGCGCTGGTGTATGCCGCGCTGGGCGTGCTGGCCGCACTCGCCGGCGCCAACCTCGCCGCGTTGTTGCAAACCCCGTGGATCCTCGGCAGTTTCGCCGCCCTGTTTGTGATCCTCGCTTTGCCGATGTTCGGCTTCTTTGAACTGCAATTGCCGACCTTCCTGCGTGACCGCCTGGACAACGCCAGCCGCCAGCAAAGCGGTGGCAGCCTGGTGGGCGCCGGCATCCTCGGCGCCTTGTCCGGGCTGCTGGTGGGCCCGTGCATGACCGCGCCACTGGCCGGCGCGCTGCTCTATATCGCCCAGAGCGGCAATGCGCTGCATGGCGGTCTGATCCTGTTCGCCATGGGCATCGGCATCGGTGTGCCGCTGTTGCTGCTGGTGACCGTGGGCAACCGCTTCCTGCCCAAGCCGGGCACCTGGATGAACGTGCTCAAGGGCATCTTCGGTTTCCTGTTTCTGGGCACGGCCGTGCTGATGATTCGCCCAGTGGTCGGCGACAGCCTGTGGCTTGGCCTGTGGGGCGCACTGGCGCTGGTGATGGCCTACTGCGGCTGGGGCCTGGCCCGTGAATACGGTCTGGCCGCCAAGGTATTTGGCGCCGGCTCCGTGGTGCTGGGCCTGTGGGGTGCGGTACTGGTGGTGGGTGCAGCCGGTGGCAGCGACGACCTGTGGCAACCGTTGAGCGTCTACAGCGGCTCGCGCGCCGCTACCGCCGAGGCACACGACGCCTTCACCACGATCAACGACCCGGTCGCCCTGCAAAATCAGCTCGACAGCGCCAGGGCCCAGGGCCAGTGGGTGCTGGTGGACTACTACGCCGACTGGTGCGTGTCGTGCAAGATCATGGAAAAACAGGTGTTCGGCAACGCCGAGGTGATGCAGGCCCTCAAGGACGTGCGCCTGCTGCGCCTGGACGTCACCGCCGACAACGCCGCCAGCCGCGAACTGCTCGGCCGCTACAAGGTGCCGGGGCCGCCAAGCTTCGTGTGGATCGGCCCCGACGGTGAAGAGCGCCGCGCCCGGCGCATCACCGGTGAAGTCGACGCCGACGCCTTCCTGCAACGCTGGACTCAGACCCGGGACGCCCGCTGATGCTGACCCTGACCATCGGCACCTTCGCCATCGCGCTGAATCACATCCTGCTGATCAGCGCGCTGATTCTCGCCACCCTGGTGGGCTGGCGTGTGGCCAAGCGTGGCGGTGAGAACCCCGAGTCGGTGCTGTTCAGCCTGTTTCTGCTGGGCATGCTCGCGGCGCGGGTGAGCTTCGTGCTGATGTACTGGAGTGACTATCGCAACGACTGGCTGCAGATGGTCGACCTGCGCGACGGCGGTTTTCTCGCCTGGCCCGGCATCATCGCGCTGGTGCTTGCCGCCCTCGCCTACGGCTGGCGCCGCCCGGCCCTGCGCAAGCCGCTGAGCGCGGGCGTCATCACCGGGCTGTTGTTCTGGGGCATTACCAGCCTGTCGCTGAACCTCTACGACAAGGGTTCGCAACTGCCCTCGATCACCCTGCGCACTGCCGATGGCCAGGAGGTGCAACTTGCCGATTACAAAGGCGGCCCGCTGGTGATCAACCTGTGGGCCACCTGGTGCCCGCCGTGCCGTCGCGAAATGCCGGTGCTGGAACGCGCGCAACACCAACGGCCCGACGTGACGTTCCTGTTCGTCAACCAGGCCGAAAGCATGCAAAGCGTCAGCACCTTCCTGGCCACCCAGGGCCTGACCCTCGATAACGTGCTGTTCGATGCCAGCGGCCGTCTCGGCCAGGCCGTGGGCTCCATGGCCTTGCCGACCACCTTGTTCTACCAAGCCGATGGGCGCCTGATCAACAGCCACCTGGGCGAGTTGTCCCAAGCCAGCCTGGCCCGCGCCATGGAACCCTTCGACACTGCACCGCAAAGGAAACCGACATGCCAAGCCTCCGCTACCTGCTGACCCTGCTGCCGCTGACGCTCGCGGCCACCCTGGCCCAGGCCGAAGACTGGCCGGCCCCGATCAAACAGATTGAAGCCAAAGGCGCAAAGATCCTCGGCAAGTTCGACGCCCCCAGCGGCCTGACCGGCTACGCCGCGCAATACCAGAACCGCGGGATGGCCCTGTACCTGACCGCCGACGGCAACAGCGTGCTCGCCGGCAACCTGTACGACGCACAGGGCAATGACCTGAGCAGCGCGCCCCTGGAAAAACTGGTGTACGCGCCGATGGCCAAGGAAGTCTGGGCCAAGATGGAAAAAAGCAGCTGGATCCAGGATGGCGATAAAAACGCGCCGCGCACCGTTTACCTGTTCAGCGACCCCAACTGCCCGTACTGCAACATGTTCTGGGAGCAGGCACGCCCGTGGGTAAACGCCGGCAAGGTGCAGTTGCGCCACATCATGGTCGGGATTATTCGCGAGGACAGCCCCGGAAAATCCGCGGCCCTGTTCGCCGCCAAGGATCCGCAAAAAGCCTTGGAGGAACACGAGGCTGCCGGCAAGGCCAGCAAGTTGCAGGCGCTGGACAAGATCCCGGCCATTATCGAGGCCAAGCTCGACGCCAACATGAAGTTGATGGAAGAGCTGGAGTTATCGGCGACGCCGGCGATTTTCTACCTGGATGACAAAGGCGGCCTGCAACAACAGCAAGGCGCCCCGTCGCCGGACAAGTTGGCGAAGATACTTGGGCCCAAATAGGCGGCGTCCGGGCTGACGCTATCGGGAGCCAGCCAGCTCCCACACTTGACTGTATTCACACATCAAATGTAAGAGCTGGCTGGCCTGCGATGAGGCCAGAACAGACAGAAGCGGTTAAAGCCCCTCCAACTCGGCCATCAAATCACTCAACCTGCCCACCTTCTCCACGCTGATCTCATTGCCCGCCAACCCCTCGATATACTCGGCCAGCTCCGCCACCGTACTGCACTCGAACATCGCCCGCAGCGGCACGTCGCGTTGCAGGGTTTTCTGCACCCGCGAGGCGATCTGTGTGGCGAGCAACGAGTGGCCGCCCAGTTCGAAGAAGTTGTCCTGCACCCCTACTCGCTCAACCTTGAGCACCTCGGCCCAGATGGCGGCCAATGCCTCTTCCAGCGCAGTGCGCGGCGCCAGGTAGTGGTGGCTATGCAACTGGCCGATCTCCAGGGCCGGCAGCGCGTTGCGGTCGAGCTTGCCATTGGCGTTCAGCGGCAGGCGGTCAAGCCAGAGCCAGTGCAGCGGCACCATGTATTCCGGCAGCTCGGCGCGCAGGCGTTGCTTGATGCGATCCAGGCGTTCGCCGGGGTCAAGCGCCGCGTCGGCGGCCACCAGGTAGCCCACCAGGTGTTTGCCGTTGACGCCCTCCTGCACGCCCACCGCCGCGTCGCGCACTTCGGGTTGCTCGTGCAGACGCGCTTCGATTTCACCCAGCTCGATACGGTAACCGCGAATCTTCACCTGATGGTCGATACGTCCCACGTATTCCAGCACACCATCGCTGCGGCGACGGGCAAGGTCACCGGTGCGATAGAGACGCTCGCCCGCCGCGCCGAACGGGTTGGGCACAAACGCCTGGGCGGTGCGCAACGGATCGCTGACATAGCCACGGCCCACACCGGTGCCGGCCACACACAACTCGCCCACGGTGCCTTGCGGCACCAGGTCCAGCGCACCGTCCAACAGGTACAAACGGTTGTTGTCGGTCGGCGTGCCAATCGGCAGGTACGTGCCGCGTGTCGAGGCCAGGTCGACGCGGAAGAACGCCACGTCGTCCGAGCATTCAGCCGGGCCGTAGGCATTCACCAGGCCAATCTGCGGATAGCGTTGCAGCCATTGATGCGCCAGCTCCGGCGGCATCGCTTCACCCGTCGGCAGCATCCAGCGCAGCCCGTCCAGGCTGACGCGTTCCTGGGCCAGCATGCCCTGGATCAGCGACGGCACGCTTTCCAGCACGGTAATGCCTTGGGCCTGCACATGTTCGAGCAAGCCCTGGGGATCATGGGCGATGGCATTCGGCACGATATCCACACGCGCGCCGAACAGCGGCGCCGCGAGAAATTGCCACACGGAAATATCAAAGCTTTGCGAGGCGGTCTGCGCGATGACATCCGCTGGCGACAGGTCCAGGTACGGCACCTTGCTCAACTGGTTATTGAGCATGCCACGCTGTTCGACCATCACGCCTTTGGGCTGGCCGGTGGAGCCCGAGGTGTAGATCACGTAGGCGAGGTTATCCGGTGCGCTGTAGATGCCAGGATTTTCACCACGGGCCGGCACCTCCTCCCACACCAGCAACTGGCAATCGGTGCCATCGAGTAACTCGATGGCCTGTTCGCGACACGCTTCACTGCACACCAGTAACGGCGTGCGGCTCAGCGCGAGGATGCGGCTCAGCCGCTGAGCAGGCAGGCCCGGGTCCAGCGGCAGGTAACCGGCACCGGCCTTGAAGCTGCCGATGATCATGCCCAGCAGGTCGAGGTTGCGCTCGGCCAGCAATGCCACCGGTTGATCCACGCCGACACCCGCGCTGATCAACGCATGGCCCAGGCCGTTGCTGCGGCGGTTCAGTGCCTCATAGGTCCATCGCTGGTCCAGGCAACTGGCGGCAATGCGCTGCGGATGCTGCGCCACCTGTTCTTCGAACAGCTCAACGTAGCTGCGCGCCAGCGGGTAATCCTGTGCGCTCTGGTTACAGCCCTCCACCAGGAAAGCACGCTCCTGCTCGCCGATCAGCGGCAGGTCGGTCATGTCGCCGTGAAAGCCCTGCATCAGCGCCAGCAGCAGGCGTTTGAACTCACCGAGCATGCCTTGCACGGTGGTTTCATCGAAGTAACGCTGGTCGTAGGACAGGTGCAAACCGAGGTCATCGCCTGGATAGCACACCGCCGTCAGCGGGAAATTGGTGTGGGTGCGGCCGGAATCCGAGGTGGCGTTCAGGCTCTGCGCGCGGTCCAGCACCGAGGTGTCCACCGGGGCGTTTTCGAACACGAACAGGCTGTCGAACAGCGGCTGGCCCTTGGGCAGTTCGCTGTGTTCCTGGATCGTCACCAACGGCAGGTATTCGTACTCGCGCAGTTGCATGTTGCTGTCGAGCAGGTCGCTCAACCACTGGCGCACGCTGCAGGGCTGGTCGTCCTCGGGCAGTTTCACCCGCAGCGCGATGCTATTGATGAACAGGCCAACAGTGCGTTGCATCTCGGGCATGTCCACCGGGCGCCCGGCCACGGTGACGCCGAACAGCACGTCACGCTCGCCGCTCACACGCCGCAATACCAGGGCCCACGCCGCCTGGGCAAAGGTATTGACGGTCAGTTGATGGGCCTGGGCCAGTTCGCGCAGTTGCGCGCCGTCACGGGCATCCAGTCGGGTGTAGCAGTCGCCCACCAGCATGCCGCCGCTGTGGCCTGCATGTTCGCGCAGGAACGGCCGGTCGCTGGGGATCGGCGTGGTGCGCTCGAAACCCTGCAGGTTGCGCTGCCACCACTGGCGCGCTTCGTTGAGGTCCTGGCGTTGCAGCCAGGCGATGTAGTCACGGTAACGTGGCGGCGTGGCCAGTTGCGCCGCGCGGCCTTCGCCGAGGGCGAGGTAGATCTCGAAGAAGTCGTTCATCAGCAGCGAACGGCACCAGGCATCGATGAGGATGTGGTGGTTGCTCATCATGAACCAGTAGCGCGCTTGGCCCACACGGATCAGGCGCAGGTGGAACGGCGCCTGGTTGAGCAGATCGAACCCGGCTTCGCGCTCCTGCTTGAGCAACGCTTGCAGGCGCGGCTCGTGCTGGTCTTCGCGGTCGCCGCTCCAGTCCAGATACTCGATCGGCGTGTTGCCGGGTTTGTGGATCACTTGCAGCATGTCTTCGCCGACGTTCCAGCAGAACGACGCACGCAGGGCCTCGTGGCGTGCGATCACCGCTTGCCAGGCCTGGGCGAAACGCTCGGGGTCGAGCACGCTGTCGATGCGGTAGCGGTCCTGCATGTAATACAGGCCGGTGCCCGGTTCGAGCAGGGTGTGCAGCAGCAGGCCTTCCTGCATCGGCGTCAGCGGGTAGACGTCTTCGATCCGGTTCGCCGCCACCGGCAGGCTGTCGAGCTGCCCCTGGTTCAGGTGCGCCAGGGGGAAGTCGGACGGCGTGAGGCCAAAAGCTTCGTCTTCCAGGCAATGGGCGATCAGGCCTTGCAGCTCGGCCAGATACCCGTCGGCCAGCGCGCGAATGGTCTGCGGCTCATGGCGTTCGCGGCTGAAGGTCCAGCGCAGCACCAGTTCGCCGCCGTACACCTGGCTGTCGACGCTCAGCTCATTGGGCAGCGGCGCGTCCGGGTCGTGCGCCAGGCCGGCCGACTCATTCAGCGGATGGAACAGCGCGTCGCTGCCAAAGCTCTGGTCGAACTGGCCGAGGTAGTTGAAGGTAATGGGCGCATCCGGCAGCGCCGCCAGGGTCTGTTGGCACAGGTCGTCGGCCAGGTAACGCAGTACGCCGTAGCCCAGGCCTTTGTGCGGCACGCCGCGCAGTTGCTCCTTGATCGCCTTGATCGAATCGCCCTGCGCAGCCGCCGGCGTCAGGCGCACCGGATAGGCGCTGGTGAACCAGCCAACGCTGCGGGTCAGGTCGATGTCATCGAACAGCGCTTCGCGGCCGTGGCCTTCCAGTTGGATCACGGCCGAGTCGTGGCCGCTCCAGCGACACACCACCCGCGCCAGGGCGGTCAGCAGCAGATCGTTGACCTGGGTGCGGTAGGCGCTCGGCGCCTGCTGCAACAACTGGCGGGTGCGCTCGGCATCCAGGCGCACGCTGACCGTCTCGGCATCGCGGTTGCGCAACGCGCCCTGTGGTCGCGCCACCGGCAACAGCGAGGCAGGCCCGGCCAACTGACGTTGCCACAGGCTCAACTCTTCACGCAGGGATTCGCTATGGGCATACGCCTGCAAGCGTGCCGCCCACTCGCGCAGCGCGCTGGTCTTGGCCGGCAGGCTGACGGAGCGGCCTTCGCTCAGTTGGCGATAAACGTTCTGCAGGTCTTCGAGCAACACGCGCCACGACACGCCATCCACCACCAGGTGATGGATCGCGATCAGCAGCCGTTGCTGCCCCTCGGGACCGTCGACCAACAACGCGCGCAGCAGCGGGCCATGTTGCAGATCGAGGCTGCGCTGGGTTTCGGTGAACAGTGCGACGCAATGCGCCATGTCCTGCACCTGCGCCTGCATCAGCACGCCACCGTGCGGCACGCCCAGGTGTTCGGCGTGCCACTGCGCATCGCGCCGGGTGAAGCTCAGGCGCAGTGCATCGTGATGTTCCAGGACCGCCAGCAACGCCTGCTCCAGGCGATGAGGGTCGAGCAATTGCAGCGGCTTGAGCAGCAACGCCTGGTTCCAGTGCTCGCGCGCCGGGATGTCGGTGTCGAAGAACCAGTGCTGGATTGGCGTGAGCGCCGAGGCGCCCGTGAGCAACCCTTGCTCGGCCACTACCTGCTCGGCACGCGTGGCGACGGCGGCCAGGGCGTGCACGGTCTGGTGCTGGAACAAATCGCGCGGGCTGAAGTGAATTCCGGCCTGACGCGCGCGGCTGACCACCTGGATCGACAGGATCGAATCGCCGCCCAGTTCAAAAAAGTTATCGTCGAGGCCAACCTGTTGCACGTTCAACACCGCGCACCAAATGGTGGCCAGGGTGCTTTCCAGTGCGGTGCGTGGCGCCACGTACTGTTGGCGATTCGCTTCGGGATCGGGCTGCGGCAAGGCGCGGCGGTCGAGTTTGCCGTTGGCGGTGAGCGGCATGCTGTCGAGCACAATCAGGTGCGCAGGCACCATGTAGTCCGGTAACTGCGCCTTGAGGTGCGCCTTCAGCGCATCGCGCAACGCGCCGTGCTGCGCATCGCTGACCCAATAAGCGACCAGCTGTTTGCCGCTCGGCGCATCCAGCGCCAGCACCACCGCTTCACGCACGGCCGGGTGTTCGAGCAGGCGGGTTTCGATCTCGCCCAGCTCGATGCGAAAGCCACGAATCTTTACCTGATGGTCGATGCGGCCCAGGTACTCGACCAGTCCGTCGGCACGCTGGCGCACCAGGTCGCCGGTGCGGTAAAGGCGACCGCCCTTGCGGGCAAACGGGTTCGCGACAAAACGCTCCGCCGTCATGCCCGGCCGTTGGTGATACCCCTGGGCCAGACCGGCACCGCCGACGTACAGCTCGCCGGTTGCGCCTTGCGGCACCAGCGCCAGGTCGGCGTCGAGAATATAGGCGACGCGCGCGCCGATAAGGCTGCCGATCGGTACGCTGGCAGCACCCTCCTCCAGTTGCTCCGGCGCCAGGCTGGCGAGCGGCATCACCACGGTTTCGGTCGGGCCATAGGCATTGAAAAACACCTGCGGCTGGAACGCGGCACGAATGCGCTGCAGGTGTTCACCAGTCAGCGCTTCGCCACCGGTGATGCACATGCGCACCGGCAACGTCTGCTGCTGCGTGGCCAGCCATTGCGCCAGCTGGCTGCCGTAGCTGGGGGTAAAGCCGAGAATATTGATGCGATGGGTACGGATCAGCGCGCAGATTTCCTCGGCATCCCACTGCCCCTGGGCGCGCAATACCACCTGCGCGCCGCTGAGCAGCGGCACCAGCAAACGCTCGGTGGCGGCGTCGAAGTTGATCGAATAAAAATGCAGCTCGCAGTCGTCCGCACGCATACCGAAACGCTCGATCACTGCCTGGCAATGCATGGCGATTTCACCGTGGGACACCACCACGCCCTTGGGTTTGCCGGTGGAGCCCGAGGTGTAGATCAGGTACGCCTGGTGTTGCGCCAGGCTGATAAACGGCAGCTCATCGGCCGGGTAGTTCGCCAGCGCCGGCAGGTCATCTTCCAGGCACCAGCAGGCCACCGTCGCCGGCAATGGGCCAAGGGCTTCGAACATCGCCGCATCGCTGAGCAACAGGCCGATGCCGCTGTCTTCGATCATGTAGTGCAAACGGTCCAGCGGATACTCCGGGTCCAGCGGCACGTAAGCGCCGCCAGCCTTGAGGATCGCCAGCAAGCCGATGACCATTTCCAGTGAGCGCGGCAACGCCAGGCCCACTCGCACCTGCGGGCCCACGCCGCGCTCGCGCAGTACCCAGGCCAGGCGATTGGCGCGCGCATCGAGTTCTGCGTAGGTCAGGGTTTCACCGGCAAAGGTCAGCGCCGGTGCGTCGGCACGCTGACGCGCCTGCTGGCTGAACAGCTGCTGGAGGCACTGGTCGAGACGGTGCTCGCCGGCTTCAACCCCGAGGCTGTCCTGCAATGCACGCTGCTCTACCGCGGTGAGCAACGGCAATTCGCTGAGGCGCTGCTGCGGATCGGCGATCAGCGCTTCGAGCAGGTTGCGCCAATGCGCGGCCATGCGTGCAATGCGTGGTTCATCGAACAGGTCGGTGCTGTAGGTCAGGCAGCAACCCAGGCGATGGTCGAGGTCGGTGACTTCCAGATTGAGGTCGAACTTGGTGGCGCGCGCATCGTTGGCCAGGTACTCGACGCTCATGCCGGCCAACTGGCGGCTTTGCTGGAATTCCCAGCGCTGCACGTTGCACATCACTTGGAACAGCGGGTTGTACGCCGCGCTGCGTGGCGGTTGCAGGGCTTCAACCAGGTGGTCGAACGGCAGGTCCTGGTGGGACTGGCCCTCGATCACCGTATGGCGCACCTGCTCGAACAGCTCGCCGACGCTCATCTGCCCGTTGAGCCGGCAGCGCAGCACCTGGGTGTTGAGGAACGCGCCGATCAGCCCTTCGCTTTCCGGGCGAATGCGGTTGGCCACCGGCGCGCCGATGCGCAGGTCGGTCTGGCCGCTGTAGCGGTAAAGCAACACGGCCAGCGTCGCGGTCATGGTCATGAACAGCGTGAGGCCGCGTTTGGCGTTGAACGCACGCACGCGCGCCGCCAGATCATCGCTCAGATCAAAGCGATACAACTCGCCACGATGGCTCTGCACGGACGGCCGTGGACGGTCGCCGGGCAGCTCCAGCAACGGATGCTCATGGCCGAGTTGCGCGGTCCAGTAATCGAGCTGGCGCTGACGCTCGCCGGCTTCCATCCACTGGCGTTGCCACACGCTGTAGTCCAGGTATTGCACGGGCAGCGGCGCCAGCGGCGAGTCGCGCTCGTCGATAAAGGCTTCGTACAGGGCGCTCAGCTCACGGGCAAAGATGTCCATGGCCCAGCCTTCAGTGACGATGTGGTGCAGGGTCAGCACCAGGTAGTGTTCCTGCTCGGCGGCCTTGACCAGGCAAGCGCGCAGCAACGGCCCGGTTTCCAGGTTGAAGGGGGTGTGGGCTTCGTGATCGGCCAGTTGCTGGATGCGTTGCTGGCGCTCGGTTTCGTTCAGCGCCGAGGCATCCTGCCAGTCCATGCGCAAGCCGGTTTGCGCCGCGACCCGCTGATACGCCACGCCATCGACGCTCGGGAACGTGGTGCGCAGGGTTTCGTGGCGCATGATCAAGGCCTGCAACGCCGCCTCGAACCGTCCCACATCCAGCACGCCGCGCAGGCGCGCCATGCCGCCGACATTGTAGGCCGGGCTGTCGGGCTCCATTTGCCAGAGGAACCACATGCGCTGCTGGGAGTAGGACAGCGGCACTTTCTGGCTGCGGTCGACCAGGGCGATGGCGGTTTGCTGATTGCGCTGGCCGGCGCCCTGGATCCGCGCAACCTGCGCGGCAAAGGCGCCCAGCTCGCTGGCGTCGAACAGGGTGCGCAATGGCAGTTCGACGTCGCAGGCCTGGCGGGTGCGCGAGATGATTTGCGTGGCCAGCAACGAGTGGCCGCCGAGGGCGAAAAAGTCGTCGTGCAGGCCGATGCGCGGCAGGCCGAGCACGTCGCGCCAGATCGCGGCGATTTGCTGCTGCAACGCTGATTGCGGCTCGACGTGTTCGCGGGAGTGCCACACCGGCTCCGGCAATGCGCGGCGGTCGAGTTTGCCGCTGGGGCTCAGGGGCATTGCGTCCAGGCGCATCAGCACGGCAGGCACCATGTACTCCGGCAGCTCGGCAGCCAGGGCGGTTTTCAGCGTATGAGCGTCCAGCTCGGCATGGCCGGTGTAGTAGCCGATCAACTGCGCATCGCGCACCAGCACCACGGCCTGGGCGACACCGGCCTGGGCGAGCAGGCGCGCCTGGATTTCTTCCGGCTCCACGCGAAACCCGCGCAGCTTCACTTGCTGATCCAGACGGCCGAGGTATTCGAGCACGCCGTCAGTGCTCCAGCGCGCGCGGTCACCGGTGCGGTACAGGCGCGTGCCTGCCTCGCCCAGCGGGTCGGCGACAAAGCGTTCGGCGGTCAGCCCGGCACGGCCCAGGTAACCCCGGGCCAGGCCGCTGCCGCCGATGCACAGCTCACCCGGCACGCCGGCCGGCAGCGGGTTGAGCTGCGCGTCCACTACCCGACAGATCACGTTGCCCAGCGGCCGGCCAATCGGCGAGCGCTCGCCATCGGCCACCGCGCAATGCCAGTGAGTGACGTTGATCGCGGTTTCCGTCGGGCCATAGCGGTTGTGCAACTGCACCGCCGGCAATTGCGCCAGCACGCGGTTGCGCAACTCGGCGGGCAAGGCTTCGCCGCCCGAGAACAGGCGACGCAGGCTGGTGCACTCGGCCGCCAGCGGTTCGTCGATAAACACCTGCAACAGTGGCGGCACGAAGTGCAGCGTGGTCACGCCATGTGCCTGCACCAACTGCGCGATGCGATGAGGATCGCGATGCTCGCCGGGCCCTGCCAGCACCAGACGGCACCCGGTGATCAATGGCCAGAAGCATTCCCACACCGACACGTCGAAACTGATCGGCGCCTTTTGCATCAGCACGTCAGTGGCGTTGAGCTGATAGGTGGCCTGCATCCACTGCAAACGCTCGGCCAGGGCCGCATGGGTATTGCCCACGCCCTTGGGCTGGCCGGTGGAGCCGGAGGTGTAGATCACGTAAGCGAGATTGTCGCCGTGCAGGTGCAGGCCGGGCGGCTGGGTTGGCCAGCTGTCCAGGTGCAGGCTGTCCATGGCGATGACGCACACCCCTTCGGCGCTGGGCAGTTGCGCCAGCAGTGAGGTCTGGGTGAGCAGCAGGTGCACGCCGCTGTCATGCAGCATGTAGGCCAGGCGCTCGGCCGGGTAATCCGGGTCGAGCGGCACGTAGGCGCCGCCAGCCTTGATGATCGCCAGCAGGCCGACCAGCAGCTGCGGCGAGCGCTCGGCGGCGATGGCCACGCACACGTCCGGGCCGACGCCTTTGTCGCGCAGGTAATGGGCCAGGCGGTTGGCCTGGGTGTGCAGTTGGGCAAAGCTCAGGCTGCCGTGCTCCCAGACCAGCGCGGTAGCGTGCGAGGTGTGCTGATTGAGCAACTCGGGCAGCCACTGGGTGGCAGGCGCACAGGGCGCGGCGCTCCAGTGGCGCTGCTCGTCCTGAAGCATCAGCGGCAAATCGCCGATCGCCTGTTGTGGCTGCGTGCAGGCGGCTTGCAGCAGCGTGAGGTAGTGTTCGGCGAGGCGCTGGATGGTTGCGCCATCGAACAGCTCATCGGCGTAGTCGAACGCCAGGCTCAGGCGCCCATTGCGGTCTTCTTCGCTGTGCAGCTGCAGGTCGAACTTGGCTTCGCGGCTGTGCCATGGCAGCTCATCGGCGAGCATGCCGGGCAGGCGGCGCAACGCACCGAGATCACGTTGCTGGTGGTTGAACATGACCTGGAACAGGCCCTGTTCGCGGGCCTGGGGGAAGGCTTCCAGCAATTGCTCGAAGGGCAGGTCCTGATGGGCCTGAGCGCCGAGGGCGGCCTGGCGGGTCGCCGCCAGCAGCTCATTGAATGGCAGGCGCCCGTCCAGCTCGGCACGCAGCACCAGCGTGTTGATGAAGAAGCCGATCAGCCCCTGGGTTTCCTGGCGCGGACGGTTGGCGCTGGGTACGCCGATTCGGATATCGCGCTGGCCGCTGTAGCGATGGAGCAACGTCTGGAATGCGGCGAGCAATAGCATGAACGGCGTCGACTCATGGGCCTGGGCCGCTTTACGCACCGCGTCGCTGAGGTCGGCGCTCAGGCGCACGCTGTGGCGCGAGGCACTGTGACGGTGATGGGCCGAGCGTGGGTGGTCGGTGGTCAGGCTCAGGGCCGGATGCTCATCACCAAGCCGAGCCTTCCAGTACGCCAGTTGCCGCTGGCCTGCGCCTTCGGCCAACCATTGGCGCTGCCAGCTGCCGTAATCGGCGTATCGCTGGGTCAGCGGCGGCAGCTCCAGAGGCTGGCCCTGGGCGGCGGCGGCGTAGAGGCGCGAGAATTCATCAATAAGGATATTCAGCGACCAACCGTCGGCGATGATGTGGTGCAGGGTCACCAGCAAGTGGTGCTCTTCATCGTTCAGACGCACCAGGGTCACCCACAGCAGCGGCCCCTTTTCGAGATCGAACCGGGTATGCGCCTGCTCCTCGCGAATCTGCTGCGCGCGGGCGTCACGCTCATGGGCGGGCAGGTCGCTGAGGTCGATGACGTGCAGCTCGAACGCCACGCTCGCCTCAATGCGCTGAAAGGCCTGGCCGTCGCGCTCGTAGAAGCGCGTGCGCAGCGCTTCGTGGCGCTGCACCAGGTACTGGAAGCTTGCGCGCACGGCGTCTTCATCCAGCTCGCCGCGCAAACGCAGCGCGCCGGGGATGGTGTAGGCGCTGCTGTCAGGCTCCAACTGCCAGGTGATCCACAGACGGTTCTGCGCCAGGGATTGCGGCAGTTCGACCTCACGCGGCAGGGCCTGAATCGCGCCTTCGGCGACGCCGCCGTCCAGCTGCAAACGGGCGACGCTGGCGGCAAAAGCTTGCAGGGTGGGCGCTTCGAACAACAGGCGCAGGTTCAGCTCCAGCCCCAGGCTTTCACGCAGCCGCGCGACCACCTGGGTGGCGGTGATGGAGTTGCCGCCGAGCAGGAAGAAGTGATCGTCGGCAGCGACCTCGTTGACCTGCAGTTGCTCGCACCAGATCGCGGCGATCTGGTGTTGCAGGTTGGATTCCAGCACCGCATCACCGGCCTGCACGTGCAGGCCGGGGAACTGCGCGTAGCTGTCGAGGCTGCCATCGGCGTGACGAAGCGCGCAGGCGGCGCGCTGCACTTTGCCGCTGGAGGTCTTGGGCAGCGCACCCGGATTGAGCAGCACCACCACGCTCGGCGCCTGTTGATACGCCTCGGCCACGGCCTGGCGAATGGCTTTGATCAGCGCTTCGGGCGGCAGAATCTTCTGCACGCTGCGGCTGATTTCGGCGGCGATGCCGATACCTTCCAGGCCCTGGTCGTTTACCGCAAACGCGGCAACCCGGCCCTTGCGCACCACTTCCACTTCGCGCTCGATGGTCCGTTCGATGTCCTGCGGATACAGGTTGTGGCCGCGCACGATCAGCAGGTCCTTCAGACGACCGGTGATGTACACCTCGCCGTCGCGGATGAATGCCAGGTCACCGGTGCGCAGCCAGGTGCGGCCAGCGTGCTGCACGAAAGTGTTGGCGGTGGCTTCAGGGTTGCGCCAGTAGCCGTGGGCGATGCTCGGGCCGCTGGCCCAGAGTTCGCCGACGTGGTTGTCCGCCCGTTCGCTCAGGGTATGCGGGTCGGCGATCAGCACAGCGTGGTCAGGCTGACCGGTGCCGCAGCTCATGATCGCGCTGCCCTGCCCCGGTTCGGCACGGTTGGCGGCCAGGGCCCGATCGTCCACCCGCAGCGCCGGGATGCCCTGGCCACGGCGGCCACCGGCGACAAACAGGGTCGCTTCGGCCAGGCCATAGGAGGCGAAGAAGTTGTTGGCGCTGAACCCGCAGGCGGCGAATTTCTCGGCGAAGCGTTCCAGGGTATCGAGGCGGATCGGTTCGGAACCGGAATAGGCCACGCGCCACCGGCTCAGGTCGAGGCGCTCCAGCGCGGACTCGCTGACCCGTTCGCTGCACAGGCGGTAGGCGAAATCCGGACCGCCGCTGATGGTGCCGCCGTATTCGCTGATCGCTTCCAGCCAGCGCAACGGCCGGCCGAGGAAGTAGGCCGGCGACATCAGCACGCAGGGCACGCCGCTGAAGATCGGTTGCAGCAGGCCGCCGATCAGGCCCATGTCGTGGTACAGCGGCAGCCAGCTGACGATCACGTCGTGTGGGTTCAGGTCGATGCCAAAGCCACGGCGGATCAGCACTTCGTTGGCCACCAGGTTGCCGTGGCTGACCTGTACGCCCTTGGGCAGTGCGGTGGAGCCGGAGGTGTATTGCAGAAAGGCGATGTCGTCGGGCTGCAGCTCGGGGGCGGTCCAGTCGCCGGCGCCCGGCAAGGTATCGACGCTGAGTATCGGCGGCGCGTTTTCAATCTGCGCCAGGCCCTCGGCGAGGCTGGCGATGGTCAGCAGCAGGCGCGGTTCGGCATCGCTGATGATTGACAGCAGGCGCTCCTGGTGATGACGCCGGGTGGACTCCGGCGGGTAAGCCGGCACCGCGATCACCCCGGCGTACAGGCAGCCGAAGAACGCCGCCACATAGTCCGGCCCGCTGGGGAACAGCAACACTGCACGATCACCCTGTGCGGCGCTGGTTTGCAGGGCGGCGGCGATGGTGCGCGCGCGCAGGTCGAGGTCACGGTAACTGAGCACCACGTTGTGCTCGGCGGACTCGGCGAGGAAACGCAGGGCGACCTGGTCCGGAGTCTGCGCGGCGCGGCGTTGAAGGGACTGGACCAGGGTGCGGGGAAGTTCGAAGGCGTCCATCATGGGGTTCCTGCCTGAAATCGGCTTGCGGTAAATCGGGAAATAGGGGGGTTGTCAGCCGGCGGCCAGCTGCCGCGCCGCACCATTGCGCCAGCGGGCCAGGTGGTCTTCGGCGTAGCGGCGCAGGCAGCGCAGCACCGCGCTTTCGTGCTGCATGAGAAAGAAGTGGTGACCGTCGAACATGTCCAGGGAAAAACCGCTGGCGGCGTCGAGTTGCCAGTCGAGCAACTGGTCGGCGCGCACGCTGTCCTGTTTGCCGCCGAACACATGGATCGGCAGGCCCAGCGGCTCACGCTGGCCGTAGACAAAACTGCCGCACAGCAGGAAGTCGGCGCGCAGGATCGGCAGCATCAGTTGCATCAATTCGGGGTTGGCCAGGGCTTCTTCGGCGGTGCCCTGCAGTTCGCGCAGACGGGCGATCAGTTGTTCGTCGGTCTTTTCGACGGCGTATTCGCTGACATCCCTGGTGGCAGGGCCGGCCGTGCCGGAGGCAAACAGCGCCAGCGGCGCGGGCACGTTGAGGGCGCGCAAGGCGTGGGCCAGTTCGAAGGCCAGCAGGCCGCCGAGGCTGTGACCAAACAAGGCGTATGGGCCGCTCACGTCGCGGCTGATTTCCTCTGCAAGCTGCGCGGCCAGAGCCTTGATGTCGCGCTGCAACGGCTCGTCCATGCGCATGCCGCGGCCGGGCAATTCCAGCGGGCACACGTGCAGCCAGTCCGGCAGGGATCGACGCCAGCGCGCATACACCATGGCGCTGGCGCCTGAGTAAGGCAGGCAAAACAGCCGCAGTCGGGTTGGCATACTCATCGAGCCGGAACTCCAGACAGAGACATGCTGTGTGCACGGTACAAACCCATTGCGTCCTCCTGCGGGTGCTGATCCATGGCCGTTTTCCAACGGGCCTGTCACCCAGAAGAACGGACGGCACCGGCAAATAATTAGTCGTCGACGGCGAGCGAGAGAGACTCACTGCAAACAGGCAAGGCCAAGATTAGTTCGTCTTCTCATTTGACAATCATTATCATTAAGCATAATTTGTTGCCCGATGTGTAGGAGGCCTCAGCAAGGAAGCCCTCCCCTAACCTATTCAGCAGCCAGGTGATTTCCATGACGGAACAAGTATTCTCAGGCCGGTGCGACTCACCGCTTCTCCAGGCCTTTGTCGACAATCGGCTGATTCTGGTGAAGATCGCAGCACGTATCACCGGGTGCCGCTCCCGGGCCGAGGATGTGGTGCAGGACGCTTACTTCCGACTGCAATCGGCGCCGACGATCACGTCATCGTTCAAGGCCCAGTTGAGTTACCTGTTCCAGATCGTGCGCAACCTGGCCATCGATCACTATCGCAAGCAGGCGCTGGAGCTCAAATATTCGGGAACCGAAGAGGAAGGCCTGAATGTGGTGATTCACGGCGCGTCACCGGAAACCTCGCATATCAATTTCAACACCCTGGAAAACATCGCCGACGCCCTGACGGAGCTGCCCCAGCGCACCCGCTACGCGTTCGAGATGTACCGCCTGCACGGCGTGCCGCAAAAGGATATCGCCAAGGAACTGGGGGTTTCGCCGACGCTGGTGAACTTCATGATCCGCGACGCGCTGGTGCATTGCCGCAAGGTGTCGGGCAGCCATAGCGATACGTTTGCGCGCCGGGTCTGATAGACGACACGCATTCATGTGGAAGGGGGCTTGCCCCTTTCCACATTTTGATTTGTCTTTCGCTTCAGTGCGCTGGCATCACGTCGATGCGATACGGCTCGAAAATCTTCAACAGCTGGCCGCTGTCGCGCAGGCGCTTGAGCAACTCGGCGAACGCTTCCCCGCTGATCGGCGCGTTCGGCCGCAGCAGTGCATAGTGGTGATACACCTGGTCAACGCGTTCGGAGACCAGGTATTGCCGGGCCATGTCGGCATTGCGCACCAGAAAATCACTCAGGTAGGAGCGCGTCACCAGCGCGATATCCGCCCTGCCGCGCGCGACCATCAGCAGGTTGCTGTCGTGGGAGTAGGTCAACGTCGCGTTGAACTGCTCGGCCATGAACCTGGGGTCAGGGTTGAAGTTGGCAAAGGCATAGTGGTAGCCACTGAACACCGCCAGGCGCTTGCCCTTGAGGTCGGCGAAATAGTCCTGGTCGCGCCCGGACTGTCGCTGGGCGACGAACACCTCGGCATCTTCCAGGCCCATGTCGACGGTGGTATGGGGGATTTCCTGCCAGCCCCAGTCGGGATTCTCGAAGATGGCCATGTCGATCCGGCCTTGCTCAAGGTCGCGAAAACGCCGGGGGATCGAGGTGGGCACCAGCACAAAGCGGTAGTCGGCCTGCGTGGCATTCAGGGCTTCGATCAATTGCGGCAGCAGGCCGGTGTCGGCGCCCTGCTCGGGGCGTACGGTGTAGGGCGGGAAATGCGCGGCGCCGATCCTGACCACTTGCGCGGGATTGGTCTGCGCCCACCCTGCGGTGCCCAGTGCCCATAAAGTCAGTCCTGCAGCCAGCCGCCATGGCGAAAACATCAAGGCACACACCGTTCGATTCTCTGATGGCGATAAGCTAGGCGTTTTTGTCCGCGGAGACAACTTTGTACTGGCAAATTAATAGTTTGCGTCTCCATCGGCGTAGCGCACCGCCCGCCGCGCTTGCCCGGGCAAACCCCAGTCCGGGCCTTAATCGAAAAGCAGCGCGGAACTACAGGCCCGGGCTACGCTCTATCCCCATCAGGACGGGAACAGTACGGGAACCTGCACCATGCCTCATTGGCTGATTATTGACCTTGAAGCCACGACGGATGAAGGCGGCTGGCCCGTGACGGAGATGGAAGTCATCGAAATCGGCGCGAGCCTGGTCAACCGCCAGGGCCGCGAGCTGGATCATTTCCAGCGTTTTGTACGGCCGTTGCGCCGGCCACTGCTGACGCCCTTTTGCCGCCAGCTCACCCACATCACCCAGGCGAATATCGACGCTGCTGCGCCGATCACCGAGGTGTGGCCGCTGTTCGAACGCTGGCTGGGCCAGCATCAATCGCGCCTGGAAGGTTGGGCCAGCTGGGGTGACTATGATCGCGCGCAGCTGGAGCTCGAATGGCAGCGCCATGGCCTGGTCAGCGCACTCGCCCAGACACTGCACGTGAACCTCAAACAGCGCTTCGCCAAGGCCCGGCGCCTGGACAAACCGCTGGGGCTCAACGGCGCCCTGCAATTGGCCGGCATGCAGTTCCTTGGCCAGCAGCACCGGGCACTGGAGGATGCACGCAACACCGCGCGCCTGCTGCCGCTGATTTTGCCGGTCTAGGCAGCTACTGCGGCGTTGGGCATACTGGCCGACCTTTCCAGACCCCTTTTGCGAGGATTCGCCCATGTTCAAAGTCAACGAGTACTTCGACGGCACCGTCAAGTCGATCGCCTTCGGCACCGCAGAAGGTCCGGCGACCATCGGCGTCATGGCCCCGGGTGAATACGAATTCGGCACCGCCCAGCGCGAAATCATGCACGTGGTGTCCGGCGCCCTGAGCGTCAAGCTGCCGGACGCCAGCGACTGGGAAACCTTCGCAGCCGGCACCCGCTTCAACGTGCCGGCCAACAGCAAGTTCCACCTCAAGGTCGCCGTCGACACCGCTTACCTGTGCGAATACCGCGGCTAAGCGTTACGGCTTGAAAAAATGCCCGTCTCCTGCGAGACGGGCATTTTTTATTCCAGCACTGTCACCGGCATCCCGACCGCCAACTCACCGACGCCATCGTTGACCAGATTCTGGCCGAACATCGCGCCGTTCTCGGTCTTGCGATAGGTTTCAAGCGTTGCGAAAGGCTCGCGGTCGGCGCTGCGCTCGCCGGTCTGCGGGTCGATGGTAGTGAGGATGCAGCGCGAGCAGGGCTTGACCACGCGACATTCGATATCGCCGATGCGCAGGCGTTTCCAGCCGTCCTCGGCAAAGGCTTCGGCGCCCTCGATCACCAGGTTGGGACGAAAACGCAGCATTGGCATGGGGCGGCCGATGCGCGCGGATAAATCGTCGAGGGACGCCTGACCGATCAACAGCAGCGGGTAGCCGTCGGCAAAGCCCACCTGATCGGTGTCCTTGCCGAAGCCGGCATCGGTAGCGCGCGCACGCTCCAGCGGCATGTACACCAGGCGCGTCGGCTTGCCGATGAATTCACTGGCCCAGCGGGCGGCTGCGTCGCCTGCATCCGGCACGCGCAAGGTGTCGCGCCAGATAGTGATGCCGCGCAGTTCAGCCGCGCTGTCGGGCAGCGCCACGTCCAGCGTGGCGTAGCCCGGCGAGCTCAGGGTGAGGCCGCCGGCAGGATTGTACAGCGCCGACAACTGGCTCATTTTCGCCACCGCCCGCTGCGTGAGGAATCGCCCGCTGGCTTCGTCCACCAGCATCCAGCGTCGATCCCCCTGCAGCCCGAGTTTATCCAGGCCGATGTGCTGCAAGGCGTCCGCCCTGCCGGACTTCAAGGGGTAACGGTACAACGCGCTGAGACGAAGCATGAGCCTGCTTTCCTGAGGGGCAAAGCCGTCACCCTAAGGTCAAGCCGACACTTCGTCCAGCATCAGGCGTTGACGCACCACATCCACGAGCTTGTCCGGCTGGAATTTGGAGAGGAAATTGTCGCAGCCGACCTTCTTCACCATGGAGTCGTTGAAGCTGCCCGACAGCGAGGTGTGCAGCACCACGTAAAGCTCCCGCAGGCGCGGATCGTTGCGGATCTCGGTGGTGAGGCGGTAGCCGTCCATCTCGGGCATTTCGGCGTCGGTGAAGATCATCAGCAGTTTGTCGGTCATCACCTGGCCGCTGTCGGCCCAGCCCTTGAGCATGTTCAGCGCCTTGAGACCATCGCTGGCAATGTGCATTTTCATGCCGAGCTGGCCCAGGGTGTCGCGCAGTTGCGACAGGGCGACGTTGGAGTCGTCCACCAGCAGCACTTCGCGGCCACGGGCGCGTTCGAGCACCGGGTCTTCGAGTTTTTCGCGGGAAACCTTGGCGTTGTACGGCACGATTTCGGCCAGCACTTTTTCCACGTCGATGATTTCCACCAACTGGTCATCGACCTTGCTGATGGCCGTGAGGTAGTGCTGGCGCCCGGCGCTGGTCGGCGGCGGCAGGATGGCTTCCCAGTTCATGTTGACGATGCGGTCGACGCCACCCACCAGGAATGCCTGCACCGAGCGGTTGTACTCGGTGACGATGATGGTGCTGTTCGGACCCGGAACCAGCGGACGCATGCCGATGGCCTGGGACAGGTCGATGACCGGCAGCGTCTGACCACGCAGGTTGACCACGCCGCACACGAACGGATGACGCTGGGGCATCAGGGTCAGCTTGGGCAGTTGCAGCACTTCCTGCACCTTGAACACGTTGATCGCGAACAGTTGCCGCCCGGCCAGGCGAAACATGAGGATCTCCAGGCGGTTCTCACCCACCAGTTGCGTGCGTTGATCTACCGAGTCGAGAATGCCGGCCATTGAAAGCTCCTGGTGCGCTGAGGGATTGTGCTGTTCGCTTAAGATTGGTTATCGGCGGCGGGCGCCAGACCTTGACCCTGTAAAATGCCATTTAAACGCATTGATGTCACACTGATATCATGCTTTACTTCGTCGGTGCCTCCATACGGCATGCCAACGACGCAGCGCGACCCTCAAAACCACGCGAGGTTCCGTCGCGTAAGGGGTTCCCCTAGGCGCAATCAGGCGTGACCTGATATTCGCGATATCTAATAGCCATTAATGTGACGCCATTCTCATTGCATGAATGGAGTCAGGCCTTTGCTCGCCATCGCCAGCCCTCGGCCCAAAGGCCTCTCAGACGTAAACCCGACGGCAACCGAAGCGCTGCGAATGAACTCGACTGCATTCGGCACGCAGGTCTGCGGCACGTCTTTAAATAAACTTCCTACCAAAATATCGGAAGCTGCCTACAGATCTCAGTCATATTTCAGCGTTAGTTTTAAGCCATTCACCCAGTGCGGCATCTCACCACCCGACCTTGCGTTGTGGAGACTTGCATGATGAACGACGCTAACGAATGGCAAGTTGCACTTTCCCTGTTTCAGCAGGAGGCTGAAAAACTGCTGGCCAAGTCCGAAGAGTGCTTGAGCCACCTGCACATGATTCGCAACGACAGTGACGCCATCGACTGCATGGAAAGCAGTCTCAGCACGCTCGCAGAAAAAGCCGACAGCCTGGCCCTGCAGGGGATTAGCGAGTTTTCGCGGCACATTCAGCACCTGATCGCCAATGCCGAAAACCCGTTGCAACTGCATGATCAGGCCTTGGCGGCCCTGCACGATTGCCTGACATTACTGGCCTGGCAACTCGAACTGATAGATGCTCGCACTGGCCGACTGCAATTGGACGAAACTGAACAAACTACGCTGATCGCAACCGCCTCCCTGCAGATTCCGCAGAAGAACTTCAGTTATAAACCGCAGCAACGTTTGCACCACAGCGCCTGAGTTGCAGCCGGGCTTATATCCGTTAACGACGCGAACCGTCGCCATTTGAACTTTACGTGCCAGCGAAAAAGAGATCGATTGGCCTTGAATGGCCCTGACGATACACACGCACCTGAACACCGCAACGCCCTTTCCTGCCTGTCGAAACTGCCGCCCCGGCCATTGGCCTGAACGGGCCAGGCGACGTCATGCGCTTGGCGACCAACGGTAATAGTGGTGGTACTATGCGCCGCTCGAAGACTCAACTTCATTGGCTCCATTCGCTATGTACGCCAGCCTCAAGTCACTTATCGCCAGGTCTGTTTCGCGCAGCAATGCACGCCGCATGGTCCTCGTGCTGTGCCTTGGCTCGCTGTCGCTGAGCGTGTGGGCCTACAGCCGCTCCCTCCCACTGCCGCTGGCGGTGCTGCTGCTGAACCTGGCGATAGTGCTGGTGGTCGGCCTGCAGCAATGGAAATCACGCAAGGCCATCAGGTTCCAACCTCAGGAACTTGCCGAGCGCCTGCTGCAGGTACAGGAAAACGAACGCCACCGCCTCAGCCGCGAACTGCACGACGATATCGGCCAATTGCTCACCGCCGCCAAGCTGCAAAGCGAATGGCTGCAGCGCCGCCTGCCGGACGAGCTGCAGGGTCAATGCACGGTGCTGTGCAACACCCTGAATGAAACCCTGGCCAAGGTGCGCGACGTGTCCGCGATTCTCAACCCGCGCCAATTGTCCAGCCTGGGCCTGGAAGCCAGCCTGCGGGCGCATCTGCTCAAGACCCTGGCAAACACCCCGGTGCACTGGAGCCTGGAATGCCAGCAACGGCTAACCGGCATCCCGGAAGAAATGGCCGTGGCGGCCTTTCGCATTACCCAGGAAGCGGTCACCAACATGCTGCGCCATGCCCAGGCGCACAATCTGCTGGTACGCCTGCAACGCCTGCCCGAAGGCCTGTCGCTGGTGATCAGCGACGACGGCCAGGGCTTCTCCCCCGCCAGCAACCCTGCTCTTGAAGGACAACGCGGCATGGCCGGCATGTGTGAGCGGATCGACCAACTGGGAGGCACGCTGGCGGTGAGCAGCCAGCCTGGCAAAGGCACCCGCATCGACGCGCTGTTCCCCTGGGCGCCACGCGCCCTCGAACGCGCCAGTCGCCCGAAGGTTATCGAGTGACCTGCAACGTACTCCTGGTGGATGACCACGCGCTGATCAGGGCCGGCGTGCGTGCGCTGATCATGGATATTCCCGGCTACGCGGTGATCGGCGAAGCCAGCGATGGCGCACAGTTGCTGGAGCGGTTCGGCGCCCTGCAACCGGACATCGTGCTGCTGGACCTGTCGATGAAACACACCGGTGGCCTCGATGCCCTGCAGCAGCTCAAGGGTGCGTATCCCAGGAGCAAGGTGTTGATTCTGTCGATGCACACCGACCCGGAGATGATCATGTGCGCGCTGGAGTCCGGCGCCCATGGCTACCTGCTCAAGGACACCACCGCCACCGAGCTGGAACACGCCCTGCGCGCGCTGTGCAACGACGAGCGCTACCTGAGCCCGGCCATCGCCCACACCGTGATCAACCAGGCGCTGGTGCGCAGCCAGGGCGCAGCTTCGGCTGCCGTGCCGAGCCACACGCTCACCGCGCGGCAGCTGGAAATCCTGCGCCTGATCGTGCGCGGCAAGTCCACCCGCGAAATTGCCCATGGCCTGGGCCTGAGTATCAAGACCATCGAAGCGCACCGCTCGCAGATCATGAAGCGGCTGCAGATCTTCGACGTGGCGGGGTTGGTGTTATTCGCCGTGCGCGAGCAGATTATCAGCCTGGACGACTAGCGGAGAATCCTTCGGCAGGTGCACGCGCAGGGCCTTGGGCAACGCCTCGAAGCGCAGGTCATCGCCGCTGAGCGGCTCACCGTCGAGGTTGATGTAAAGCTCTCTCGCCTGCCTGATCTGCACCCATGGCAGCCGCGCCCGCACGAACATCGCGTCCAGGCCCCAGCCGTTGTTCATCAGCTCGCGCAGTGTGCCGACCACTTCCTGGGGCGCCGGGAGGATGCTGACGTCGAGCAGGCCGTCATCGGCCATCGCCTCGGGGCACAGCTCATGCCCACCGCCCGCCTGCCGACCGTTACCGATCCCCAGCGCCAGCAGCTCGCCCTGCCAGTGGAAATCCGGCCCGTCCAGCTCGGCATAGGCAGCCTTCAACTCGCTGAAGCGCGTGAGGCCGGTGAACAGGTAGGCGGCGCCACCGAGGACTTTTTTCAGGTCTTCTGAGGTGTTGGCGGTGACCTGGCTGCCGAAGCCGCCGGTGGCCATGTTGAGGAAGATCTGCTCGCCCACCTGACCGAGGTCAATCGCCCTGGGCGGCGTATCCAGCAGCGCCAGGGCCTGGGCCGGCTCCTGGGGCACACCCGCGGCCTTGGCGAAGTCATTGGCGGTGCCGAGGGGCATCAGCACCAGGCTGGCCTGCGCCTTGGACTGAGCCATGGCTTCGGCCACATCGCGCAAGGTACCGTCGCCACCGCCGGCGATGATGTGGGTGTAGCCGCCAGCCAGCGCTTCATCGACCAGGCGCCGTGCATCGCCGCCCTCCCACGTCACCCGAACCGCCAGTTCCCAGCCCAGCTCGCGCCTGGCTTTCACGGCGCTGCGCACGTCCTCGTTGAGGGCTTGCTTGCCGTGGAGAATCAACAGCGCTTTGGGGGTGGTCATTGGTGGGTTACTCCGGGAGTTGAAGGTGCATGAGGGATGTGACCTTTGTCGAGGGGGATTGGTTTACCGGGGTTGGCGCGATTTTTTGATGATGGCGAGTTTGGGTGAGACAGGCAGATTGGGGACCTATCCGTTATTCAGGTAACGGCTGCTGGCGGATCCGCGCTATAGAAAAAGCCCCAAAGCAAGCAAAGGACTCCTGCCCCAACACTCGGCACCTCGCCCAGGATCGGTGTGCCCAAACGCTGTACATAATGTGGCAGGGGGCTTGCTCCCGATGGCGGTGGGTCAGTCAACTTATGTGTAGCTGACACACTGCTATCGGGAGCAAGCCCCCTCCCACAGTTGGATCTCCATTGGTCTGATGGATATCACCTGCTTTTGCTCTGCTTTGCTTTGGCTTTTGATCTTGATCTTGATCTCAGGCGCCCCGTCAACCACGCTGGCCGCACGCAGGCTTGAATCCGTGGGTAACCCGGCAGGACGCCGGGTTAGTCGCACTGGGCCAAGGATGGCCCATCGCGGCGGCCCACGGATTCAAGCCTGCGTGCGGGCACACCGAGCCTGAGCGAGGTGCCGAGTGGTGGGGCAAGAGCCTTTTGGTTACTTTTGGGCTCTTTCCAAAAGTGACCCGCCGTAAGGGCGGAACCAATAGCCGCCATTACAAAAGAAATGGATATGTACACAAAAAGCCGCCATCGGGAGCAAGCCCCCTCCCACAAAAGCCAGGCACTCCAACCCCAAAGCTAGCTCTTGTGCAACTTGCTCATCAACTGCGCCTCAGCCTGGGTCAACCCGCACGACTGCGTCAGCTCATCCACCGTCGCCCCCATGCCGACCAACCTCGCCGCCTGGGCAAACGACAGATTCGCCGGGTCGCGCTGCTCAAGCTGCTCCAGCTTGTCCGGGATCGGCGCCAGGATCGCGCGCAGTTCATGCACCTCATCCCCCACCCTCACCGCACTCTGCTGGTAGTGATCCACCCGCCGGACCAGGTCGAGAATGCGCCGCTCGCGCAGCGCATCCCGCTCGGCCTGTTGCAGGGCCAGCTCCCGTTGCTGGCGCATATAACGCAGCACGAACGCCACCGTCCCGGCCCACAGCAGGGCCAGGACAATCACCAAGGCTTCAAAGAACAATCAGATGTTCTCCAGATCCGACCACTCTTCCTCGCTCATCATCTTGTCCAGTTCAACCAGAATCAGCAGTTCGCCGTTCTTGTTGCACACGCCCTGGATGAACTTGGCGGATTCTTCGTTACCCACGTTCGGCGCGGTTTCCACTTCCGACTGGCGCAGGTAGACCACTTCGGCCACGCTGTCGACCATGATCCCGACCACTTGCTTGTCGGCTTCAATGATGACGATACGCGTGTTGTCGTTGACCTCGGTCGGCACCAGGCCGAAACGCTGGCGGGTGTCGATCACCGTCACCACGTTGCCGCGCAGGTTGATGATACCCAGCACGTAGCTGGGCGCACCCGGGACCGGCGCGATCTCGGTGTAGCGCAGGACTTCCTGCACGCGCATCACGTTGATGCCGTAGGACTCGTTGTCCAGTTTGAAGGTAACCCATTGCAGGATCGGATCATCCAAACCTTGTGCGGACGCTGACTTGTTCATTTCTCTGACCCCTTCAAATACCGTAGACACGGCGTGTGTACTTGCCTGACCGCACTTGCGCGCAGCCCTTATTGTTCAATCAACTGCGTTTATTCTGCGCCATCGTCTTGACCGCACCGCTGGCGATCAACTCGGCCAGTTCGGCGACGTCAAGCAACGCGCACATGTGTTCGATCACGGTGCCCGCCAGCCACGGCCGCTGGCCACGGTGGCTGCGCCATTTGATTTCGTTCGGGTCCAGGCGCAACGAGCGGCTGACTTGATGCACCGCCAGCCCCCACTCGTAGCCCTGCACCGAGATCACGTATTGCAAGCCCTGGCGGAAGTCGTCGCGGTAGCGATCGGGCATCACCCAGCGCGCGGTGTCGAGCACCTTGAGGTTGCCAGCCTGGCTCGGCAGGATACCGAGGAACCACTCCGGTTGCCCGAACAGCGGCGTCAACTCCTGGCCTTCGAGCGAATAGATCGAGCCCAGGCATACCAGCGGCACCGCCAGCGTCAGGCCGGCGACGTCGAACAGCAGGCATTCGAACGGCTCCGCGGCCCAGGCCGGGCGCTCGTCGCCACGCACCGTCGGCGGTGTGATGCTCGGCGGCAGGTGCACTTCGACCACGGGCTCGACCACCGCCGGCGCAGCCACCACCGGCAGCGGAACAATCGGCACCACCACCTGCGCGTCGCGCGCCTGTTCTTCCAGCACCGCCAACTGGAACTCGTCCAACGGAGCTTGCACCGCAGGGGCCGGTTCGAGCACCAGGATCGGCTCCGGCAATTCTTCGGCGGTCGCTTCCTGCAGCAAGGCATCCAGATAGGACTCGAGTGCCAACTGCGGCCGGGTCTTGAGCTTGAAGTCGACAGGTCGGTTCATCATGCCACCTGCGCCACAAGTTGCTGCGACAACAGGTGCTTGAGCAACGCACGGTAGGCCAGCACGCCACGGCTCTTGCCGTCGAACTGCGACGGCGTGAGCCCCGCGCGGCTGGCGTCACGCAGGCGCGTGTCCACCGGGATGTAGCCGTTCCAGATCGCATCCGGGTAGCCGTCGCGCAACACGCGCAAGGTGCCGAGCGATGCCTGGGTACGCCGGTCGAACAGGGTCGGCACGATGCTGTAGGGCAACGGCTGTTTGCGCGAGCGGTTGATCATCGCCAGGGTGCTCACCATGCGCTCCAGGCCTTTGACGGCCAGGTGTTCGGTCTGCACCGGAATCACCAGTTGCTGACTGGCCGCCAGGGCGTTGACCATCAGCACACCGAGCAACGGCGGGCTGTCGATGATCGCGTAGTCGAATTCCTGCCACAGCTGCGCCAGGGTCTTGGCGATCACCAGGCCCAGGCCGCTCTGCCCCGGAGACTGTCGCTCAAGGGTGGCCAGCGCGGTACTGGACGGCAGCAGGGAAATGCTCTCGTTACTGGTGGGCAGCAGCAATTGCCCCGGCAAGTCGGCCGGCACGCTGCCCTTGTGCAGGAACAGGTCGTAGCAGCTGTGTTCCAGCGCATCCGGGTCGTAGCCGAAATAGCTGGTCATCGAGCCGTGAGGGTCCAGATCGACCACGACCACACGCTTGCCCGCCTCGGCCAGCAAGCCGGCTAACGCGATGGAGGTGGTGGTCTTGCCGACTCCACCTTTTTGATTGGCAACTGCCCAGACTCTCATTCGGTTGGTTCCTCCCGGCAGGCAATGGCGCGACCGAGACAGTGCATAAAATTAGTGAGCCGGCGACGGGGAATTGACGGAGCCCTGTCGAACCGGCGGCTTAACCGCTGGCGGTGCAGTTTGTGTGCCAGCGCGCTTCAACGCGGCATCCGGTGTTGCATTTGCAGTGCCGGTGCCCGTGAGGCTGCGGCGTACATCCAGGTTGCGTGATACCACCAGCACCACACGGCGGTTGCGCGCGCGGCCCTGCACCGTGGCATTGTTGGCCACCGGCTGGAACTCGCCATAACCCACCGATGCCAGGCGTCCGGGGTTCACACCCTGCATGGCGAGCATGCGCACGATGCTCGCCGCGCGTGCCGACGACAGCTCCCAGTTGGTCGGGTATTGCGCGGTGTTGATCGGCAGGTTGTCGGTGAAGCCTTCCACATGAATCGGGTTGTCAAACGGCTTGAGGATCGCCGCCACCTTGTCGATGATGTTGAACGCCTGATCGCTGGGTATGGCATCGGCACTGGCGAACAACAGGCTGGAGTTGAGTTCGATTTCCACCCACAGTTCATTGCCGCGCACGGTCATCTGGTTGGAGCTGATCAGGTCGCCGAACGCTGCGCTGATGTCATCCGCGATGCTTTTCAACGGGTCGCTGGTACCGCCTATGCCCGCAGCGGTCTCGTCGCTGTCGTTGACCAGCGGCTTGGCCGGGGTCACGGTCTTGGGCCGCTCGTCGCCAATGGGAATTGGCTTGAGCGCACGATCCGTGTCGTTGAACACGCCCACCAGCGCCTGGGAAAGGATTTTGTACTTGCCTTCGTTGACTGACGAGATCGAATACATCACCACGAAAAACGCGAACAGCAAGGTGATGAAGTCCGCATAGGACACCAGCCAGCGTTCATGATTGACGTGTTCTTCAGGCTCGCGGCGACGACGGCTCACTGGCAACTCCCCCCATCAATCCATGAAGCCCTGAAGCTTCAATTCGATGGAACGCGGGTTCTCGCCCTCGGCAATCGACAGGATGCCTTCGAGCAACATTTCGCGATAACGGGACTGGCGCAGGGCAATCGACTTGAGTTTGCTCGCCACCGGCAGCAGCACCAGATTGGCACTGGCCACACCATAAATGGTGGCGACGAACGCCACGGCAATCCCGCTGCCCAGTTGCGACGGATCGGCGAGGTTGCCCATCACGTGGATCAGGCCCATGACCGCACCGATGATGCCGATGGTCGGCGCGTAGCCGCCCATGCTTTCAAAAACTTTGGCGGCGTTGATATCGCGGCTTTCCTGGGTGTAGAAATCCACTTCCAGGATGCTGCGGATCGCCTCCGGCTCGGCGCCGTCAACCAGCAGTTGCAGACCTTTGCGTGCGTAGCTGTCGGGCTCGGCATCGGCCACGCCTTCCAGACCCAGCAAGCCTTCCTTGCGCGCAGTGAGGCTCCAGTTGACCACGCGGTCGACGCCGCCGGCCAGGTCCACACGCGGCGGAAAAATGATCCACACCAGAATCTGCATGGCGCGCTTGAACGAACTCAAGGGCGCCTGCAGCAAAGCCGCGCCCACGGTGCCGCCGATCACGATCAACGCCGCCGGGCCGTTGGCCAGGGCGCCAAGGTGGCCGCCCTCCAGGTAGTTGCCGCCAATGATTGCGACAAAGGCCAGGGTGATGCCGATCAGGCTCAACACATCCATCAGAGACAGGCCTCCACCAGATGCCGGCCAATGTCGTCGAGGCTGTAGACGGCGTCGGCGAGGTCGGCTTTGACGATGGCCATGGGCATGCCATAGATCACGCAGCTGGCTTCGTCCTGGGCCCAGATGGCGCTGCCGCCCTGCTTGAGCAGGCGTGCGCCTTCACGGCCGTCGGCGCCCATGCCGGTGAGCACCACCGCCAGAACCTTGTCGCCGTAGGATTTGGCGGCGGAGCCAAAGGTGATGTCCACGCACGGCTTGTAGTTGAGGCGCTCATCGCCCGGCAGGATTTTGATCGCGCCACGCCCGTCCACCATCATCTGCTTGCCACCCGGGGCCAGCAGCGCCAGGCCAGGACGCAGGATGTCGCCATCCTCGGCTTCCTTGACGCTGATGCGGCACAGCTTGTCCAGGCGCTCGGCGAATGCCTTGGTGAACGCAGCGGGCATGTGCTGGATGAGCACGATGGGCGCCGGGAAGTTGGCCGGCAGTTGGGTCAACACCCGTTGCAGGGCCACCGGGCCGCCGGTGGAGGTGCCGATGGCGACCAGCTTGTAGGCCTTGCGCTTGGGCGCCGGTGAATGCGCATGCGCGGCGGGCGCAGGGTTACGGGCCGGTGCGGCGGATGCAGGCCGGGCCGTCGGCGCAGGTGCCGGGCGGTTGAACGAGGAACCTGCTGGGGCAACTGGTGCGGCCGCCGGTGTCGGCGCAGGTGCGCTGGACAGGCTGCGACGGTTACTGCGCGCAATGCTGTGCACCTTTTCGCACAGCATCTGCTTGACCTTCTCGGGGTTGCGCGAGATGTCTTCGAAATTCTTCGGCAAAAAATCCACCGCGCCGGCGTCCAGCGCGTCGAGGGTCACTCGGGCGCCTTCGTGGGTCAGCGAGGAGAACATCAATACCGCGGTGGGGCAGCGTTGCATGATATGGCGCACGGCCGTGATGCCGTCCATCATCGGCATCTCGTAGTCCATGGTGATCACGTCCGGCTTCAACGCAATTGCCTGGTCAATCGCCTCTTTGCCGTTGGTGGCCGTGCCGACCACCTGGATGCTTGGATCGGCGGAAAGAATTTCCGAGACGCGGCGGCGGAAGAAACCCGAATCGTCCACCACCAGGACCTTGACTACCATAAACACTCCGTTAGGTGGGGCGGGCGTTACCGCCTGAGCCCCACCAAAATCAAATACGCCGTGCGGCGTAACGCTTGAGCATGCTCGGAACATCGAGAATCAGCGCGATCCGACCGTCACCGGTGATGGTCGCGCCCGACATGCCCGGGGTCCCCTGCAGCATTTTGCCCAATGGTTTGATCACCACCTCTTCCTGGCCCACCAACTGATCGACCACAAAGCCGATGCGCTGGGTGCCCACGGACAGGATCACCACGTGGCCTTCACGTTGTTCTTCATGCTTGGCCGACGCCACCAGCCAGCGCTTGAGGTAGAACAGCGGCAGGGCCTTGTCGCGCACGATCACCACTTCCTGGCCGTCGACCACGTTGGTGCGCGACAGGTCGAGGTGGAAGATCTCGTTGACGTTGACCAGCGGGAAGGCGAACGCCTGGTTGCCCAGCATCACCATCAGGGTCGGCATGATCGCCAGGGTCAGCGGCACCTTGATGACGATCTTGGAGCCCTGGCCCTTGGTCGAGTAGATGTTGATCGAGCCGTTGAGCTGGCTGATCTTGGTCTTTACCACGTCCATGCCGACGCCACGGCCCGACACGTCGGAAATCTCGGTCTTGGTCGAGAAGCCCGGAGCGAAGATCAGGTTGTAGCACTCGGTGTCGGTGAGGCGGTCGGCGGCGTCCTTGTCCATCACGCCACGCTTGACTGCGATATTGCGCAGGATTGCCGGGTCCATCCCTTTGCCGTCGTCGGTGATCGACAGCAGGATATGATCGCCCTCCTGCTCGGCCGCCAGAATCACCTTGCCGTTGCGCGACTTGCCCGCCGCTTCACGTTCTTCAGGGGTTTCCACGCCGTGGTCGACGGCGTTGCGCACCAAGTGGACCAACGGGTCGGCCAGGGCCTCGACGAGGTTCTTGTCGAGGTCGGTTTCTTCGCCCACCAGTTCCAGGTTGATTTCTTTCTTGAGCTGGCGTGCCAGGTCGCGAACCAGACGCGGGAAGCGGCCAAAGACTTTCTTGATCGGCTGCATGCGCGTTTTCATCACCGCGGTCTGCAGGTCGGCGGTGACCACGTCGAGGTTCGACACGGCCTTTTGCATGGCTTCGTCGCCACTGCTCAGGCCCAGGCGCACCAGGCGGTTACGCACCAGCACCAGTTCGCCCACCATGTTCATGATGTCGTCCAGGCGCGCGGTGTCTACCCGTACGGTGGTCTCGGCTTCGGTGGTGACCGGCTTTTCGGCCACGGCGGCAGCCGGGGCGCGTGCAGGTGCTGCGGCAGGTGCCGGTGCGGGCTTGGCGGCTGGAGCGGCGGCCGGTGCAGGTGCAGATTTGGCGGCCACAGGCGCAGCAGTCGCCGCTGCGGCCGGGGCCACTTCGGTGAACTTGCCCTTGCCGTGCAATTCGTCGAGCAACGCCTCGAATTCGTGATCGCTGATCAACCCGTCGCCGGCCGGTGCTGCGCTGGCTGCCGGAGCGGCTGGCGCGGCGGCGGCTGGCGCCGTCGCGGCGACTTCCGGCAAGGCATCGACAGCAAAGGTGCCCTTGCCGTGCAGTTGATCGAGCAAGGCTTCGAATTCGTCATCGGTGATATCGGTGCTGGCGCTCGCTGCGGCTGCAGGCGGCGCGGCGACCGGTGCCACGGCGTCGGCAGCGAACTGACCCTTGCCATGCAACTGGTCGAGCAGCGATTCGAACTCGGCGTCGGTGATGTCTTCGCTGGTTGGCGCGGCAGGTGCAGCAACCGCTGGCTGTGGCGTCTGCGGTGCTTCGGCCTCGGCCTTCACGGCGTTGAGCGAATCGAGCAACTGTTCGAACTCGCTGTCGGTGACATCCGCCTCGGGCTCAGGCTCGGCCACCGGCGCAGGTGCAGCTTGTACGGCCGGCGCCTCGGCAGCCGGCTCTGCCAGGCGCGCCAGGGCGGCCAGCAGTTCCGGAGTGGCGGCGGTGATCGGGGCACGTTCACGCACTTCGCTGAACATGCCGTTGACCGCATCCAGTGCTTCGAGAATCACGTCCATCAACTCCGAGTCGACCTGCCGTTCACCCTTGCGCAGGATGTCGAACACGTTCTCGGCGATGTGGCAGCACTCAACCAGCTCATGGAGCTGGAGGAAGCCGGCGCCCCCTTTTACAGTGTGAAAACCGCGAAAAATTGCATTGAGCAGGTTCGCATCATCCGGTCGGCTTTCCAGCTCGACCAGTTGTTCGGACAGTTGCTCTAAAATTTCGCCGGCCTCTACAAGGAAATCCTGAAGGATTTCTTCATCGGCGCCGAAGCTCATGTGGGTGCTCCTTAGAAGCCTAAACTGGATAACAGGTCATCGACATCATCCTGACCTGACACAACGTCTTCACGTTTATCGGCATGAATCTGCGGACCTTCACCCTTGGCGAGATGTTTTTGTGGATCTTTTTCCGAGAGGATCGCCGCGCGGTCATGTTCGATGCCGGCAAAACGATCGACCTGCCCGGCCATGAGCACCAGTTTGAGCAGGTTGCTTTCCACTTCGGTGACCAGTTGGGTCACGCGCTTGATCACTTGACCGGTGAGGTCCTGGTAATCCTGGGCCAGCAAAATATCGTTGAGGTTGCTCGCCACCGTGCGGTTTTCCTGTTCGCTGCGCGACAGAAAACCGTCGACCCGACGAGCCAGTTCACGAAACTCTTCAGCACCGACTTCGCGACGCATGAAGCGGCCCCAGTCGTGGCTAAGCGCTTGAGCCTCGGTGGCCATGCCATTGACCAGAGGCGTGGCGTTTTCCACCAGGTCCATGGTGCGGTTGGCCGCCGCTTCGGTCAGCTTGACCACATAGGACAGGCGTTCGGTGGCATCGGTGATCTGCGAAATTTCTTCGGCCTGGGGCATGTGCGGGTCAATCTGGAAATTGACGATCGCACTGTGCAGCTCGCGCGTGAGCTTGCCCACTTCCTGGTACAGGCCGCGGTCACGGGTCTGGTTAAGCTCATGGATCAACTGCACCGCGTCGCCGAAATGACCTTTTTCAAGGCTGTCGACCAACTGGTGAGCATGTTTTTTCAGGGTCGACTCAAAATCGCCCAATGTTGTTTCTTTATGCTCCATAGCTCCCCCGCGATGGCATTAGCCGTGGATGCGTTCGAAGATTTTTTCGATCTTCTCTTTTAGCGCCAATGCAGTGAATGGCTTGACCACGTAACCGTTTACCCCGGCCTGGGCGGCTTCGATAATCTGTTCACGCTTGGCTTCGGCGGTCACCATCAGTACAGGCAGGCTGCGCAGCTTTTCGTCGGCGCGCACATGGCGCAACAAGTCGATGCCAGTCATGCCCGGCATGTTCCAGTCGGTTACCAGAAAGTCGATGCTGCCGCTGTTGAGGATCGGAATCGCCGTAATGCCGTCGTCCGCCTCGACCGTGTTTGTGAACCCAAGGTCACGCAACAGGTTTTTTATGATCCGCCGCATCGTTGAGAAGTCATCAACGATGAGGATTTTCATGTTCTTGTCCAATTCGACCTCCAAGCAGTCTTAAACGCGCCCAGCACCTGGACGCGCCATTTCAATCAACGGGCGTTACACAAAAAGGACTGCCGGGTCCACCACGGGTCGACCCCGCGAAGGTCGTGACCCTCGCGGTATCGTCTGCAGTGTCCCCACACTGCCTGTCAGCGCGCGCGCCACTCTCCCAAACGCCCCCGCAAACGGGCTGCGCACTGGCTATGCAACTGGCTGACACGCGATTCGCTGACCCCCAGGACCTCACCGATTTCCTTGAGGTTCAGCTCTTCGTCGTAGTACAGCGCCAGGACCAGGCGCTCACGCTCCGGCAAGTTGGCAATGGCTTCCGCCAGTGCGCCCTGGAAACGTTCATCTTCCAGGTCGCGTGACGGTTCCATATGCGCACTCGCGCCGTCCTCGTGCAGCCCTTCGTGTTCGCCGTCCTGCAACAGGTCGTCGAAACTGAACAGGCGGCTGCCCAAGGTATCGTTCAAAATCCCGTAATAATCATCGAGACTCAATTGGAGTTCGGCCGCAACTTCGTGATCTTTAGCGTCGCGACCGGTTTTTGCTTCAATTGAGCGAATTGCGTCACTGACCATCCGCGTATTGCGGTGCACCGAACGCGGCGCCCAATCCCCTTTACGCACTTCATCGAGCATCGCGCCACGTATGCGAATACCCGCATACGTCTCGAAACTGGCGCCCTTGCTCGCGTCGTACTTGGTCGACACTTCGAGCAGGCCGATCATGCCGGCCTGGATCAGGTCTTCGACCTGCACACTGGCCGGAAGGCGCGCCAGCAGGTGATAGGCAATGCGCTTGACCAGCGGCGCATAGCGCTCGATCAATTCGCCCTGGCTGTCGCGTGCCGATTTTTTATAGAGGTTGTAGCCGCTGGATGTCATAGCACAGGACCCGCGCTTGTCTGATGCACCAATCGCTCGACGAAGAACTCCAGATGCCCACGCGGGTTGGCGGGCAGCGGCCAGGTATCGACCTTCTGGGCAATCGCCTTGAATGCCAGCGCACACTTGGAACGCGGGAATGCTTCGTAGACCGCACGCTGTTTTTGAACAGCCTTGCGCACGCATTCGTCGTAGGGAACTGCGCCAACGTATTGCAGGGCGACATCGAGAAAACGATCCGTGACCTTGGTCAGCTTGGCGAACAGGTTGCGCCCTTCCTGCGGGCTCTGGGCCATGTTGGCCAGCACGCGGAAGCGGTTCATGCCGTAGTCACGGTTAAGCAGTTTGATCAGGGCGTAGGCGTCGGTGATCGAAGTGGGCTCGTCGCACACCACCAGCAGCACTTCCTGCGCGGCGCGCACAAAGCTGACCACGGACTCGCCGATGCCGGCGGCGGTGTCGATCACCAGTACGTCGAGGTTGTCGCCGATATCGCTGAACGCCTGGATCAGGCCGGCATGCTGCGCCGGGCTCAGGTGCACCATGCTCTGGGTGCCGGAGGCAGCCGGCACGATGCGGATCCCGCCGGGCCCCTGCAGCAGCACATCGCGCAGCTCACAGCGCCCTTCGATCACATCGGCAAGGGTATGTTTGGGGGTCAGCCCCAGCAGAACGTCCACGTTCGCCAGGCCCAGGTCAGCGTCCAGCAGCATGACGCGACGGCCAAGCTCTGCCAGGGCCAGGGACAAATTCACTGACACGTTAGTTTTCCCGACGCCACCTTTGCCGCCGGTCACCGCGATCACCTGTACGGGATGCATGCTGCCCATTTTATTTCTTTACCTTGTCTTGCTTAGACGCAGGCTACATGGCTTGGCCGCTTGAATCGCTTGCAGACCATCGATGTAGGTACATTTCACGGTGTTCATCCTGCCTCAACCGACCCGTTTTGCCGGGTTGTGGTAAAGGTCGGCGAACATATCAGCCATCGCTTCCTCGCTAGGCTCGTCTTGCATTTGCACACTCACGGCACGGCTGACCAACTGATGACGACGCGGCAGATGCAGATCATCCGGGATTCGCGGGCCGTCGGTCAGGTAGGCGACCGGTAATTCATGACTGATTGCCAGGCTCAGCACTTCGCCCAGGCTCGCGGTTTCGTCGAGCTTGGTGAGGATGCAGCCGGCCAGACCGCAGCGCTTGTAACTGTGATACGCAGCGGTAAGAACCTGTTTCTGGCTGGTGGTTGCAAGCACCAGGTAATTTTTCGACTTGATCCCACGGCCGGCCAGGCTTTCCAACTGCATGCGCAACGCCGGGTCGCTGGCTTGCAGGCCGGCGGTGTCGATCAGCACCACGCGCTTGCGCAGCAGCGGGTCGAGGGCGTTGGCCAGGGACTGGCCCGGGTCGACGTGGGTCACCGGCACATTGAGAATGCGGCCGAGGGTCTTGAGCTGTTCCTGGGCGCCGATACGGTAGCTGTCCATGCTCACCAGCGCGATGTTGTTGGCGCCGTACTTGAGCACGTAACGGGCGGCCAGCTTGGCCAGGGTGGTGGTTTTGCCCATGCCGGCAGGGCCGACCATGGCGATCACACCGCCCTCTTCGAGGGGTTCGATTTCCGGGGTGGCGATCATCCGCGCCAGGTGCGCCAACAGCATGCGCCAAGCCTGACGGGGCTCCTCGATGTTGCCGGTCAGCGCCAGCAGGTCGCGCGACAGCGGGCCGGACAGGCCGATGCGTTGCAGGCGACGCCACAGGTTGGCCTGTTGCGGCTTGCTGCCTTGCAACTGGTTCCAGGCCAGCGAGCCCAGTTGTACTTCGAGCAGTTCGCGCAGGCCGTTGAGTTCAAAGCGCATCGAATCGAAGACGCGCTGGTCGACGGCGGCAGCCGGGGCCGGTGCGGCAGGACGCGGCGGCTCAACGAAAGTCGGCTCCACCAGCGGCTCGGCAGCGGTCAGCGGCAGGCCGGCGAACAGCTGGCGATTGGTGGTGGTGTCGCTGTCGCCGCGCATGCTCAGCTCGGCCTGGGCCGACACAATGCGCGAGGCGGTTTTGCGCAGCTCGTCTTCGAGTTCCATGTTCGGCACGCGTGGCGCCAGGGCCTGGGGGGTGTAATCCAGGGCAGCCGTCAGCTCCACACCGCCGGCGATGCGGCGGTTGCCGATAATGGCAGCATCGGCGCCCAGCTCATCACGCACCAGTTTCATGGCCTGACGCATATCGGCGGCGAAAAAACGCTTCACTTGCATAACCCACTACCTCAGCCGTTGGGCCCTACTGTCGCGACGATAGTCACTTGCTTATTGTCAGGAATTTCCTGGTAAGCCAACACGTGCAAATTCGGTACTGCCAGGCGTCCAAACCGCGACAACATCGCTCGGACCGGGCCTGCCACCAGCAAAATCACCGGTTGGCCTTGCATTTCCTGGCGCTGTGCGGCGTCGATCAACGAACGCTGCAGTTTTTCAGCCATGCTTGGCTCCAGCAGAACGCCCTCTTCCTGGCCTAATCCTGCCTTCTGAATACTATTTAGCAAAATCTGTTCCAACCTTGGCTCCAGGGTGATAACAGGCAGCTCGGAGTCAAGCCCTACAATGCTTTGCACGATTGCGCGGGACAATCCGACGCGCACCGAAGCCACCAGCGCGGCGGTATCTTGACTCTTGGCAGCGTTGTTGGCGATAGCCTCGGCAATGCTGCGAATGTCGCGTACCGGTACCTGTTCGGCCAGCAGCGCTTGCAGCACCTTGAGCAGCTGCGACAACGAGAGCACGCCCGGCACCAGCTCTTCGGCGAGTTTTGGCGAGGCCTTGGCCAGCAACCCCATCAATTGCTGGACTTCCTCGTGGCCGATCAGCTCGTGGGAGTGTTTGTAGAGGATCTGGTTGAGGTGGGTAGCAACTACGGTGCTGGCGTCCACCACGGTGTAACCGAGCGATTGCGCCTGGCTGCGCTGGCTGACTTCGATCCACACCGCGTCCAGGCCAAAAGCCGGATCTTTGGCGGTGATGCCGTTGAGGCTGCCGAACACCTGGCCCGGGTTGATCGCCAGCTCACGGTCCGGGTAAATCTCGGCTTCGGCGAGAATCACGCCCATCAGGGTCAGGCGGTAGGCGCTGGGGGCCAGGTCGAGGTTGTCACGGATGTGCACGGTAGGCATCAGGAAGCCCAGGTCCTGGGACAACTTCTTGCGCACACCCTTGATCCGCGCAAGCAACTGGCCACCCTGGTTGCGGTCCACCAGAGGAATCAGGCGGTAGCCGACTTCCAGACCGATCATGTCGATCGGGGTCACGTCATCCCAGCCCAGCTCCTTGGTTTCCTGGGCGCGGGCCGGGGATGGCAGCAATTCCTGCTGGCGCGCCACCTCTTGCAGGGCCTGCACCTTGACCGCGTTCTGTTTTTTCCAGAACAGGTAGGCACCGCCACCCGCCAGGGCCGCCATGGTCAGGAACGACACGTGGGGCATGCCCGGCACGATCCCCATGATCGCCATGATGCCCGCCGCCACGGCCAGGGCCTTGGGCGAGGCAAACATCTGCCGGCTGATCTGCTTGCCCATGTCTTCGGAGCCCGAAGCACGGGTCACCATGATGGCTGCTGCTGTGGATAACAACAGTGATGGCAATTGCGCCACTAAACCGTCACCGATGGTCAGCAAGGCGTACACCTTGCCGGCATCGCCGAAGGTCATGCCGTGCTGGAAGATACCCACGGCCATGCCGCCGATGAGGTTGATGAACAGAATCAGCAGGCCGGCGATGGCGTCGCCACGCACAAATTTGCTCGCACCGTCCATGGAACCGTAGAACTCGGCTTCCTGGGCCACTTCCAGGCGGCGGGACTTGGCCTGGTTCTGGTCGATGAGGCCGGCGTTGAGGTCGGCGTCGATTGCCATCTGTTTGCCGGGCATGGCGTCGAGGGTAAAGCGCGCGCTCACCTCGGAAATACGCCCGGCACCTTTGGTCACGACCACGAAGTTGATGATCATCAGGATCGCGAACACCACGATACCGACCACGTAGTTACCGCCGATCACCACCTCACCGAATGCCTGGATCACCTTGCCGGCGGCGGCATGGCCGTCCTGGCCGTGCAGCATCACCACACGGGTGGACGCAACGTTCAGCGCCAGCCGCAGCAGGGTCGCCACCAGCAGGATAGTGGGGAACACGGCAAAATCCAGCGGCCGCAGCGCGTATACGCACACCAGCAACACGACCACGGACAACGCGATGTTGAAGGTGAAGAACACGTCGAGCAGAAACGGCGGCATCGGCAACATCATCATTGCCAGCATCACCAGCAACAACAACGGCACACCCAGATTGCCCCGCGAAAGGTCAGTCAGGGTCGTACGGGCCGTGCCGAACATTTGAGAGCGATCCACCACCGGTATTCCTCGTAACGTAAAGCAAACTTTTGACGCCAGGAGGCGACTTGCAGGCGGTATTGCAAGAAGCTGTCCAACTTTGGTTTTGGCAACAGGATCAAAAATACGGAAGGGGGCATGCTTCCGATAGTCGTGGGTCAGTCCACCGCTGGAGTGACTGATCCATCGCTATCGGGAGCAAGCCCCCTCCCACATTCTGGTTTGTGTAAAGACTGGATGTGCGCCGCTGGCGCCTTGCGTCATCAAGGTTTTGGTGTGGCTGATCCGATCGGCGGCAGCGCGTACAGACCTTGGGGTCGATGGATCATTTGGAATTCCATTTGCTGGCCAATCGAAAACTCAATCCCCCCCCAATCACTCTTGTTTACGAATACGTCACCGAACCAATGAAACGCCGGAATCACCCACTCGGCCCTGACCGGATCGTAGGATTTGACAGTACCTCTATACACCTTCAATACCGCTCTCCCTGTATATAGCTCACAACCTGTGTACGGTTTCTACTGCAATGGAACCGCGCAAAAGCGCTGCTGACTACTGTCAAAGTTGACAGGTAGACGCAACCCAATAACGAGTGGTGGCGATGTAAAAATGCGACACAGTGGGAACCACGCAGCCTCAGGAATCGCGCCGCAGCTCCGGCGGAATCGGCAAGTCCTTGAGCGGGTCCGGCCGTTTGCCCTTGCCCGCGCGGTATTGGCGGATCTGGTAGACATAGGCCAGAACCTGCGCCACAGCCAGGTACAGGCCGGCGGGAATTTCCTGGTCCAGGTCGGTGGAGTAGAAGATCGAGCGCGCCAGCGCCGCCGACTCCAGCAGCAGGATGTCGTTGGCCACGGCAATTTCACGGATTTTCAGCGCAGTAAAGTCGCTGCCCTTGGCCAGCAGCATTGGCGCGCCGCCTTTCTCCGGGTCGTATTTGAGCGCTACGGCGTAGTGGGTCGGGTTGGTGATGATCACGTCGGCGTCGGGCACCGAGGCCATCATCTTGCGCTGGGACATTTCACGCTGCAGCTGGCGGATGCGCTGCTTGACCTCCGGCCGCCCTTCCTGGTCCTTGTGTTCGTCGCGCACTTCCTGCTTGGTCATCAGCAGTTTCTTGTGGCTCTCCCACAGCTGAATGGGCGCGTCCACCGCCGCAATGATGATCAGCCCGGCGGACATCCACAGCGCGCTCCAGCCCACCAACTGCAAGCTGTGAATGATCGCCGACTCCAGCGGCTCGTGGGCGATGCGCAGCAGGTCGTCGATATCGGACGACAACACCGCCAGCGCCACGAACAGAATCAGGATGAATTTGGCCAGGGCCTTGAGCAGTTCCACCAGCGCCTTGGCGGAAAACATGCGCTTGAGCCCTGCCCCCGGGTTCATGCGGCTGAACTTGGGCGCCATGCTGCTGGCGGCGAACAGCCAGCCGCCCAGGGCCACCGGGCCAATCAGCGCGGCCAGCATCAACGTGATCAGGATCGGCTGCACTGCCAACAGCGCGATCTTGCCCGAGTGCATCAGGTACTGGCCCATGGCATCGGGATTGAGCAGCACCTCGCGCGGCAGGCTGAAGTTGTATTTCATCAACTCCAGCAAATCCAGGGCCAGGCCGCCGCCATAGATCAACAGGGCGCCAGAACCGGCCATCATGGTCGCGACGGTGTTGAGCTCCTTGGAACGGGCGATCTCGCCCTTTTCCCGGGAGTCCTTTTTGCGTTTCTCCGTGGGGTCTTCTGTCTTGTCCTGACCACTCTCGCTCTCGGCCATGGCTCAGCGCGCCCGTGCCAGGTCACGTAAAAACTGCAGGGCGTCGGTCGCCAGCGGTTGATACTGATTGAGAATGTCAGCCAGGCCGACCCAGAAAATCACCATGCCCATCACCAGGGTCAGCGGGAAGCCGATGGAGAAAATATTCAACTGCGGCGCCGCACGCGTCATCACGCCGAACGCGATGTTCACCACCAGCAATGCGGTGATCGCCGGCAGCACCAGCAACAGCGAGGCGCCCAGCACCCAGCCGAGGCGCCCCACCACTTCCCAGAAATGATTGACCACCAGCCCCGAGCCCACCGGCAAGGTGGTGAAGCTTTCGGTCAGCACCTCGAACGCCACCAGATGGCCGTTCATGGCCAGAAACAGCAAGGTCACCAGCATCGTCAAAAACTGCCCGATCACCGCCGCCGAGACGCCGTTGGTAGGGTCGACCATGGACGCGAAGCCCATGCCCATCTGGATCGAAATGATTTGCCCGGCGACCACGAAGGCCTGGAAGAACAGGGTCAGGGAAAAGCCCAGCATGGCGCCGATCAGCACCTGCTCGGCGATCAGCAGCAAGGCGCTGAGGTCGAGTGCGTTGACCGGCGGCATCGGCGGCAAGCCGGGAACGATCACCACCGTGATGGCCACCGCAAAGTACAGTCGCACACGACGGGGAACCAGGGTGGTGCCGAACACCGGCATCGCCATCAGCATCGCTGTGACGCGAAACAGCGGCAGGATGAACGAGGCCACCCAGGTACTGATCTGCGTGTCGGTCAGCGCCAGCAGCGATTGCATGGGCTCAGCCGATCAACTGCGGAATACTGCCGTACAGCTGCAGAATGTATTCCATGAAGGTTTGCACCAGCCACGGGCCGGCGACGATCAGCGTGATCAGCATCACCAGCAGGCGCGGCAGGAAGCTCAGGGTCTGTTCGTTGATCTGGGTCGCGGCCTGGAACATCGCCACCAGCAGGCCCACCAACAGGCTCGGCACCACCAGCACGGCGACCATCATGGTGGTCAGCCACAACGCATCACGGAACAGGTCGACCGCTACTTCTGGCGTCATGGCCTCATACCCCTCCGAAACTACCGGCCAGAGTGCCGATTATCAGCGCCCAGCCATCCACCAGCACAAACAGCATGATCTTGAACGGCAACGAGATGATCAGCGGCGACAGCATCATCATGCCCATGGCCATCAGCACACTCGCCACCACCAGGTCGATGATCAGGAACGGGATGAAGATCATGAAGCCGATCTGGAATGCGGTCTTCAGTTCCGAGGTGACGAACGCCGGCACCAGGATGGTCAGCGGCGCCTGATCCGGTGTCGCAATGTCGGTGCGCTTGGACAGGCGCACGAACAGCTCAAGGTCGCTGGAGCGGGTCTGCGACAGCATGAAGTCCTTGATCGGGCCCTGGGCCCTGTCGATGGCGACCTGAGGCGTGATGGTCTCGGCCAGATAAGGCTGCAGGGCCTGCTGGTTCACCTTGTCGAACACCGGCGCCATGATGAACATGGTCAGGAACAGCGCCATGCCGGTGAGGATCTGGTTCGACGGCGTCTGCTGCAGGCCCAGGGCCTGGCGCAGGATCGAGAACACAATAATGATCCGCGTAAAGCTGGTCATCAGCATGACGAACGCCGGGATAAAACTCAGCGCGGTCATGATCAGCAAAATCTGCAGGCTGACCGAATATTCCTGCGCGCCGGCCGCGTTGGTGCCCAGGGTGATCGCCGGGATCGACAACGGGTCGGCGCCCAGCGCCAGTGGCGCGACCAGCAACAGCATGAGCGTCAATAAAACGCGCATTACTTCTTATCCTTCTGATCCTTGCCCAGCAACTCCATCAGGCGCTGAGCGAATTCCGGCGTGGCAGGCGTGGACGAGTCCACGTTCACCGGGTTCTTGAGCACGTGCAGCGGGGTGATGCGGCCCGGCGTGATGCCCAGCAAAATCTGTTCGCCACCGACCTGCACCAGCACCAGCCGGTCACGCGGTCCGAGCGCACGTGCGCCGATCATCTCGATCACCTGGCCATTGCCCGGGCCGATGCGCTGCATGCGGCGCATCACCCAGGCCAGCACAAAGATCAGCCCCACCACCAGCAGCAACCCCAGCACCAGTTGGGTCAGTTGCCCGCCGACACTGCTGCCGACCACGGGCGCGGCCGCCTTCGCCACGGGTTCGGCCGCGAGGGCGCTCAATGGCAGCGCCAGACACAGTCCCGCCAGTGAATACTTCATGTCAGCGCAGCTTCTTGATGCGTTCGCTCGGGCTGATCACGTCCGTCAGGCGGATGCCGAACTTTTCGTTGACCACCACCACCTCGCCATGGGCGATCAGCGTGCCGTTGACCAGCACGTCCAGCGGCTCACCGGCCAGGCGGTCCAGCTCGATCACCGAGCCCTGGTTGAGCTGCAGCAGGTTGCGGATGTTGATTTCGGTGCTGCCCACTTCCATGGAGATCGACACCGGAATGTCGAGGATCACGTCCAGGTTGGGTCCGTCGAGGCTCACCGGGTCATTGTTCTTCGGCACGCTGCCGAATTCTTCCATTGGCAGGCGCTTGCCGGCCGGCGCGGTGGCGGCATCGGCGGCCAGCAGCGCGTCGATATCGTCCTGGCCGACATCGCCGGTTTCTTCCAGGGCCGCTGCCCATTCGTCAGCCAGGGCCTGGTCTTCGGCGGAAGTGTTTTCGTGTTCGGTAGCCATTACATGTCCTCGGCGAAGCAAACATTCATAAAAAGAGGGGGGATCAGCGCCGGTTGATCGGCTCGATCACCTGCAGCGCCAGGTTGCCCTTGTGGGAACCGAGCTTGACCTTGAACGACGGCACGCCGTTGGCGCGCATGATCATTTCTTCCGGCAGCTCGACCGGAATCACGTCGCCGGGCTGCATGTGCAGAATATCGCGCAGGCGCAACTGGCGACGGGCCACGGTGGCGCTCAGGGGTACGTCGACGTCGAGCAAATCTTCGCGCAGGGCCTTGACCCAGCGTTCGTCCTGGTCGTCCACGTCGGACTGGAAGCCCGCGTCGAGCATCTCGCGCACCGGTTCGATCATCGCGTACGGCATGGTCACGTGCAGATCGCCGCCGCCGCCATCGAGTTCGATGTGAAACGTCGACACCACAATGGCCTCGCTCGGCCCGACGATGTTGGCCATGGCCGGGTTCACTTCCGAGTTGATGTACTCGAAATTGACCTCCATAACGGCCTGCCAGGCTTCCTTCAAGTCGATGAAGGCCTGCTCCAGCACCATGCGCACCACGCGCAATTCGGTAGGGGTGAATTCGCGGCCTTCGATCTTGGCGTGACGGCCGTCGCCACCGAAGAAGTTGTCCACCAGCTTGAACACCAGCTTGGCGTCGAGGATGAACAGCGCAGTGCCGCGCAACGGCTTGATCTTGACCAGGTTGAGGCTGGTGGGCACGTACAGCGAGTGCACGTACTCGCCGAACTTCATCACCTGCACGCCACCCACCGCCACGTCAGCCGAACGGCGCAGCATGTTGAACATGCTGATGCGGGTGTAGCGGGCGAAACGTTCGTTGATCATCTCCAGGGTCGGCATGCGCCCACGGACGATGCGATCCTGGCTGGTCAGGTCATAACTTTTGACGCTGCCGGGCTCGGCAGCCATTTCGGTCTGTACCAGACCATCGTCCACGCCATGCAGCAGCGCATCGATTTCATCCTGGGACAGCAGGTCCTGCACGGCCATGTCGTGATCCTACTGCAATACGAAATTGGTGAAGAGCACTTGCTCGACGGCGACTTTGCCGAGCTCCTTCTGAGAAACTTCCTGCACGCTGGCGGTGACTTTCTGGCGCAGCATTTCCTGGCCAACCGGGGTTACCAGGCTGTCGAAGCTCTGTGCGGATAACAGCATCACCAGGTTGTTGCGGATCACCGGCATATGCACCTTGAGTGCATCCAGGTCCGCCTGGTTACGCGCCAGCAGCGTCATGCTCACCTGCAGGTAGCGTTGACGGCCGTTCTGATTGTAGTTGGCGACAAAGGCCGGCAGCATCGGCTCGAAGATAGCCGGTTGCTTGACGTTGGTGGCGGTCTCGGCGGCAGGGGCCGGTTTGCTGGCACTGCTGTGCATGATGTACCAGGTGCCGCCTACCGAAGCACCAATGGCCAGGAGCAGGCCCAGGACAATCATCAGGATAAGCTTGAGTTTGCCCTTGCCCTTGACCTTGCCTTCGGGTGCTTGTGCTGCGTCTTCGCTCTTCGCCATGCCAATAATCCGTCACTATTCGGGGATTCATAGATCTACGGAAAGGCAAGAGCAAGTGTTATGCCAGAATTGTCTAGTAGACAGGCACATGGCCTTGTGAGAGGGGGCTTGCTCCCGACAGCGTTGGGTCATTGCCACATACAGTGACTGACACACGGCTATCGGGAGCAAGCCTCCTCCCACATTCAAGCGGCATATGGCCGAAATCAGGCGTAGTAATCGACCGCGCTGGAGCCGATCACGCTGGTCGTTACGGGCGCGACAGCGGCGCTCACGTCAGCCTGCTCAGCCACATCGCCACGGCCACCCCGCCCCCCGCCGCCACTCACGCCGCGCATCTGGCTCTGTTGTTGCTGTTGCTGCTCCTGGCCACGGGACTGGTCGGACACGTTCACGTCCACCTGGCCCATGCCCTGCTGGGCGAACATCTCGCGCAGCCGACCGGACTGGCTTTCCAGCGCTTCACGCACCACAGCGTGACCGCTCATGAACGTCACCTGGGCCTGCTGGTCCGGTGTCATGTTGACCTTGATATCCAGGCGCCCGAGCTCGGCCGGTTGCAGCTGGATCTCGGCCGACTTGAGGTTGGCACTGGAGAGGTACATCACGCGGTTGACCACTTCTTCGGTCCAGCCGCTCTGGTGCATCGCCAGCGGTGCGTTGGCTACCGGCGGCAGCGCATTGGCGGTTTTCGGCGTGGCAGCCTGGGTCAGCGCGGCCAGGCGATCGGCGAAGTTATCGACCCGTGTATCGCTGCCGGCGTTTTTCAGGTCCTTGAGGCCGTCATCGATCAGCGCACCGAACGCCTTCTCGCCGCCCTGATGGGTGCTGTCTTTGGCGGCTTGCTGGTCCACCAGGGTGGCCATGCCGGCGGCGAAGGTCTGCGCAGCGCTAGGCTGATCCTGGGTGGTGGTCGGTGCGCCCTTCTGCGGCGCCTGACTGGTGGCCGACACGTGACCGCCCTGCTCCATCGCCAGGCGCACGGCGGGCATGTCGTCCAGCGGGTCGGCGGCGGGGTCGAAGGCAGGCTTGGCGGCATCGGTTGCCGCGACAGGTGCAGCGACTGCGGGTTGCGTCTTGTCAGCCTTGTCAGCCTTGTCGGGCTTGGCGGCAACCGGGGCCGGGGTTTCCGGCGGCACCGGCACAGCCACCACCGGCGTGAGCGTGGCCACCAGCGCCGGGTCGACCACCGGATCGGCCGCTGGCTGTTGTGCCTGGGCCGCGTCGGTGGGTTTGTCGTCGTCGCTGCTGGCGCTGTCGTCGGACTTGGCCGGCGGCGTGGCAGGCAAGGGTTTGCCGCTATCGGCAACCGCCGGCGTGTTGGCGGCAGGTTTGTCGCTGTCGGCAACGGGCTTGGCCGGGCTCTCGGCGGGCTTGTCCCGCGCGGGTTTGGCCGGGCTGGCGTCGGGCTTGGCGACTGGTTTGGGCGCCTGGTTGGCGAACACTTGAGCGAAGCCAGGGCCTTTGTCCCGTGGGTCCGCCGTCACTGAAGGTGAAGGAGCGACGGGCGCTTGAGGCTTGGCCGCAGGGGCAGCCTGAAGGAGGGAGTTGGGGGCGACTGGCATAAGTAGGGTCTCCAACTGCATGGGGGTCGTGGGATGCAGTTGTGGAGATATAGCAAGAGTTGGGCCAGGTTGGTTTGCTTGGGTGCATATCCGTTATTTGGGTGATGACTACGCGATCCCTGGCCCGCCAGCGTGGTTGACGGGCGCCCAGCCAAAGCAAAGCAGATCAAAGCCGTGTGATATCCATCAGACAAATGGAAATCCAAATGTGGGAGGGGGCTTGCTCCCGATGGCAGTGGGTCAGCTACCCATAAGCTGACTGACACTCAGCCATCGGGAGCAAGCCCCCTCCCACATTTTGTACAGCGTTCGACAAACCATTCGCGCTCTTGCTTTTGATCTGGGCGCCCCGTCAAACACGCAGGGCCAGGGATGGTCCATCCGCGCCGTAGGGCGCGCAACGCCAATCACCCCACAAAAACCCGCCGAAGCTCTCCCTCATACATCGCCCGAACCAAAGCAAACTCCCGGTCAATCTGATCCACCAACGTCCCAAGATCCCCCACCGATGCCATTTCCAACCGCTGACACAACAAGGCCAACCGCACCGCGCCCAGATTCCCGCTGCTCCCCTTGAAACTGTGCGCAATCTGCCGCAACGCCTGCGCATCACCACGCGCCATGTGCAACGCCTTCACCCGCTCTTCGGAGTCAAGCAAAAAGGTATCCAGCAAGCGCGGATACTCCCCCTCCATCACCTCCTGCAAACCCGCCAACACCTGCGGGTCCATATGAACATCAACCACTTGCTCGCTCCTTGATCAAGAATCGCCGGATTATGCCAGAGCCTCCCAGCAAAACTCCACGCAGACACTGCGCCCGCCATCAGACCAGCCTACAGCGCTGCACAATTGGCGTACCAGGCTGAGCCCCCGGCCAGACAGACGGTCGATATCCAGCGGCCGCGCCAGTACCTGCTCCACGTCAAACCCCTGGCCACTGTCTTCGACGCGCAAGCTCAGGGTACCGCCGGTGTCAGTGGGCACCACCTGCACATGCACACGCACAAACCCGCTGTCCAGTTGTGTCAGTCGCTCGTTGCGCAGGCGGTAATACTGCGCAAACCCCTCGGCATCGCGCTTTAGCCGCGAGTCCAGCCCCAGCACGCCGTGTTCCAGGGCATTGGAATACAGCTCGGCCATCACGCTGTAAAGCGCCCCGCTCTGCTCGCGCAGGCCGTGGATTTCCAGCAGCAATTGCAGCAGATAGGGCAACGGGTTGTAGCGTTTGAGGGTGTCGGCGCGAAACTCGAAGCTCACCGACCAGTCCAGCGGGCAAGACTGGCCGCTGTCGGCGTACAAAGGACCGGTTGCGCGCAGCGACTGTCCGGCCTGCAGAGTGATTTCCACCATGCTGATGTCATCGCGCACCTGGCCGCGAAACGCTGCCAGCGCCTGCTCGATGTCTTCAAACAGGCGGTCTGGCTCGCGATTGGCGGCAAACACCTGCAGCAAGCGCTCGGCGCCAAATAATTGTTCGTTGGCATCGGCGGTGTCGAGCACGCCGTCGGACAGTAAAAACACGCGGTCACCCAGGGCCATCGGCCAGACTTCGGTGCGGTCGTCAAACTGCTCCGCCGACAGCACGCCCAAGGGTAAATGGCGTGACATCAACGGCGTGCGCTTGCCCGTGGCGACCTCGTGCACATAGCCCTCGGGCATGCCGCCATTCCACACCTCCACCGCACGCCGCTGGGTGCTCAGGCACAGCAGCGTGGCGCAGCAGAACATGTCCGCCGGCAGGATGCGCTTGAGCTTGGCGTTCATCTCGCGCAGGGTCTGGGCCAGGCCGTAGCCCTTGGCGGTCATGCCATAGAACACTTCCGCCAGCGGCATGGCGCCCACCGCCGCCGGCAGGCCATGACCGGTGAAGTCGCCGAGCAGCACATGCATGTCACCCGACGGCGTGTAGGCCGCCAGCAGCAGGTCGCCGTTGAACAATGCATAGGGCGATTGCAGATAGCGAATGTTCGGCGCCGCGTTGATGCAGCCGGAATGGGCCACCTTGTCGAACACCGCCTTGGCCACCCGCTGCTCGTGCAACAGGTACTCATGGTGTTTGGCGATCAGGTCGCGCTGCTGCAACACCGTGGCCTGCAGGCGACGCAGGCGGTCCATGGCGTTGATCTTGGCCGCGAGGATCACCGGGTTATAGGGTTTGGCCAAAAAGTCATCGCCGCCAGCGTCCAGGCATTTGGCCAGGGCTTCGCTTTCGCGCAGGGAGGTGAGGAAAATCAGCGGCACCAGCGCTTCGCCCGCCAGTTGCTTGATCCGCCGCGCAGCCTCGAACCCATCCATCACCGGCATCAGCGCGTCCATCAACACCAGGTGCGGGCGTTCACGGGTAAACACCTGCACCGCTTCAGCACCATTGGTGGCGGTGAGCACCTGATGGCCCTGACGGCGCACGATGGTCGACAGCAACAGCAGGTCGGCGGCGCTGTCTTCGGCGATCAGAATCGTCAGCGCCTCAAGGACAGGGGCCTGGACACTCATTCGATATCGAACAGTTTGTCGAAGTTGGAGATGGCGAGGATCTTGCGCACGTCCGAACTGCTGTTGATCACACGGATATAGGCCTTGTCGCCCCCCGCATGGTCGCGCAGCAGCAGAAGCATGCCCAGCGCCGAGCTGTCCATGTAGGTGGTTTCCTTCAAGTCCACCACCACCGTCTCGGGCTTGGGGTAAACGCCTTCATAGACGTTGCGAAAATCCTGGTGGCTGCTGAAATCGAAGCGGCCCTTGATCGCAATCGTCAACGTCTTCCCATCCATGGATACTTTTTTTTCGACCGACATTTAACTGCTTCCTTGTCATGGGTAAATGTGACACAGGTTTAGCAGTTGAATGGAATCCGAGCAACACAGCAAATCAATCGCGGGAGGGGTTTGTCCCCTATTTAGAACGGGGATTGGCGGGGAAGACGTTGCGACAGCTCATCGAGCAGCTTCTGCTCACGCTTGTCTTCCAGCGCGCGCGCTTCGTCGATGTAGCGCTGCACCAGTTTGCGCAGACCCTCGACCCGGGCATAGGCGGCTTGCCAACTTTCACGCGCCTTGTCGAGGTTGTTCTGGTGCCAGGCCAGGCTCTGGCGTTGCTGACCGACGGCGGTTTCCAGCTGGTTGAGAAAGCCCTGGTAACCCATCAGCCACTGGCCGGACACGCCCTTGCTGCCACGGTCGATCCACTGCTGCTGGTACTCGCTGCGAAAGCGTTCAAGGTCGCCCAGCTTGCTTTCGGCCAGACGCACCTGGCCCTGGAAATAACCCAGGCGCTGCACCGCGGCTTTTTCGGCCTTTTCGGCCATCTCCACCACCGGCGCAAGGCGTGCAGAACGCGAATTGGCCATGGCTTAACCGCCTGGCGCCGGGGCGAAGATCGACTGCAAGTGAGCCTCGCTTTCGCCCATGCTGATGTTGTCGTTGAGGCCCTGGCGCAGGTAGGTCACCAGTTGCGGTTGCAGGGCAATCGCCAGGTCGGTCTCGCGATCGCCACCGGCCACGTAGGCACCCACGCTGATCAGGTCGCGGCTCTGTTGATAGCGCGACCACAGTTGCTTGAATTGCTGGGCGCGGGCCATGTGCTCCGGCGTTACCACCGATGGCATCACCCGGCTGATGGAGGCTTCGATATCGATGGCCGGGTAGTGCCCTTCCTCGGCCAGGCGCCGGGACAGCACGATGTGGCCGTCGAGCACGCCCCGCGCCGAGTCGGCAATCGGGTCCTGCTGGTCATCGCCTTCGGACAAAACCGTGTAGAACGCCGTGATCGAGCCGCCGCCCGCCTCGGCATTACCGGCGCGCTCCACCAGCTTGGGCAACTTGGCGAATACGGACGGCGGGTAACCCTTGGTCGCCGGCGGCTCGCCGATGGCCAGGGCAATTTCCCGCTGGGCCTGGGCAAAACGCGTGAGCGAGTCCATCAGCAACAGGACATTCTTGCCCTTGTCGCGAAAATATTCGGCGATGCGCGTGCAGTACATGGCGGCGCGCAAGCGCATCAGCGGCGCATCGTCGGCCGGCGATGCGACCACCACCGAGCGCTTGAGGCCTTCCGGGCCCAGGCTGTGCTCGATGAACTCCTTGACCTCGCGGCCACGCTCGCCGATCAGCCCCACCACGATGATGTCGGCCTCGGTAAAGCGCGTCATCATGCCCAGCAGCACCGATTTACCCACCCCGGTACCGGCGAACAGGCCCAGACGCTGGCCGCGCCCGACCGTCAATAAACCGTTGATGCTGCGAATGCCCACGTCGAGCGGCTGGCTGATGGGGTTGCGATTGAGCGGGTTGATCGTGGGCCCGTCCATCGGCACCCAGTCTTCGGCCTTCATGCCACCCTTGCCGTCGAGCGCACGGCCGGCGCCGTCGAGCACGCGGCCAAGCATGCTCATGCCCATCGGCAGGCGGCCGGTGTCGGCCAGCGGCACCACGCGGGCGCCGGGGGCAATGCCGGCAACGCTGCCGACCGGCATCAGGAACACCTTGCTGCCGGAGAAGCCCATTACTTCAGCTTCGACCTGCACCGGGTGGTAGCTGTCGTCGTTGATCACCAGGCAACGGCTGCCCATGGCGGCGCGCAGGCCCTCGGCTTCGAGGGTCAGGCCGACCATGCGCAGCAGGCGCCCTTCAAGAATCGGCTGGCCGGGCAGCTGTGTGGCCTCGGCGTAACTGCCCAGGCGCTTGGCGAAGCTGGTACGGTCAAGGCGCATCCGGGCGGTCCAGGTCGATGCTGATATCGGGTTCGCCCGGGTTCATGGCCTGTTCGTGCTGCTGGTCGAGCAACTTGGCCATGATCTGGCTGATGCGGGTTTCCACCGTGGCATCGATGCGGCTGTGCTCGGTCTCGACCCGGCAGCCGCCGGGCTGCAGCGCGGCGTCCTCGACGATGCGCCAGGTTTCTTCATGGCGCTCGCGCAAGGCTTTGACCTGCTCGAAATCCTGCGGGTTGATGTACAGCCGCACATTGCCGACGCCCAGGGGCAACAATTTGAGCGCTTCGCGCATCACGCCTTCGATCTGGCTGGAGTCCAGCACCAGTTCGCGCTGGATCACCTGGCGCGTGATGTGTTGCACCAGTGCAACCATGGATTTTTCGATCTGCGCATCCTGCCCGGCAATCGGCTCGAACAGCCCGTTCATCAGGCGTTCCAGGCTGGCGAGCTGGACGCCCAGCGCCACCTCGGCCTCCTGGCGCACCTTGAGGGTGGTGCTGCGAAAACCGTCCTTTTCGCCTGCCGCGAAGCCTTCGTTGTAAGCCTCCTGGCGGATGGCTTCCAACTCTTCGAGCGTCAGCGGCTGGACTTCGTCCAACGGCACTTCTTCCATCTCCGCCGGGGTTTCCAACACCGGTGCGGGTTCGGGCTCGGGCACATGCGGGTCGAAGCTGGGCAACGACCAGATGTCGAACCCGCCCACGTCCCGCGCGCGAATCAGGTCGCTGGGCGTTTCATCTTTGCTCGACATGGACAGCGCCTTAGATCATTTCTTCGCCGCCCTTCCCACCGAGAACGATTTCTCCGGCTTCGGCCATACGGCGGGCAATCGTGAGGATTTCCTTCTGCGCAGTTTCGACGTCGCTGACGCGTACCGGACCCTTGGCTTCGAGGTCGTCGCGCAGCAGTTCGGACGCGCGCTTGGACATGTTCTTGAAGATCTTCTCCTTGACGTTCTCGTCGGAGCCTTTGAGCGCCAGCACCAGCACATCCGAAGACACCTCACGCAGCAACGCCTGGATGCCACGGTCGTCAACATCGGAGAGGTTGTTGAACACGAACATCAGGTCTTCGATCTGGCCGGACAGGGTGTCGTCGATCTCGCGGATCGAGTCCATCAACTGGCCTTCGACCGAGCTGTCGAGGAAGTTCATGATATCGGCCGCGCGCTTGATGCCGCCCAGGGTGGTGCGCGAGGCATTCGAATTGCCGGAGAACTGCTTCTCCAGAATCGTGTTGAGTTCTTTCAGGGCCGCCGGCTGCACAGTGTTCAGCGACGACACGCGCAAGATGATGTCCAGGCGCACTTTATGGTCGAAGTGGCCGAGCACTTCACCGGCCTGGTCCGGGTCCAGGTACGCGACGACGATGGCCTGGATCTGTGGGTGTTCGTAGCGGATCACGTCGGCCACCGCGCGCGGTTCCATCCACTTGAGGCTGTCCAGGCCGCTGGTGTTGCCGCCCAGCAGGATGCGGTCGATCAGGCCGTTGGCCTTGTCTTCGCCGAGCGCCGAGGTGAGCATCTTGCGGATGTAGCTGTCGGAGCCGACGCCCAGGCTGGTCTGGTCGCCGACAATCTCGACGAACTCGCTCATCACCTGTTCGACTTGCTCACGGTGCACATTGCGCATCTGCGCCATGGCCACGCCCACGCGCTGGACCTCTTTGGGCCCCATGTGACGCAGCACCTGGGCGGCGTCGGTTTCGCCCAGCGACAGCAGCAGCACGGCGGCTTTGTCGACTCGGGAGAGCTTGGCAACAGCGGCTCGATTATCACTCATCTGCGTTGATCCACTCTTTCACGACCTGGGCCACACGGCCCGGGTCTTCTGCTACCAGACTCTTGATTGCGTTCAGCTGAGCGTCATAGCCTTCGCTCGGGCTGGGCAACAGGATGCTTTGCGGGCCGCCGAGGCTGACGCGGTCGTTGGCCAGTTCGCCGTCCAGGCCGCCCATGCCACCCAACTCGACGTCGCCACCGGCCAGGGCCAGTTGTTTCTTGCCGTTGCCGGTGATGTTGTTGAGCACCGGACGCAGCACACCGAACACCAGCACCAGGATGAACAACACCCCCAGCACTTGCTTGACGATGTCCCAGAACCACGGCTGGGTGTAGAACGCCGCTTCAGCGATGACTTCGCCACGCTCGGCGGAGAACGGCATGTTGATCACGCTGACGCTGTCGCCACGGCTGGCGTCGAAACCAACGGCATCCTGTACCAGGCGGGTGAAGCGCGCCAATTCATCGGCGGTCCACGGCGCACGGGTCACGGCACCGTCGGCAGCGTTGACCTTGACCTGGTCATCGACCACTACCGACACCGACAGGCGATTGATGCGGCCCTGCTGCTGCTTGGTGTGGCTGATGGAACGGTCGAGTTCGAAGTTCTTGGTGGACTGGTTACGCTTGTCCGCCGGGTACGGCGCGAGCATCGGCTGGCCGGTGGCCGGGTCCATGATCTGCTGGCCGTTGGCGTCGAGCAGCGGCTGCCCGGCGGCAATGGCGCCAGCGGTGGCGGCGGCGCCACCGGTGGTTTGCGGGGCGGTGGCCGGGGTCGGTGGCTGGTTGCTCAGGGCACCCGGCACACCTTGCGGGCCGCTGCTGGCGGTACGTTGCTCGCTGGTCGATTGCTCGCTGCGCAGCGCTGGCTGGTCCGGGTTGAACTGCTCGGACGTCGACTCGACAGCGCTGAAGTCCACGTCGGCGGAGACTTCGGCCTTGTAGCGGTCGTTGCCCAACACCGGTTGCAGGATGTTGTGCACCCGCTGGGTGAGCATGCTTTCCATGCGGCGGCTGTAGTCGAACTGCTTGCCGGCCTGGGTCAGCGCGGAGTTTTCGGCCATGTCCGACAGCAGGTTGCCCTTCTGGTCGACCACGGTGATTTGCGACTTGCTCAGTTCGGGAACGCTGGTGGCCACCAGGTTGATGATCGCCAGTACCTGGCCAGGCTCCAGGGAGCGGCCGGAAAACAGCTCAACCAGTACCGAGGCGCTGGGCTTGCGCTCGTCACGCACGAACACCGAGCTTTTCGGAATCGCCAGGTGCACACGGGCGCCCTTGACGTTGTTGAGGCTGGAGATGGTGCGCGCCAGTTCGCCTTCAAGGCCACGACGGTAGCGCGTGGCTTCCATGAACTGGCTGGTGCCCAGGCCCTGGTCCTTGTCGAGGATTTCGAAACCGATGTTGCTGTCGGACGGCGTCACGCCGGCGGCGGCCAGCTTCATGCGGGCACGGGCCACGTCATCGGCCTTGACCAGCAAGGCGCCGGAGTTGGGTTCTACGGTGTAGGCGATGTCGGCGGCGGCGAGGGTTTCCATGATCTGCTTGGAATCCATGCCCGCCAGGCTGCCGTACAGCGGACGGTAATCGGGTTGCTGCGACCACAGCACCACGGCAAAGCCAATCGCCACGCTCGCCGCCAGGCCGACCATCAGGCCGACCTGACGCAGCATGGTCATTTCCGAGAGGTTTTCCAGGAACGACAGGCCAAACAGCGGCGGCTTGCCACCTGCTTTGGCGGGTACGTTGTCGGTGACTGCTTCTGCCATGACTTAACTCTCGCCCTTAAACCGGCATCTGCATGATGTCTTGGTAAGCCTGAACCACTTTGTTACGCACTTGGGTCAAGGCTTGAAAGGAAACGCTGGCCTTTTGCGAAGCGACCATCACATCGGTGAGGTCCACGCCGCTTTTGCCGATTTCGAATGCGGTGGCCAACTGGCTGGAGGCTTGCTGGGTGTCGCTGACCTTGTTGATGGCCTGACCAAGCATGTCGGCAAAATTGCTTTGGCCCAATTCCGGCACGGGTGCGACGGATTTCGGCCGGGCCATGGCATCCATTTGCATGGAGCGCATATCCAACATCAACCGATTGAACTCAATACCCTGGCTCATGACCTTCTCTCTCCGACAACCCGCAAATTTTTGACACTACGCAGCAGTTATCAGGGGTAGGTGCAACAAGGGTGCCAGCTCTGGAGCAACTCGTAAGAAAAGGCGACAAAGGCGGTCGGACTATATTTCACCCAGTCATTGACGAGGACGACTCCTGTGGCGAGCGGGCTTGCCCCGCGTTGGGGTGCGAAGCGCCCCCAATCGAGCAAAACGCGGTGTACCTGATACGGCTCAGCGCCTGGCTTTGGGGCTGCTGCGCAGCCCAACGCAGGGCAAGCCTGCTCGCCACGGGGCTGAGCAAACCTGTGCAGGGTTGAGTCAGGTGGCGAAGAGGTAGGCTTCGACGTCCATGCCGGCGTCGCGCATCTGCGCCAGCTTGTAGCGCAGGGTGCGCGGGCTGATACCGAGGCGCTCGGCGGCCTCTTTGCGGCGGCCGCGCTCGGCACGCAGGGTGTCGATGATCATCTGGAATTCACGGCGACGCAGGTCGTCACCCAGCGCGCCCGCCGATTCGGCTTCGGCGACAACGGGCGCGGGCGCCAGGCTCGGCAACGGCGCCGCGCCCGTGCCAGTGGCCAGGCAGAAATCCTGCGGCTGGATCAAGCCGCCCTGCTGCAGGATCAACGCACGCTGGATTGCGTTGTCCAGTTCGCGCACATTACCCGGCCACGGGTAGCCGATCAGACACGCCTGGGCCTCGGCCGACAGCCGCGCCTGGGCGTGCTTCATTTTTTTGACGTGGTTGCGCAACAGGCGCTCGGCCAGCGGGATGATGTCCGCCGGGCGTTCGCGCAACGGGCGCCAGGCCAGAGGGAATACCGACAGCCGGTAGAACAGGTCTTCACGAAAGCGCCCCGCCGCCACTTCACCCGCCAGGTCGCGGTTGGTGGTGGCGACCACGCGAATATCCAGCTGAATCGGCTTGCGCGCGCCCACCCGCTCCACTTCACGCTCCTGCAATACCCGCAGCAGCTTGGCTTGCAGGCCCAGGGGCATTTCCGAGATTTCATCGAGCAGGATGGTGCCGCCGTCTGCCTGCTCGAACTTGCCAGCCTGGGCCGCGATGGCACCGGTGAACGAGCCCTTTTCGTGGCCGAACAGGGTGGCTTCGAGCATGTTGTCGGGGATCGCGGCGCAATTGATCGCGATAAACGGTTGTTTGGCGCGGCTCGATTGCTGGTGGATATAGCGCGCCAGCACTTCCTTACCGGTGCCGGACTCGCCCGAGATGAGCACGGTGGAGTCGCTGCGCGCTACACGGGCGGCCAGTTCCAACAACTGGGCACTGGCCGGCTCGAAGGCAATCGGGCCCTCGCCGTCGGGATTGGAAATAACGCCAAGGGCGTGCCGGGCAACCAGTTCGATCAGCGCCTTGGGCTCGAACGGCTTGACCAGATAATCTGCCGCGCCCTGGCGCATGGCGTCCACCGCACGCTCGACGGCGCCGTGGGCGGTCATCAGCAGCACCGGCAATTGCGGGTGGCGCGCGCGCAGCAGGCCGAGCAACTGGTGACCGTCCATGCCGGGCATGTTCACGTCGCTGACCACCAGACTGAAAGCCTCCTGTTCCACGGCCGCCAAGGCTTCTTCGGCAGAACCGACCGCGCAGTAGTCATGGCCCGCCAGCAGCAGCGTGTCAGCCAATGCCTCACGCAGAGCGCGATCGTCTTCCACCAACAAAACCTTGATAGACATATCCTTACTCCGCGCCTGCCGCACTGGTAAACAGCGGCAGGGTCATCAATGCACAGGTGCCACGCCCCAACCGGGAGTGCAGCAGCAATTCTCCCTGATGGGCACGCGCCACTGCCTTGACCACGGTCAGGCCCAGGCCCGTTCCGTTGGTCTTGGTAGTAAAAAAGGGTTCGCCCAGGCGTTGCAGCACCCGCGGGTCGATGCCGCTGCCGCTGTCGCTGATGCACAGGCGCAGGGTTTGCTCGCGGCTGTACAAGTGAATCTTCAGGCGTGCGCCGGGGCCGCTGGCCTGGGTGGCATTTTCGATCAGGTTGAGCAGCGCGCCCACCAGGGTGTCGCGGTTGCACAGCAGCTCACCGAGATGGCTGTCGCACTGCCAGCGCACTTGCACGTCCTGGATATGAGTGGCAGCGGCGGCCTGCAGCGCCTGCATCAGCGCCGCCGGGGTGACGCGGTCGGTCAAAGGCAACTCGCCACGGGCAAACACCAGCATGTCACGCACCTGATGCTCCAGCTCATGCAGGCGCTCTTTGAGGCGTCCGGCAAAGCGCTGATGGGTGGCGGCGGGCAATTGCTCGTCAGTCAAATGACTGGCGTAGATCAGCGCGGCCGACAGCGGTGTGCGGATCTGATGCGCCAGAGAAGCGACCATCCGGCCCAGCGATGACAACCGTTCGTGGCGTGCCAGTTGGTCCTGCAGGTGCCGGGTTTCCGTCAGGTCGTTGAGCAGCACCAACTGACCGGGCTCGGCGTCCAGGGAACGGGTGGCAATGGACAGGCGGCGCCCGTCCTTGAGGGAAATTTCATGGCCGTCGTCTTCACGGGGGGCAAAGCAGCGGGTGATGACTTCACGCCACAGTTCGCCTTCGAGCGGCAGGCCGAGCATGTCGCAGGCGGCCGGGTTGGCCTCGCGCACGCGGCCTTGGTCGTCGATCACGATGACGCCACCCGGCAACAGCGACAGCAGGTTTTGCAGACGGTTGGCCAAACGCTCTTTCTCGGCCAGCTCTTGCATACGCTGGGCACTGACCACCGCCAACTCGCCCTTGAGCTCGGAAACCCGGGCTTCCAGCAGGCTGTAGGAGTCGGTCAGTTGGCTCGACATCTGGTTGAACTGCGAGAACGCCTGCTCAAGACCCTGGCGGATCGGCGACTCTACAGGCGGAACCAGCCCCTGGATGGCAGGGGCCGAAGATAGCTGGGCGGCGTGGGGCATGATGCTCTCTCGCTGGCTGACCGTCAGTTAAACGGAACGTTGCGAGAGCTGTAGCAATACCCGTGCCTAAAAAAATAGACTTATTTTTCAGTCAGTTGAAAAACAGGCGTCAATCATCCGCCTGTTCATCACCTTCACGACGGCTCATTCCGTACTTGCGCATTTTCTCCACCAGCGTGGTTCGACGGATGCGCAGGCGTTCGGCGGCGCGGGCGACGATGCCGTTGGCATCGTCCAGGGCCTGCTGAATAAGACCTTGCTCCAGATTGCCGAGGTAGTCCTTCAGGTCCAGGCCTTCGGGCGGCAGCATGGCAGTGGACGCGAAGTCTGGCGTATGGCCATTGATGGCCACTCGCTCTTCCAGGTCACTGCGCAGGCTGTCGACCATCTGCTCGTCTTCGTCGTCGACGTAGCGGAATTTTTTCGGCAGCTCGACCACGCCGATCACGCCATAGGGATGCATGATCGCCATGCGCTCCACCAGGTTGGCCAGCTCGCGGACGTTGCCCGGCCAGCCGTGACGGCACAAGGACATGATCGCGGCGGAGTTGAAGCGGATTGAGCCGCGCTTTTCGTGTTCCATGCGCGAGATCAATTCGTTCATCAGCAACGGGATGTCTTCCACGCGCTCGCGCAGCGGAGCCATCTCGATGGGGAATACGTTGAGGCGGTAGTACAGGTCTTCGCGGAAGCTGCCGACCTCGATCATGCTTTCGAGGTTTTTGTGGGTGGCGGCAATGATGCGCACGTCGACGCTCTGGGTCTTGTTGCTGCCCACACGTTCGAAGGTGCGTTCCTGCAACACGCGCAACAGCTTGACCTGCATCGGCAGCGGCATGTCGCCGATTTCGTCGAGGAACAGGGTACCGCCATTGGCCAGTTCGAAACGCCCGGCACGGCTGGTGATGGCGCCGGTGAAGGCGCCCTTCTCGTGGCCGAACAGTTCGCTTTCAAGCAGCTCCGCCGGGATCGCCCCGCAATTGACCGGCACAAAGGGCCCGTCGCGGCGCTTGGAGTGATAGTGCAGGTTACGCGCGACCACTTCCTTGCCGGTGCCGGACTCGCCGAGGATCAGCACGCTGGCGTCGGTGTCGGCCACTTGCTGCATCATCTGGCGCACGTGCTGGATCGCACGGCTGGTGCCGACCAGGCTGCGGAACAGGTTGGGCTCGCGGTGACGGCCGCGCTCGCGGGCCTGGTCGTACATCTCGCGATAGACCTGGGCACGGTGCAGGGAGTCGAGCAATTTGCTGTAGCTGGGCGGCATTTCCAGCGTGGACAACACGCGGCGGCGTTGGTCTTCGGGCAACTCGACCGAAGAAATATCGCCCATCAGCAACACCGGAAGGAACTCATCCCAGGTCGACAGTGTCTTTAACAAGCCCAAAACTGCGCCAGGAGCGTTTACCGTCCCGATCAGCACACAGATGACTTCACGGCTCGATGACAATGAGCTGACCGCCTGCTGCCAATCATGGCTGCCGCAGGGCAGATTTTCTTCGCCAAGAAAATTCAAAATCACCGCCAGGTCGCGGCGGCGAACGCTATCGTCATCAATGAGCAGAATTTTGGTTTCACGCCACATGCAATAGCAACTTCCCTAGTAAAACTTCCTGCCCCAGTGTGAAGGCAATCGAGACGCCTGTAGGACTTCTCTCCTTGTAGACGTCTGAAATCTGAAAACAACACTAGTTAAGTCAAAAAAACCTGCGCAGTCAAATTTATGACGCGCATTAGGGTTAACCGACTCTGTTCAACCAAACAGATGGTAGACCTTTGACGCGTTTTTCGCCTGGTTGATCTGCGACATCTCTTCGAAAATCGCCTGCCTCTCCCCCGTCGTCACCTCGAGCAATTGCTGGTACACCGCCAGCAGACTTTCCAGCTTTTCACGCAACGCATCCTCGTTGACCGGTGCTTCGCTGAGCACCTGATCGATCACATCGCGGCAGCCCAGGTCGAGTTCGCCGATGGCCTCCCAGTTACGGTCCGCCAGCGCGCCTACCAGCGCCTCACGGGTTTCATCAATGCGTTGCAGTGCATGGCTCATGACGTATTCCTCGAGGCCGTTGGCCTTACTGTGCGGCGCCTTGTGGGGTAGCGATACCATCCCAGCCTTGCTTGACGGTAATCATCAAGCGCGCAACCTCGTCGATCATCTCGGGGTCGTTATGCAGGTTGGCTTCCATCAGACGGTTGGTCATGTAGGCATACAGACTTTCCAGTTGCTGGACATACGCCGGGTTTTCGCTCTTTTCAGCGTCCAGACCGTCGCGCAGGCCGATGATGATATCCACCGCCTTGCCGAGCATCAGGCCCTTTTGCGCAATATCACCACGCGCCAGCGCACCCTTGGCCTGAGCCATGCGGTCAAGCCCACCCTCCATCAGCATCTGCACCAGACGGTGCGGGCTGGCTTCAGAGATCTGAGCATGGGAATTGACCTTCTGGTATTGGCGAAGGGCTCTCATGGGATTCATGGTTCTACCTCGTAACAGGCGACAGCGGAAAGATTTCAGTAACGTTTATGTCGACTCGATTACCCATAACTTTAATCCCGCGGTTATCAAAAAAGCCAATGCACGCAGCATTGGCTTTTTGCGTGGCGCCGCAAGGGCGCCACAAATCCGCTTGGTACAGTTCCTGCTTTGCCCCTTTCCAATCGTAGGAAACGATATTTAATTGACAGTCGCGGGCACCATGAAAAATATCATCAAGTTGTTAGTGCCAGAGATGCCGAAGGTCGAGCAGATTCTTCCGTACTGGCAGCAGATCGATGAAAATCGCTGGTACACCAATTTCGGCCCGCTGGTCTGCGAACTCGAAGAACGGCTGTCGCGCTCATTCAGTCGCGAGCCGACGAAGGTGCACGTGGTGTCCATGGCCAATGGCACCTGCGCGCTGCAAATCGCTCTGGAAGCGTTGAGGCTGCGCAAGGCTGGCCGAGTGCTCGTGCCGGGGCTGACCTTCGTCGCCACGGCCACCGCCATCATCCGTGCGGGACTTACGCCGCTGATCAGCGATGTGGACTCGGACAACTGGTTGCTGACGCCCGCCATAGCACGCGCAGCACTGGCTCAAACGCCGTTTGACGCAGTGATGCCGGTCGCGACGTATGGTTGCCCTCAGGACGTCGCCGGCTGGGACCTGTTCACCGCCGAAACCGGCATCCCGGTGGTGGTGGACGCCGCAGGCGCCTGGGGCAATCAACAGGTCGGCCTGACCACCAAGGTTGCCTTCAGCCTGCACGCCACCAAGGCGCTGGGCGGCGGCGAAGGCGGTTTTGTCGCCGCTCGCCACCACGCTTATGGCCAGAGCATGCGCGCACTCAGCAACTTCGGCATCGATGCCCAGAGTGGCGGCCTGGTGTTCGATGCGGGCGAGAACGGCAAGATGAGCGAATACCACGCCGCCGTTGCCCTGGCCGCGCTGGACAACTGGCCGACCGTCGCCGAAACACGGCGCAACCTGCATCAGCGCTATGCCGCCCGCCTGCTGGAGCGGATTCCCGCACTGAAACTTCAAGTCAAACCCGCCGAAGGCGTGTACAGCCTGATGCTGGTGTTACTGCCGCCGGGCGTTCGCGGCGTGGACATTCAACTGCGCCTGCTCGGCGAAGACATCGAAACCCGTCGCTGGTACTGCCCTCCCCTGCACGGCCACCCGGCCTTCCAGGCGTGCGCAGCCGGCCCGCTGCCGCAGGTCGACCTGTTGACCGAACGCCTGTTGGGCTTGCCCTTCCATCTTTCATTGACCGATGCAGACATCGAACGAGTGATCGACTGCCTGGCAGACCTGCTCACCGATCAAGCGGCAGCGACATGACCGCGCGCGCAGACATCCGGTTCAACCTTCGCCCATTGTTCAAACTGGTGTGAGCATGACAACTACTCCTTCAGCCACACACGTGCCGCTGGTCAGCATTGCAATACCGGCCTACAGCCCACGATTCTTCGAGGCGGCACTGAGCAGTGCGCTGAGCCAGCGCTATACCAATATCGAAGTGGTGATCACCGATGATTGTCGCGACGACGGCGTTCGCCTGATTACCGAACGCCTGGCTGCACAGTCGGCTGTGCCGGTGCGCTACCTGCACAACGAACAGCAGTTGGGCGGCGTGCTCAACCTCAACCGCTGCATGCAGGAGTCCCAGGGCGAATACATCAAGTTTCTCAACGACGATGACGTGCTGCTGCCCGACTGCGTCTCGCGCATGGCGGCGGTACTCCAGGCGCGCGACGATATCGCGCTGGTCACTTCGCGACGCACGATAATCGATGCCCAGGGTGACGCGCAGCCGGATATCCTCGTAACCTCCGCCGTTTTCAGCGAAGACACCTGCCTGCACGGCGAGGACATCATTTCGCTGCTCTGCGACTGGCCGGTGAATTTCATCGGCGAACCCAGCACCGTGATGTTTCGCCGCGCGCAGTTGAGCGACAAGCTGCCATACATCTGTGCCCTTGGCGGTGTGGTGATCCGCGCCATCAACGACCTGGCGATGTTTGTGAACCTGCTGCAGCACGGTCACCTGGCGTTTCTGCATGAGCCGCTGTCGCTGTTTCGTCGGCACGCCGACCAGCGTCAGAATCAGCCCGACATGCAAGCGCTGTTCAAGCAGAGCCGTGCCGACTTCGTCGAGCAGATTCGTGCGCTGGGATTGTATCGCCCGCAGTTCCTGCTGCAGGTGCGTCGCCGCTCCCTGTTCAGCCCTCAGGCATTCACGCCGTTTGCACTGCGCAATGCTTACGTTGTCCCCAATGCCGAAGCTACTGCCTCGGCGGGCAGTGCCGAAACGTGCGAATTGCTGGAGGTACACCGGCCCACTCTGGAGGACAGCGAGCCCCCCGTGGCCGTGGTGATCCATGCCTTTCACCCGGATTTGCTGCCAGACATCCTGCAGCGCCTGATTCAACTGCATGAGCGTCTGCATCTATACGTCACCTGTATGGCAGGGCGCGAAAATGAAGTACGCGGCCATTTGGCGGCAGTAGGCCTGGGTTATTCACTGTTCCGGGTGTCCAACCATGGGCGCGACGTCCTGCCGTTTTTGAGCGTACTGCCGTATTTACGCGCCGATAATATCCACACCCTTGTCAAGCTGCACACCAAGCGTTCGATCCACCTGGGTGTCGCCAATTCATGGGCCAGTGACCTGTTCGATGACCTGTTCGATGACCTGCTCGGGCCAGTGCGCTTTCGCCAGTCGGTGGAGTACCTGGCCAACCCGACGCACCATCCGCTGCTGGGCACGGAGCGCTACCGCCAGGCAGTGGTCACCAACCTGTCTGAAAACAACCGCTTCCATCTGCTCGCCCTGGCCCAGCGTGCTGGCATTGACCCTCATCACATCTACGAGGCGGATTTTTTTGGCGGCACCATGTTCTTCGTGCGCCTGGAGGCCCTGGCCCCGTTGGAGCGCATGCACCTGACGCCTGCCGACTTCGAAACCGAAGCCGGCCAGCTCGATGGCACCCTTGCCCACGCGTTCGAACGCTTTTTCGGCGTGCTGGGTCATATCGGCAAACAGCAGCGCAATCTCAACCTGTATCAGCGCTGGCTGGAAACCCGGCAACTGGCCGCCAGCGAATTCGAAGGCTTGCCTGCGCGGCTGGCAAGCTGGCCGCAACAGCCGGGCGTATTGCTGGTGGTGACCGATACCAGCGGTGACATCGCCGCCTTGCGGGCCACCCTGGACAGCATCGACCGCCAGCTCTACCAGGCGGCAGCCATCGCCGTACTGTCCAATGCCGAGCCCGCCGGGATAACCCCGGCCGACAATCTGGTGTGGCTGCCGCTGGCAGAGTCCTGGCCGAGCCAGCTCAATGAATTGCTGCAAGGCATCCAGGCCGACTGGTGCTACCTGCTGCGCGGCGGCGACCAACTCGACCCCCATGCCCTGCTGCTGCTGGCCGAGGGGATCGCGCTGAATCCCGGCATCCGTGCCTGTTACAGCGACGAGGATTCGATCACCGCCTCGGGCTGCCAGGACCCGGTCTTCAAGCCGGACCTCAACCTCGACCTGTTGCGCAGTTACCCGTATGTGGGCCGCGCCCTGGCGTTCAGCCGCGACGCCGCCTTGCAGGCCGATGGCTTCGACCCTGCCTTCACGGAACTTGCGCCCCACGACCTGCTCTTGCGGCTGATCGAGGCCCACGGGCTGGGCTGCGTCGGCCACATCGCCGAAGTGCTGGTGCACCAGGCCATCAACTTCGGCCAGTGGCTGGGTGAAGCGCAGGTCATCGCTCACTCCGCGGCAGTCGTCGAGGCGCACCTGCAGCGCCTGGGCGTGGCGCACGAGCTGCGCACCGGGCCACTGCCGATGGTGCACCGCGTGGTCTATCAGCACCCCGCAAAGCCGTTGGTGTCGATCATCATCCCCACCAAAGACCAGTTGCCTATGCTGATGCGCTGCATAGAAAGCCTGATGGAGAAAACCCGCTACACCCATTACGAACTGCTCATCGTCGACAACAACAGCCAAACCGCCGAAGCCCGTGAATGGTTCGCCGGCATGGAGCGCCTGAACGATGCCAAGGTGCGCATCCTGCGCTACCCGCACCCGTTCAACTATTCGGCCATCAACAACTTCGCCGTCAGCCGCGCCCGTGGCGAGTACCTGGTGCTGCTCAACAACGACACTGCCGTCATCGACGGCGATTGGCTTGACGCCCTGCTTCATCACGCCCAGCGACCGGAAGTCGGCATTGTCGGTGCCAAACTGCTGTTCCCCAGCGGCATGGTGCAGCACGCCGGCGTGGTCCTTGGCTTACGCGGCGTGGCGGATCACGGATTCATCGACAGCCCGATGCTGTCCAACGGCTATCTGCACCGCCTGCAGATCGATCAGAACTACAGCGCCGTAACGGCCGCCTGCCTGATGATCCGCACCGAGCTGTATCGTCAGGTGAGCGGGATGGACGAGGCCGGCCTGGGGGTTTCCTATAACGACGTGGACCTGTGCCTGAAAGTCGGCCAGGCCGGGCAACTGGTGGTCTGGACGCCTTACGCGATTCTGATGCACGAAGCCAACGTAAGTCAGAACCAGGTCGACAAGACCAGCCAGGACGCCAAACGCGAGCGCTTCAAGCGCGAACGGGCGGTGATGTATCAGCGCTGGCTGCCGCAGTTGGCGAACGACCCTGCCTACAATCGCAACCTGACCCTGGAAGGCGGCGGCTTCGCTCACGAATGCAACAGCGATGTGGCCTGGCGGCCATTCGCCAGCCGCGCGCTGCCTTATGCTCTGTGCTATCCCGGCGATTCCTTCGGCAGCGGGCATTATCGAGTGCGTCAGCCCTTCGCTGCCTTGCAGGCCGCCAGACTGATCGACGGTGAAGTGAGCGATTTGCTGCTGCAACCGGTAGAACTGGAGCGCCTGGCGCCGGACACGATCATCTTCCAGCGCCAGTTCACCAAAACCCAACTGGAAGTCATCCAGAATGCCCGTTCGCTGTCCAAAGCCTTCAAGGTGTACGAGCTGGACGACTACATCCTCGATGTGCCCGCCGGCAACCTGACCCGCTCGCTGTTTCCCAAGGACATCGCCAAGCGCCTGAAAAAAGCCGTGGGTTTGTGCGATCGACTGGTGGTGTCGACCCGACCGTTGGCCAACGCGCTCAAAGGCTACAACACCGACATACGCGTGATGGAGAACCGCCTGCCCACCCAGTGGTGGACCGGCCTGACGAGCCTGCGCCAGCAGGGGCGCAAGCCTCGCGTGGGCTGGGCCGGCGGCTCGAGCCACGGCGCCGACCTGCTGGTGATTGCCGAGGTGGTTCGCGAGCTGGCCGGCGAGGTGGAATGGGTGTTCATGGGCATGTGCCCGCCGGCGCTGCGCCCTTATGTGCATGAGTTTCACGGTGGCGTGAATATCGACCAATACCCGGCACGCCTGGCGGCGCTGAACCTGGACCTGGCGCTGGCGCCGCTGGAAGACAATTTTTTCAACGCCTGCAAAAGCAACCTGCGGCTGCTGGAATACGGCGCCTGCGCCCTGCCGGTGATCTGTTCGGACATCCTGTGTTATCGCGGTGATCTTCCGGTGACGCGGGTCAAGAACCGCTCCAGTGACTGGATTGCCGCCATTCGCGAACACCTGGCCGAACCGGACGCCAGCGCCGCAGCCGGCGACGCCCTGCACAGCGTGATACTGGACAAGTGGATGCTCAGTGAAGACAACCTGCTGGCATGGCGAGAGGCGTGGCTGCCCTGACGTGTGCATGAGGAACGCTTAAACCCCAGCAGTGGAGCTTTTATGTGGCGAGCGGGCTTGCCCTAATGCCGTTCAGTTTAAGCGCAGACTCCCTGTGGCGAGCAGGCTTGTCCTGCGTTGGGCTGCGCAGCAGCCCCAAAGCCAGGCGCTGAGCCGTATCAGGTACACCGCGTTTTGCTCGATGGGGGGCGCTTCGCACCCCAACGCGGGGCAAGCCCGCTCGCCACAACACGCCTGCTCGCCACAGGGAGTCTGCGCACGCATAAAAAAGCCCAGGTCAACGACCCGGGCTTTTTGCCAATCAGTCAAATCAGTTGTTTTTCTGGTTGTTCAGCGCGTTGAGCGTACCCAACACGTTGTTGCTCTGCTGGCGCAACTGGGCCACCAGGGAGTCCATCGCCGCGTACTTGTTGGTCAACGTGGTCTGGTAGGCATCGATCCGCTGGTCGAGTGCAGACTGTTGCTTGGCCAGGTCCTTGAGGCTATCGGACAACGAGGTGGAACGCGTCGCCAGGATACCGGTGGTCGGTTTGGCGTAGGCGTCGGTCGCCGTGGTCAAGCGCGCCAGCAAGCCGTCCTTGCCCGTGAAGATGCTGCTGAGGTCCGCAGCATTGGTCTTCATCGCGTTGTCCCACTGCTTGTCGTCGATCGACAGCAGGCCGGTGGTCTGGTCGGTTTCGACGCCGAACTGGGCCAGGGATCTCAATGCACCGTTGCCCGACATCGTGTTGAACTCGTTGCGAATCGCCGATTGCAGCGTGCGCATGGTCGAGTCACCGGTCAATGTCGCCGCCACGGGGTCGCCCGCCGCACTTTTGGTCACCGCCGTTTCTGCGGTCATCGCCTTGAGCAGCGCGTTGTAGGTGTCGACGAAGCCCTTGACGCCGGATTTGAGTGCGGTAGTGCTGGTACTGACGGAGATGGTCAGGGCCGTACGCACAGGATTATCACTCTTGTCTCCCGCAGTCGCCAGCGGCGATACCGTCAGCAACTTGATGCTGACACCACTCACCGCCTCGGTAATGTTGTTGGTCTTCGATTCGGCGGCAATGCCATCAATGGTGTACTTGGCATTCTGCGGCGGATTGACCACGGTGTAGCCGGTGTCGACACCCGAGTTGCCGGACATGGTCAAGTCCGTGCCCACACCGCCATTGGTCGAGGTGAGGATCAACCGCGAACCGTTGGAGTCCGTGAGGATGTTGGCACTCAGGCCCGCAGTGCCGAATTGCGAGTTGATCGAGTCACGTACCTGCTGCAGGGTCGCGCCGGGCGCCACGCTGACGTCAAAGTTCTTGCCTGACTGCGAAATGGTCAGCGTGGTCGCCGTGTTGCCCTTGTTGATCACGCTCGATGCGCCACCGGCAAAGTTGGCGCTGCTCAGCTTCGAAGGCTGGGCCAGCTGCGACACCACCAGCGAAAACGAGCCGTTGGAAGCGCCTGTCCCTGCGGTCATGGTGGCGACTTTTTCATCCGAGGACGTACCGACCAGGCCACTGAAGCTGTTGTCGGTCCCCTGGGTCTTTAGCGCGCCACGGAATGCGTCCAAGGCTGCCTGAATCTTTCCGATGGACGAAAGTTGAGTGGTCGCTTTCTGCGATTGCGTGTTGATCTGAAGCTGTTTCGGTGCTTTTTCAGCATTTACCAGCGACGTAATGATCGAGCTGGTATCGATACCAGAACCCACACCACTAACTGTTGTACTCGCCATCATCGTGCTCCTAATTCGGTAGTTGCCGTTTTCTTGACGAGCAACCCATCAAGACATCACCGCAACAAGTTTCATGCCAGCTCAGACCTTTTCGTCGAACAGCACGTGGCTGGCATTTGCCAGGTTTTGCGCCAGCTTCAAGGCTGTTTCCGAGGGAATCTGGCGAATCACCTCGCCACTGTCGGTGGCGATGACCTTGACCACAACCCGGTGGGTTGAATCGTCAATCGAAAAATCCAGTTTGCGCTGGGCCGCTTGTACGAATTCACGAATATCGGTAACCGCTTGTTCCAGGTCAGCCCGTTCCGGCTTGCCAGCGATCGGCGCGATGGCCTCGACCTTGGTCTTGTCCTTGTCCTTGTCCGCAACGAGTGCGGTCGGTGCGCTTTGAGGTGCAACCGGTGGATAAGACGAGGCTAGCTTTACACTCATGTCCATGTCCAATCTCCTCTAAAACCGAAACGACGAAAGGGCACGTAAACGCACCCTTCCGTCAGTCACCAAGCGCGGTTATTACTGAAGCAGCTTCAGTACAGCGGATGGCAGTTGGTTGGCCTGCGACAGGATCGCGGTAGCGGCCGATTGCAGAGTTTGTTGCTTGGTCAACTCGGCTGTTTCAGCAGCGAAGTCGGTGTCTTGTACAGTCGAACGTGCAGCGGTGGAGTTCTTCTGAATGTTGGTCAGGTTGTCTACGGTAGTGGTCAGACGGTTCTGAACAGCACCCAGGCCCGAACGTACGCTGTCGATGCCGCCGATAGCCTTGTCGATCACTGCCACTGCGGCCTGTGCGTTGAAGGCACTGGTCACGTCGGTTTGAGCGATGGTGGTTTTGGTCGACGCTGCGGCAGTGCCGGTAGCGGCGAACAGACCGGTTACACCGGCACCGTTCAGTGCATAGCCCTTGGACGAGTCCAGGTTCACGGAACCGGTGGCGATCAGGCCGTTGGCCAGGGCCGCGGCGGTGCCGTAGTTGCCGGAACCATCTTTGGTGGCAACAGTGATCGAGCCGGCTGCGGTGGCAGCGCTGAATGCCAGGTTTTCACCGGAGTCGGATTTGACCGACAGGGTGCCTTTGGTTTCGTCGAAGTTGACGCTGATGCCGAGCTTGGCGGAGTTGGATTTCAACTGATCAGCCAGGCTGGCAGTATCGGTCACGCCGGTGAACGTTGTAGCTTGGCCACCAATGGTCAAGGTGAACGAAGCCGGAGTCGTTTTGGCAGCAGCGCCGACGACGAACTGAGCTTCAGTGCTGGCAGTAGCCGACAGGCCGCCTACAGCGCCGTTCAGTTGGCTGGCGATGGTTTTGGCCGAAGCACCTGCCGCTACAGTGACGCTGGCAGTCTGGCCGTTACCGGTGATGCCGATCGCGCCGCCTGCTACGCCGCTGGTGCTAGGGGTGATACCAACGCTTTTGACCTGCTGCGAACCGATGTTGTTGGCGGCTACGTTGTCCAGGCTCAGGTTGATGGTTTCGTTAGCGTTGGCGCCAACCTGAATGGCTTTGGTGCCGTACGAACCGTCGAGCAGCTTCTGGCCACCGAAAGTAGTGGTCTGCGAGATACGGGTCAGTTCCGAAGTCAGCGCCTGGTATTCTTCGTTGTTCGAAGTACGGTCAGCGTCGCTCAGGGAGCCAGTAGCCGAGGACAGAGCCAGGGTACGCATCTTTTGCAGAATGTCGGTCGAAGCCTGCATTGCGCCTTCAGCGGTCTGCGCGATGGAGATACCATCGTTGGCGTTCTTGACCGCTTGGCCCAGGCCGTTGATCTGGCTGGTCAGACGGTTGGAGATCTGAAGGCCCGAAGCATTGTCTTTAGCACTGTTGATGCTCAGACCAGTGGACAGACGCTGCATGGAGGTTTGCAGCGAGTTGGCTGCTTTGCCAAGGCCGTTCTGGGTAGTGATGGAAGCAATGTTGGTGTTTACTGTTAAAGCCATGACGAAATCCTCGATGGTGGTTTACTGCGGCTTCCGGCCCTGGCAACCGCCGGGTGTGCCTGAGAACCTTCGTAATAGTTATCGTCGTATGAGCCGGTTGCTTGAGTGTTTTTTTGAATATTTTTAATAGCCCCGTGCCACCCCTTGCAATTCAAGGGTTTACGCGGGCCTGAAACCCCATAACCACTGGTTTTTCTGGCGCCAAATAAAAAACGCCGATGATCTCTCGATCATCGGCGTTTTGTGTGGCGGCTCTATTAAGGTGTCACGGGCGATACAGAATCGCCGAGCCCCACGACAGGCCCACACCAAACCCGCTGATTGCCACGCGTTTCCAAGTGGCGTCCATCACGTGCTTTTCCAGCAGCAACGGAATGCTCGACGACACGGTGTTGCCGGTCTCGACCATGTCCTTGATGAACTTGTCCACTGGTGCATCTTCAAAACGCCGCGCCACGGCGTCGACGATGGCCGCACTGCCCTGGTGAATGCAGAACGCGTCAATCTCGTCAGCCTTGAGGTCTGATTCGTTGAGCAGCTCGTGCAGATGGGCCGGCACTTTGAGCAAGGCAAAGTTGAAGACCTGACGGCCGTTCATGAAGAACACGCCGTCGCTGACCTTGAGGTGCGGCGCGCCGGAACCGTCGGTGCCGAACTTCGACTTGCCGAGCAACCACGGCGCATCTTCGCCCATCCAGGTGGCAGTGGCGGCATCGCCGAACAGCATGGTGGTGTTGCGGTCTTCGGGGTCGACGATTTTCGAGTACGGGTCGGCGGTGATCAGCAGGCCGTTTTTCAGGCCGGCGGCTTCCATGAAGCCTTTCATCGCGTAGATACCGTAGACGTAGCCGGAGCAGCCCAGGGAAATATCAAAGGCGGCCACATGAGTCGGCAGGCCGAGTTTGTCCTGCACGATGGCGGCGGTGTGGGGCAAACCTTCTTCGTCGCCGTTCTGGGTGACGACGATCAGCGCGTCGATCGACTCGCGCTTCAACTCCGGGTTGTTGGCAAACAACGCGTTGACCGCCTCGACACACAGATCGGAGGTTTCCTGCGTAGCTTCCTTGCGCGGCAGGAACGCCGACCCGATCTTGCCAATGATGAATTCTTCATCCTTGGCGAATTTGGCACCCTGGGCGTAGTTATCGATCCCGTCCGCGGGCACGTAACTGGCGATGCTTTTTATGCCAATCATTGTGGCTTCCCAATACCGAATAGCTGGAGAACACCCCCGGGACTGCGCCTGGAGTGCTGACAATAAGAGGGGGTAACCCCGTAAAATCTCGCTGAAAGCCGCACCGCAGGGTGTGCTGGGCGACTTATCCTTTTCACACGATACAGTGAAGATGCGCCTTATGACTCACAGGTCACTCAATTTTCTGCGTTTTGTGCAAAACCCTTCAACAGTTCAGCCGCGAAAACGACAACGGCCCACCCCGTTTTCGGAGTGAGCCGTCGTTCGCTGCGCGAGCCTTACATCTTGTTGAACAGGCTCAACTGCGAGATCTTCACGAACGCCAATTGCGAGGCCTGCAGCATGGTTTGCTGCAAGGTCAGGTTGATCGCCGCCTGCGCGGTGTCGATGTTGCCCAGGTCGCTCATGGTGCTGGTGTTGGCCAGGCCGATGCTGGCGTTCTCACTGGCCTGGGTATCCAGGGCATTCTGCCGCGCGCCGATGGAGCCGCGCACCACATCGATCTGGGTACTGGAGTTGGTGAAGTTGCTGATCGCGGCAGACAACGCGTCCTTGAGCTTGACCGTCGCCGCCGGGCTGCCGTCGGCCGGCAGTTCAAGCGCCTGGCGCAGTTGGCTCAGGGTATCGAGCGCGTTCTGGGTCTTCTGGGTAGCGGCGCCCACCGCAAACTGGTCACCGTTCTGCGGCGTGCCGCTGACGTCGAACGTCACCCCGGCCGCGACGACGGTGGTGCCGCCGCCCGTATCGCCGGTGGCGATGGATTTACTCTCGGACGTGTACGGCTGGGCATACACCTGATACGCCGTGGCGCTGGTGAACTTGATCACCGCACCGTTGTTGGCCGGGAACGTGCTGGCATACGAGGCCTGGTTGGTCACGCGGGCATTGCTCAACTGCGCCGTCGAAGGGTTGCTGGCGGTGCGCGACACGCTGAAAGTGTCCGGCTTGGCTTCCAGGCTGAACGAGCGATCCTTGACCACGGCATCGGAGTTGGGGCCCGACGCGACGTCACCCAGGTTGAAGTTGATGTCGAATTTCACGCCACGCAAGTTGACGCTGGAGCTGCCTTCCTTGGTGGAATCGAACGTACCGTTACCGGGGATCTGCGAGGTGATGTCAACGCCGTTCTTGTCGACCACGGTGTACTGGGTACTGCTACTGAAGGTCAGCTTGTAGGGCTGGCCGTCGGCGAATTTATTGGTGTAGTCGATGCCATTGGTGACGAGCCCGGCCGACAACGCCACTTTATTGTCATTGGCTACCGGCTGGGTGGCCGGTGGCACCACGGCCGGCGCAATCCAGGTGGCCTGGGTGCGACTGGAGTTGACCGCGCCTTCCAGAATGTTCTTGCCGGTGTCACCGGCGCTGATGCTCAGGGTGTCGGACACCTGCAGGCTGAGCGGGGTTTCGTCGCCCTGATAGTTGTAGGTGCCGTCGCTGTTACGGCTGTAGGGCGGCGTATCGGTCTTGGAACCGGAAAACAGGTAGTTGCCCGACGAGTCCTTGCTGTTGAGCAGGCCCAGCACTTGATCTTCGATGGCACCGACTTCACTGGCCACCGAACGGCGGTCCGCATCGCTGAGGGAGCCGCCTGCACGCAGCGCCAGTTCACTGGCACGGCCCAAGGCCAGGTTGATCGACTGCAGCACGCTCTCTTCGTTGGTCAGGGAGTTTTTCAGGCTGGTGACGTTGGTGTTGAACTGGCCCAGCATGTCTTTCTGCTGCTGCAGCATCAACAGGCGCGCCGCCGCCACCGGGTCATCGGCGGCTGTCTGCACGCGTACGCCCGTGGAGGCCTGATCCTGAGCCTGTACCAGGCTTGAATAGTTGGTCTGGTACTTGGCGGCAGTGGTATCGAAATACTGCTGTGTGGAAATGCGCATTGTCCCAGGCTCCCTTAAAGACTATTGATCAGCGTACTGAAGGTTTCTTGCGCCGCCTTGATGATCTGCGACGACGCGGTGTAGTACTGCTGAAACTTGATCATGTCGCCCGCTTCTTCATCCAGGTTGACCTGGGATACCGAGTTGCGCGCGTCCTGGTTGGCCTTGAGCAGTGCGCCCGTGGCGGTGGTGTCGGTGTTGCCCGAGGCGGCCTTGGCCCCGACGGTGGACACCAGTCGACTGTTGGCGCCGACCAGGCTCACGCCGCCGCCGCTGCCGTCACTCAGCCCCACCGTGACCTTCGTCTGCAGGTCGAGCAGCGCCTGGGCGTTGCGGTTGTCCGACTTGCCCGTCGCATTGAACGAGAACGTGGTGCTGTCGCCATTGGCGGGCGAGCCGGCGACAGTGGTATCGAACTTGAAGCTCTTGGCCGGCACCAGCACAGCCCCACTGGCATCGCGCATCGGCACGTCGACCGTGATCTTGTTGGTCTGGCCCGGGATGATGGTGCCGGTGCCAATCGAATTGCCCTGGGCATCGTTGAGCGTGTAGCTCTGGGTGCCATCGGCGGCCGGCTTGCCGAACACCATTTTTACCGGCATCGAGCTTTCGATCCCGGTACGCAATTGAGCGGTGTCGGCGCCGCCGTGAATATCAATCGGCACGGTCAGGGTCGGCGGAGTGAAGGTGCCCGTGCCCTGGTTGGTCTTGCTGCCCTCGCCCAGCAACGGCGCGGCGAACGCGACTTTATTGGCGTCGGTCAGCTGGGTGCCGATGGTGGTCGCGCCATTGGCGGTGGGGCTGACTTTGAAACTGTCGCCGGCGGCCATGGGGCCCTTGCCGTCCAGTGCCAGGGTGAAGCCATCGATCACCGGCGGCGGCGTGGTGGTGGTGTCGAACGCGCCCATCGCCTTGCCGTCGGAACGCAGCACGGTATAAGTGCTGCCACTGGTGAAGCTGACCTTGTAGTCGTAGGTCGACAGCTTGCTGGTGTCCTTGATCGTGACATTCAGGTTGCCGGAGCCGGCACTGTTGCCCGCCGCTCCCTGGCTGCGCTGCGCAATGGCGGCGGCGCTGTTGATGTCCTTGAACAACGACGCACCAAAGTCACCGTTCAGGTCCAGGCCCTGGCCCAGCTGGCTGTTGACGGTGTCAGCAGTGGCCAGTGCGATACGCCCCAGGTCGTTGATGGTGGGCGTCAGCACATCGCTGCGGTAACGCAACAGGCCGCCGATGCTGCCACCGCTGAGCACATTGCCCAGGTCGATGGCGGTACTGCCACCGGCATTGAGCTGGATGGTGTACTGGGTCGGGTCGCTTTTGCTCGGCACTGCCGAAATGCTGTTGGACTGGTCGCCCAGCACCAGGGACTGGCCACTGCCGGTGCTGACGCTGAAAACGCCGTTCTTCTCGCCGGTGGTGACGCCCACCAGCTCATTGAGCGAACGCACCGCCTCGTTGCGCGCATCCAGCAGGTTGGCCGGCGCACTCATGTTGGAGCCCTGCGCCTGGGTGATCTGCTTGTTGAGCGAGGCGATGGAAGAGGTCAACTGGTTGACCTGATCACTCATGGTGCTCAACTGACCGTTAATCGACTCTTTCTGTTGGGTCAATTGGCTGGAAATTGCGTTGAAGCGGTTGCTCAGGGTCTGGGCGCTGGTCAGCAGCACCTGACGGGCGGACACGTCGCTGGGATTGGCCGCCGAGGTCTGCACGGCGGCAAAGAATCCACTCAGCACCGAAGACATGCCGGTGGTCTTGTCCGACAGGGTCTTGTCGATGGCGCTGGCCTGGCCCGAATAAGCCTTGGCGTCGTTATTGAGCGCCGTGCTGTTCTGGTAAGCCGCGTCGAGGAATTCGTTGTACACCCGGCGCACGTCGGCCAGGGTGGTGCCGGTACCGACGAACAGGCCACCGTAAGGGTTGGCCGCGCTGGCGTTCTGCGTGGTCTGCTGACGCGAATAGCCCGAGGTATTGGCGTTGGCGATGTTGTTACTCAAGACTGACAACGACCCTTGAGCGGCGTTGAGCCCCGACATCCCGATACTGAGCAAACTCATGGTTCAAACCTTATAAATGTGTGGTTGCGCCAGCGGCAGCGTAATTCTGGTAACTGCCCATCGTTTTTGCGATCTGCGAAATCTTGCTGGCGTAATCCGGGTCGGTTGCGTATCCGGCTTTTTGCAACTCGCGCACAAACTGCTCCGGGTTGTCGGCAGATTTCACAACATCTTTATAGCGATCATTGCTTTGCAGCAACGTGACGAGGTCATGGAAGCTGTCCTGGTAGGACGTATAGGAACGGAACTGCGCCGTTTCCTTGACCATCGCCCCGTCACGAAACTCGCTGGTGATTGCACGGGCCTGTTCGCCCTGCCAGCTCTTGCCGGCCTTGATACCGAACAGGTTGTGGCTGCTGCTGCCATCCTGGGCGCGCATCACCGACTTGCCCCAACCGGTTTCCAGGGCGGCCTGGGCCACCAGGTACTTAGGATCGATGCCAATGCGCGCGGCGGCGGCCTTGGCCATCGGCAGCATGGTGGCGACAAATTCATCCTGGGAACTGAACGCTTTCTTCGCCGGCGCCAACGGTGGCTGGGCCACGGCGCGGGCGTATACCTGCATCTGCCCGCTCGGCGCGGCAAACGCACGCGCGCTGCTGTTGACCACATTGTCGGCGGAGGCGCTGTTGCGCAGCGGCGCGCTTTTGGCGTCGATAGCCACCGGCGCGGTCGGCACGATGCCGGCGAGCAGGCGGTCGGTCAGCTTGCTCGGCAAGGCGATGCGGCGCTGGTTCATCAGTGCCACGTCATTGCTGTGGGACGCCGCGCCGCCGGCCTGGGGCTCAGCCACACGGTACGCCCACAACGGCCGCTGGCCATTGGAGCGGCCCAACGGGCCGGAAGCCTGGGTGCCGGCGGCAATCTCGGTCGGCACATCGACTTTCTTCGCCGGCTCAGTTGCCCCAGGGCCTTGCAGGGTGGCCGCCTGGGCGTCCACCGGCTTGTTCTTCTGCATCTGGCGCATCAGCACGTCGGCGAGGCCGATGCCGCCGCCTTCGCGGGACATCGACACCGCCAGTTGCTGGTCGTACATGTCCTGGTACTGCTTGGCGGCATCGGTGTTCAGCGGGTTGTCTTCGCCCACGGCGTCGGTGGCCTTGCGCATCGACTTGAGCATTTCGCTGAGAAACAGCGACTCGAATTCCTGCGCCACTTTGCGCATGTTTCCGTCGCTGTTCTTGTCGCCGACCTTCAGCTGGTTAAGCCGGTTCAAGTCGGAGTAAGACCCCGAGTCCGCCGTGCTGCTGATGCCGCTCTTGCGCATATCCATGGCCATGGCCTCAGATCACGATCAGGTCGGCTTGCAAGGCGCCGGCCTGTTTCAGGGCTTCGAGGATCGCCATCAAGTCGCCTGGCGCCGCGCCCACCTGGTTCACCGCACGGACGATCTCGTCCAGGGTGGTGCCGGGGCCGAACTTGAACATCGGTTTGGCTTCCTGCTGGGCATTGACCCGCGAGCGTGGCACCACCGCCGTCTGGCCATTGGACAAGGCCCCGGGCTGGCTGACGATTGGGTCTTCGGTGATGGTCACAGTCAGGCTGCCGTGGGTGACCGCCGCCGGCGAGACCTTGACGTTCTGGCCGATCACGATAGTGCCGGTACGCGAGTTGATGATGACCTTGGCCACCGCCTGGCCAGGATCGACCTCGAGGTTTTCCAGGATCGACAGATAATCGACACGCTGGCTTGGGTCCAGTGGCGCGGTGACGCGCACGGAGCCACCGTCGATGGCCTGGGCCACGCCTGGGCCGAGCATGTCGTTGATCTTGTCGACCACACGTTTGGCAGTGGTGAAGTCGGAGCGATTGAGGTTCAGGGTCAGGCTGTTGCCCTGGTTGAACCCGCTGGGCACGGTGCGTTCCACGGTAGCGCCGCCAGGGATGCGTCCGGCCGACGGAACGTTGACGGTAATCTTCGAACCGTCGCGGCCCTCGGCGTCAAAACCGCCCACCACCAGGTTGCCCTGGGCGATGGCGTAGACGTTGCCGTCGATGCCCTTGAGCGGCGTCATCAGCAAGGTGCCGCCGCGTAGGCTCTTGGAGTTACCAATGGACGACACGGTGATATCCACCACCTGGCCCGGCTTGGAGAACGCCGGCAAATCGGCGCTGATCGACACCGCCGCGACGTTTTTCAGTTGCACGTTGCCTGAACCCGCCGGCACCTTGATGCCGAACTGCGAGAGCATGTTGTTGAAGGTCTGCAGGGTGAACGGGGTCTGGGTGGTCTGGTCACCCGTACCGCTGAGCCCCACTACCAGGCCGTAACCGATCAACTGGTTGGAGCGCACGCCGGAAATACTGGCGATGTCTTTCAGGCGCTCGGCCTGGGCGACAGCGCTCAGGCTCAGCAGGAGCGCCGCCGCCAGCAGTTGCTTGAGGTTCAAAGTTCTCACCTTAATGGGCACCTAGAAAGGAAACAGCGGGCTAAGGAAGAAACGGTCGAACCAGCCCGGCTGGCTCGCATCGGCAAACGCGCCGGTGCCGGAGTACGTGATGCGCGCATCGGCGATGCGGGTCGACGGCACGGTGTTGTCGGTGGAGATATCATCTGCACGCACCATGCCAGCAATGCGCACCAGCTCGTCGCCGGTGTTGAGGGTCATCCACTTTTCACCACGTATCGCAATGATGCCGTTGGGCAATACATCGGCCACGGTCACAGTGATCGAACCGGTCAGGCTGTTGCCCTGCCCTGCCGCGCTCTTGCCATTGGTGGCACGGTCGCCGCTGTAACCGGCGCTCAAGCTCAGGTCGCCATCGCCCAACGGATTATTGACGTTGGGCACCGCACCGAACAGCGAGGTGAGGCCGATGCCGGCCTTGCTGGTTTTGCCCACCTGGGAGTTGGCGTTCTTGCTGGCCTGGGTGCGCTCGTTCAGGGTGATGGTAATGATGTCACCGACCCGGAACGCCTTGCGATCGCTGTACAGGTTCTGCTCGAAACCGGCCTGGTAAATCGAGCCATTGTTGGCGGCCGCCGGCAATGGCGTGCGCGGCAACACCGGCGCGTAGTACGGGTCATTGGGTTTCGGCGACGGCGCGACACACCCCGCCAGCACGCTGATCCCACTCAATGCCAAGACACAAACAAAGCGATTCATGACCCTAACCTCACGGTGTTGCAGACGCGCTCGCAAGCGCCCCATAGACTTGATTACAGATTCTGCGTGACGAACGAAAGCATCTTGTCGGCGGTGGAAATCACCTTGGAGTTCATCTCGTAGGCGCGTTGAGTGGTGATCATGTTGACCATCTCCTCAACCGTGCTGACGTTGGAAGTTTCCAGGGTGCTTTGCAGGGTGGTGCCGAAACCGTTGAGGCCTGGAGTGCCGATTTGCGGCGCGCCGCTGGAGGCGGTTTCCAGGAACAGGTTGCCGCCCATCGCCTGCAGGCCGGCCGGGTTGATGAAGTCGGCGGTCTGCAGGTTGCCGATCACTTGCGACGCCGGGTTGCCGGCGACGGTGATCGACACGGTGCCGTCGTTACCGACGGTGAAGGTCTGCGCATTCGCAGGCACCACAATCGCAGGTTCCAGGGCAAAACCATTGGCGGTGACGACCTGACCGTTGGCGTCCAGGTGGAATGTGCCGTCACGGGTGTAGGAAGTCGTGCCATCCGGTTGCAGGATCTGGAAGAACCCCTTGCCGTTGATCGCCATGTCCAGGGGTTGCCCGGTTTGCTGCAAGTTACCGGCGGTGAAGTTTTTCTGGGTGCCGACGATCTGCACACCGGTACCCAGCTGCAGGCCCGACGGCAGTTCGCTGTCCTGGGTCGACTGGGCGCCCGGCTGCTTCTTGATCTGGTAGAGCAAGTCCTGGAACTCGGCGCGATCACGTTTGAAGCCCGTGGTCGACACGTTCGCCAGGTTGTTGGAAATGGTGGTCAGGTTGGTGTCCTGGGCGGACAAACCGGTTTTGGCAACCCATAGAGCCGGAAGCATGCTGTTCTCCTTCGTGCGCCTGATCGTTGGCGCCGTGCTGCGAAATTAGTGGGTGACTTAGCTCATCTGCATGACGCGAGTCATGGCCTGATCGTCTTCCTTGGCGCTGTTCATCATCTTGATGTGCAGCTCGAACTGTTTGGAAAGCGCCAGCACCGCGGTCATTTCCTCCACCGCGTTGACGTTGCTCGCCTGCAGGAAACCCGAGTTCAGCGTGACCCGCGCATCGGCCTGGGCAGGCTGGCCATCCTTGGTGTGGATGGTGCCGTCCAGCCCCTTGGTCATGTTCTTGAGGTCCGGCTGGACCAGCTTGATGCGGTCCACTTCGGCCATCACCCGCGGGCCTTCGCCCATGGCGCGGATGCTGATGGTGCCGTCGGTGCCCACTTCGATTTTCTGCTGGGGCGGCACGGCAATCGGGCCGCCGTTGCCCATGATCGGCATGCCGTTGGCGGCGCGCAGCACGCCCAGCGCGTCCACATTCATGCTGGCGCTGCGCACGTAGGCTTCGCCGCCATCCGGGGTTTGCACGGCCATCCAGCCGTCGCCGCTGACGGCCACATCGAGGTCACGGCCGGTTTCGATCATGGCGCCCGGCGAGAAGTCAGTGCCTGGCCGCTCGGTCAGGGCAAACGCACGCGCCGGAAAGCTGTCACCGAACACCGGCATCGAACGCGCCTGCTCCAGGTCGCGCTGGAAGCCGTTGGTGGAAATGTTCGCCAGATTGTTGGCATGGGCCTTCTGCGCCAGAGCATTCTGGCTGGCGCCGGTCATTGCCACGTAAAGGTATTTGTCCACGCTCTATCCTCTTTCTGACGGACGCTTGCCGCCCACCGCTGTACTGATGAGGCTTAAGCAATTTGCGGTCCAACTTTTTGGAATGGACGCAAGTGCAGGTGGGGCGGGGGTTTGGAGGGAGTTGAGGTGGGCGGATGGACGGGGGATAGTCGAAAAAACGGCGGACTACTGCCGCGGGCGGCAAGTATCGGTCTTGAAACTGACGCGGGTTGGGTTTTTGGGGGCTGCCTGGGTTTTTGTGTGCAGATCCGTTATTTGGGTAACGGGGCGCCCAAGATCAAAAGCAGGATCAAAAGCCAGAGCAAGGCAGATCTAAAGCAGTCTGATACCTTCAGAAAAATGGAGATCCAAATGTGGGAGGGGGCTTGCTCCCGATGGCTGAGTGTCAGTCAGCTTATGGGTAGCTGACCCCCTGCTATCGGGAGCAAGCCCCCTGCCACATTTTGAACAGCGTCAGGCAGGAAAACCCCTGTCGGCTCTAAGGCTGCCGCGCTTTTGCTTTTGATCTGGAAGCGCCCCGTCAACCATGTGTCCGGACTATAAAGTTCCTCCCAGAAGTGAGCCGCTGTAAAAGCGGTGTACCCACCCCCGGACGCACTCAAGCACCCTTCACCACCCCATAATCGCGCAACTTATTCGCAATAGTCGTATGCGAAACCCCCAACCGCTTCCCCAACTGCCGACTGCTGGAATGCTCCACATACAACGCCTCCAACACCGCCTTCTCAAACCGCCCGACAATCGCCTCCAACCCGCCTTCCAGCGAAAAGTCTCCCAGCGGCTGACGCACCCCGTAATCCGGCAGTCGAATATGCTCCACCTTGACCACCCCGCCCTCACACAACGAAACCGCCTGAAACAACACATTCTCCAGTTGCCGCACATTCCCCGGCCAATGGTAATGAGCAAGCCGGTCCATGGCCGCCGGTGCCAGTGTTGGCAGCGGGCAGCCGATCTGCCGGCTGGCCTGGTCGAGAAAGTGCTCCACCAACGGCGCCAGGCCATCCAGGCACTCGCGCAACGGCGGGATATGCAACGACAACACATTCAGCCGGTGATACAAATCCTGACGAAACTCTCCCCGCGCGCAGAGTTCGGACAAATCCACCTGGGTCGCGCAAATCACCCGCACATCCAGGTACACCTCTTCATCGCTGCCCACTCGACGAAAGCAACCGTCCTGCAGAAACCGCAGCAATTTCACCTGCAACCGCGCGCTCATTTCCCCCACGCCATCAAGAAACAGGGTCCCGCCCGCCGTCAGTTCCAGCAGCCCGAGCTTGCCCTCGGCGCGGGCCCCTTCAAATGCGCCGGGGCCGTAGCCGAACAGTTCGGTCTCGGCCATCGACTCCGGCAACCCCGCGCAGTTGAGCGCCATCAACGGCGATTGCCCACGCGGGCTGGCCAGGTGGCAGGCGCGGGCCAGCAGTTCCTTGCCGGTGCCGGTTTCGCCTTCTATTAATAGCGGCGCATCCAACGGCGCCATCCGCCGCGCCTCGCGGACCACCGCGGCCATGACCCGCGAGCTCTGGAAAATGCTGTCGAAGCCGCGCAACTCCTGCTTGCGCACGTTGTAGATGCGCTCGCCGACACGGTCGGCACGGTGCAGGGTCAGTACGGCGCCCGCCATGGCTTCGCTGTCGTCGTGCTCGGACGATTGCAACGGCGCGATATCGGCCAGGAACACATCACCCTTGACCTTGACCCGTAAGCCGTTGATGCGCGACTTGCTGGCGCGCACCAGTTCCGGCAAGTCGAAATCCTCGGCGTAGCGCGACAGCGGAATTCCCGGCACCTCGTCCACCCGCACCCCGAGCAACTGCGCGGCCGAGCGGTTGGCGGCAACGATGGAGCCGCCCATATCGATCGACAGCACCGGAAACTCCAGGGCGCCCAGCAAGGCGTTGAGTTCCATGTGCCGGCGCTCGCTGGGCATCAGCCCTACCCGTTTTACGCCGAACACCCCGCCAATTGCCTCGAACTTCGGGCGCAAGGCCTGGAACTGCATGTTCACCAGGTTTGGGCAGTACAGGTAAATGGCGTTGCCATGCTCACCGCCGACCTCGCCTTTGGCGACGTTGACGCCGTACTCCACCAGCAGGTTGAGAATGTCCCGCAGGATGCCGATGCGGTTCTGGCAATGCACTTTGATACGCATGAAGAGACCCGAAGAGTGGGAAGACGCTGCGTGTTTTTGTCGCTGAGCGCAGATTATCGTCAAGATTATGTTACAGCCAGTGTCCTTTTCCCAGCCCAATGCCGTGACGAGCGCAGATCCGTAACGAATTCTTTACGAACGGTAGTGAGTTTTCCTGCAACTGACTCTGGAAACCGGATGGAATCCTGCCCGGCAGGGCGTATCAATACCGGTATCGCAGGACATAACAATAATGAACGCCTAGCAGGAGAGCCGTATGAAGCAGACGCAATACGTGGCCCGCGAGCCCGATGCGCAAGGTTTTATCCATTACTCGCCGGAAGAACACGCGGTGTGGAATACCCTGATCACGCGCCAACTGAAGGTGATCGAGGGTCGCGCCTGCCAGGAATACCTGGACGGTATCGACAAGCTGGCACTGCCACTGGACCGCATCCCGCAACTGGACGAAATCAATCAAGTGCTGGCCGACACCACCGGCTGGCAAGTGGCTCGCGTTCCGGCGCTGATCCCCTTCCAGACCTTTTTCGAGCTGCTCGCCAGCAAGCAGTTTCCGGTGGCGACGTTTATTCGCACCCGCGAGGAACTGGACTATCTGCAAGAGCCGGATATCTTTCACGAGATCTTCGGCCACTGCCCGCTGCTGACCAACCCCTGGTTCGCTGAATTCACCCACACCTACGGCAAGCTCGGCCTGGCGGCCACCAAGGAGCAACGGGTGTACCTGGCGCGGCTGTACTGGATGACCATCGAGTTCGGCCTGGTGGACACCCCCGCCGGCCTGCGCATCTACGGTGGCGGCATTCTGTCGTCGCCCAGGGAGACGGTGTACAGCCTGTCAGCGCAGCCCGAACATCAAGCCTTCGACCCACTGGAAGCCATGCGCACGCCGTACCGCATCGACATCCTGCAACCGCTGTATTTCGTCCTGCCCGAGCTCAAGCGCCTGTTCGACGTGGCGCAGGAAGACATCATGGGCATGGTCGAGCGCGGCATGCAGCTGGGTCTGCACGCGCCCAAGTTTCCCCCCAAGCCCAAGGCTGCCTGAACCGTGTATTTTGACGCCAGGTGAGTCTGTTCCCTGGCCGCGCGTTGCTTTAGGGTGACGCCACTGACCTTCACCTTTCGAATTCAGGACATCTCCATGACCACGTTGAACCAAGCCCACTGTGAAGCCTGCCGCGCCGACGCCCCGCAAGTCAGCGATGAAGAGTTGCCGGTACTGCTCAAGCAGATCCCTGACTGGAACATCGAAGTGCGCGACGGCGTGATGCAGCTGGAAAAGGTATTCCTGTTCAAGAACTTCAAGTTCGCCCTGGCTTTCACCAACGCTGTGGGTGAGATCGCCGAAGCCGAGGGCCATCACCCTGGCCTGCTCACTGAATGGGGCAAGGTCACCGTGACCTGGTGGAGCCACTCGATCAAGGGCCTGCACCGCAACGACTTCATCATGGCCGCGCGCACCGACGAAGTGGCCACCGGCGCCGAGGGCCGCAAGTGATGCATTTCGATGCCATTGGCCGCGTGCCCGGCGACCCGATCCTGGGCCTGATGGAGCTGTACGCCGAGGACGCCAGCCCGCACAAGTTCGACCTCGGCGTGGGCGTGTACAAGGACGATCAGGGCCTGACGCCGATTCTTCATGCGGTGAAACTCGCCGAGCAGCGCCTGGTGGACACGCAGACCACCAAGACCTACATCGGCGGCCACGGCAATGCGGCCTTCGGCACCCTGCTCTGCGAACTGGTACTGGGCGCCGATTCAGCGGTGCTCGGCGAACGTCGTGCCGGCGCCACCCAAACCCCGGGCGGCACCGGTGCCCTGCGCCTGAGCGCCGACTTCATCGCCCAGAGTTTGCCCGGCCGTGGTGTCTGGCTGAGCGACCCGACCTGGCCGATCCACGAAAGCATCTTCGCCAGGGCCGGGCTCAAGGTCAGCCACTACCCCTACGTGGGGGCTGACAATCGCCTGGACGTAGCGGCAATGCTGGCGACGCTGACCACGGTGCCGGAGGGCGACGTGGTGCTGCTGCACGCCTGCTGCCACAACCCGACCGGCTTCGACCTGTCCCAGGATGACTGGCGCCAGGTGCTGCAGATTGTGCGCGAGCGCCGGTTGCTGCCGCTGATCGACTTCGCCTACCAGGGCTTTGGCGATGGGCTGGAACAGGACGCCTGGGCCGTGCGCTTGTTTGCCGCCGAGTTGCCCGAAGTGCTCGTGACCAGCTCGTGCTCGAAGAACTTCGGCCTCTACAGCGACCGCGTGGGCGCGCTGATTGTGTGTGCGGCCGATGCCGAGAAACTGACGGATGTGCGCAGCCAATTGGCCAATACCGCGCGCAACCTGTGGTCGACGCCGCCGGATCATGGCGCTGCAGTGGTCGCAACCATCCTCGGCGACCTTGAACTGCGCGCCCTGTGGAGCGGCGAGGTCGAAGCCATGCGCGCGCGCATCGCCCAATTGCGTGCCGGGCTGGTGGACGCCCTGGTCCCCCACGGGTTGGCTGAGCGGTTTGCGCACATCGGGACGCAGCGCGGAATGTTTTCCTACACCGGCCTGAGTGCCGAGCAGGTCAAACAACTGCGTGAGAAACACAGCGTGTACATGGTGAGTTCGGGACGGGCCAACGTCGCAGGGATTGATGCAACACGCCTGAACAGGCTGGCCCAGGCCATCGCCGACGTGTCACCCAACTGAAGGAGGGAGGGGCTTGCTCCCTCCCACACCTTCAGCCTGCGACCATTTCGGCCTTGAGCTGCGCTTCTTTCGCCTGCGCATCCGCCAGGCGATACAACTCGATCTGCCCATCCCAGTGCTCGATCAGCGCGGTGCAGGACTCAACCCAGTCCCCGCAGTTGAGGTAGTCCACCTCGCCCACCTTGCGAATCTCCGCATGGTGAATATGCCCGCACACCACTCCGTGCAGCTCGCGCTTGGTCACTTCGTGGGCGATGGCTTCTTCGAAATCGCTGATAAAACTCACGGCGGTCTTCACCTTGTGCTTCAAATACGCCGACAGCGACCAATAGCCATAGCCATAGCGCGCCCGCCAATGGTTGAGCCAGCGGTTCAAGGTGAGGGTAAATTCGTAGGCCGAGTCGCCCAGAAACGCCAGCCAGCGGTGATAGCGGGTGATCACGTCAAACTGGTCGCCGTGAATCACCAGCAGGTGACGACCATCGGCGGTGACGTGCACCGCTTCGTCCACCAGCTGGATATTGCCGAGGATCAGCTTGGAATAGCGGCGCAAAAATTCGTCATGGTTACCGGTGACATAAATCACCTCGGTACCGCGCTTGGCCATGGTCAGCAGACGGCGGATCACGTTGGTGTGAGCCTGGGGCCAATACATGCCGCCGCGCATTTTCCAGCCATCGATGATGTCGCCCACCAGGTACACCTTGTCGGCGTGGTAGCCCTTGAGAAATTGCGACAGGTGTTCAGCCTGGCAATCCCGGGTGCCCAGGTGCACGTCGGAAATCCACAGGGTACGCACCCTTTGCTTGCGGCTGGGCTTGATGGACTCTGCACTGGTCATGGGCTTGCCTCGGCGGTGTTTTCGCGAGCTTGCGCCCTGGCGATTAATAGCCCATGACAACGGTGCGTCAGTCTGATGACAGCGAACTGGCTGCGATCATCCCGACGCAGTGTGCGTTGTAGGAATAGTCATGCGATAAAAATCGCGAGGCGGACGACAGACGCCGACCTGCGCAACCCACTAGACTGCGCCTCTGTCACCTCGTTGGTTCAAGGATCGCAATGACTCCCCGCTCAGCCCTCGGCGCCCTGCATATCGGCGCACTGATGTTTGGCCTCACCGGCGTATTCGGCAAACTGGCGGCCGCCTCACCCGCCATTATCGTGTTTGGTCGCGCCGCGTTTGCCGTGCTGGCCCTGGCGGTATTTGCCCGGTTCGCCAGCAATGCTCCCTGGAAGCCACTGCAGATGCGCGACTGGCGCCGACTGGTGGTCAGCGGCGTACTGCTGGCGGCGCACTGGGTAACGTTCTTTATTGCGGTCAAAGTGGCCGGTGTGGCGGTTGCCACGCTGGGGTTCACTGCGTTCCCGGCGTTTACCGTGATCCTTGAAGGGCTGATTTTTCGCGAACGCATCCGTGCCAATGAAGTGTTGCTGGTGGCGCTGGTCACGGTCGGCCTGGTGCTGGTGACGCCGGACTTCAATCTTGCCAGCGAAGCCACCGGCGGCCTGTTGTGGGGGATTGTCTCGGGGTTGCTGTTCTCGTTGCTGTCGCTGAACAACCGTGCCGGCTCCGGGCGAATTCCGGCGGTGCAGGCGGCGTTGTGCCAGAACGTGGTGGTCGCGGTATGCCTGTTGCCCGTGGCGGCACCGGGGCTGGCGCAGGTGCGTGCGATTGACTGGCTGTGGATCGGCCTGCTCGGGGTGTTCTGCACGGGCCTGGCCCATAGCCTGTTTGTTGCCAGCCTGGCAGTGATCAAGGCACGCACTGCGTCGGTGGTGTTCGCCATGGAGCCGGTCTATGGCATTACCGTGGCCTGGCTGCTGTTCGCCGAGACCCCGACCCTGCGCATGCTGCTGGGCGGCGCGCTGATCATCGTCGCCATTGTGCTGTCCGGCCTGATGGGCAGCGCCGCTCAGGCAAAACAGCCGGCTGGGGCAAGCTGACGCCTAAGCGGTGCGGTCGTTGTGGCCCAGATCACGTTGCGGGTCGATCTGGTCACGTACCCGTTGCTTGAGCACCTTGGCCTCGGGGAAGCCGCCGTCGGCCTTGCGCTCCCACAGTTGCACGCCGTCGCAGGTAATCCGAAATACGCCGCCGGTCGCAGGCTCCAGCGCGACCCGGGCCAGATCCTCGGCAAAGGTGCTTAACAGCTCCTGCGCCAGCCACGCCGCGCGGAGCAGCCATTGGCACTGGGTGCAGTAGGTGATGACGATCTCGGGTTTGTTCGCGGACATAATTTGACAGGCTCCTGGCGTAACGGCCTCAGCGGATCGAGTGGCTATAATACCGGCCATTATCGCCCAGCCTTGAGATTCATGATGCGCCGCCTGTTGTCCTGCCTGTTCCTGTGCCTGTTTCCCCTTCTTGCCGATGCCGTTGAACCGCCACGCCCGAAAATCGGCCTGGTGCTGTCCGGCGGCGCCGCGCGTGGCCTGGCCCACATTGGCGTGCTCAAAGCGCTGGAGGAGCAAGGCATCCACATCGATGCCATCGCCGGCACCAGCATGGGCGCGGTGATCGGCGGGCTGTACGCATCGGGCTACAAGATCGACGAACTGGAAAAACTCGCGCTGAGCATCGACTGGCAGCAAGCCCTGTCCGATGCACCACCACGCGAAGACGTACCGTTTCGCCGCAAGCAGGATGACCGGGATTTTCTGGTCAAGCAGAAACTCAGCTTCCGCGACGACGGCAGCCTCGGCCTGCCGCTGGGCGTGATCCAGGGCCAGAACCTCGCGCTGCTGCTGGAGAGCATGTTCGCCCACAGCAGCAACACGCGTAATTTCGACAAACTGCCTATCCCGTTTCGGGCGGTGGCCACCGACATCACCACGGGCGAAAAAGTGGTGTTCAGCAAAGGCCACCTGCCCCAGGTGATTCGCGCCAGCATGTCGATCCCTGCCGTGTTCGCCCCGGTGGAACTGGACGGCCGATTGCTGGTGGACGGTGGCATGACCGATAACATTCCCGTGGATGTGGCGCGTGAGATGGGCGTCGACATTGCTATCGTGGTCGACATCGGCACCCCGCTACGCTCGCGCAAGCAACTGGCTACGGTGGTAGATGTACTCAACCAGTCCATCACCCTGATGACCCGGCGCAACTCCGAAGAACAGCTCAAGGCCCTGCATCCCAAGGACGTGCTGATCCAGCCGCCACTGAGTGCCTACGGCGTCACCGATTTCGGCCGCGCCAGGGACATGATCGACGCCGGCTACCGCGCCACCCGCGCCCTCGACCAGCGCCTGGCCCACCTGCGTCCCGCCGAACAGATCGATGCCGAGCTGGTAGCCGCGCGAGCCCCTGGCGAGCGCACACCCCTGATTACTGCCATCAACGTGGAGAACGACTCGAAAGTCAGCGACGACGTAATCCGCTACTACATCCGCCAACCCCTGGGCGAGCCCCTCAACCTGGGCCGCCTGCAATCGGACATGGGCACCCTGTATGGCCTGGATTACTTCGAACAGGTGCAATACCGCGTGGTGAAAAAAGGCCGCGACAACACCCTGGTGATCAGCGCACGGGGCAAGCGCAGCGGTACCGACTACCTGCGGCTGGGCCTGAACCTGTCGGACGACATGCGCGGCGACAGTGCCTTCAACCTGGGCGCCAGTTACCGCGTCAACGGCATCAACCGCCTCGGTGCCGAATGGCTGACGCGTGTGCAGATCGGTGATCGGCAGGAGTTGTACAGCGAGTTCTACCAACCGATGGACGCCGGCTCGCGTTACTTCGTTGCGCCCTATCTAACCGCCAGGGCGCAAAACGTCGAACTGGTGCTGGACAACGACCCGATCGCCGAATACCGCGTGGAGCGCTATGGGTTTGGCCTGAATATCGGGCGGCAGATCGGCAACAGCGGCGAGATTCGCTTCGGCGTCGGTGAAGCGTGGGGCAAGGCGGACGTGCGCATCGGCGAACGCGACCTGCCGAGTGCGAGCTTCAGCGAAGGCTTCTACGAACTCAAATATTCCTTCGATTCCCTGGACAATGTGTACTTCCCCCACACGGGCGAAGATATCGCCCTGGCTTTCCGCGAATTCGAACCGGGACTGGGCTCCGACCAGCGCTACCGGCAATGGGAGTTCAAGTTGGACAAGGCGATGAGCCATGGCCCGGACACGCTGGTGCTGGGGGGCCGTTATGGGCGCACGCTGGACAACTCGGAGGTGGTGGTTTCCAGCTTTCTGCTGGGCGGCGCGCGGCAGTTGTCGGGGTTTCGTCAGGATGCGATTTCCGGGCAGAACATCAGCCTGATGCGAGCGGTTTACTATCGCCGACTGACGCCGCGGTCGTACTTGCCGCTGGATTTCCCGCTGTACCTGGGGGCTTCTCTGGAGCGGGGTCGGGCGTGGAACAATGATAATGAGTTCGACAGCGGGTATATCAATGCTGCGAGTGTGTTTTTGGGGTTTGATACGCCGCTGGGGCCGTTGAATTTCAGTTATGGGTTTAATGATGAACGGCAGAAGGCGGTTTATTTGAATTTGGGGCAGACGTTTTAAGGGGGGTGTTCTTGGGCGGGGTATATATCCGTTATTTAGGTAATGGCGGCTATTGGTTCCGCCCTTACGGCGGGTCAGTTTGGAAAAGAGCCGGAATGCCAGCCCAGCCCAAAGTAACCAAAGCAGTGTGATATCCATAAGACAAATGGAGATCCAAATGTGGGAGAGGGCTTGCTCCCGATAGCAGTGGGTCAGCTACACATAAGCTGACTGACCCACCCTCATCGGGAGCAAGCCCCCCCACATTTTACGGCGTACGGCAGACAATTCCCGTCGGTTCTAAGGCTGCCGCGCTTTTGCTTTTGATCTGAAGCGCCCCGTCAAACACGCTGGCCGAACGCAGGCGAGGTGCCGAGTGTTGGAGCGAAGCGTTTTGGGTTAGTTTTTGTGCTCTTCAAAAAGTGACCCGCTGTAAGAGCGGAACCGCCAGGAGCCATTACCCAAATAACGGATCACTTAATCAAGACTTCTCCAAATTTTGCAAAATATGCCCATGCACCCGCATGCACACCTTCAAATCCGCCTCATCCACACCCACAAACAACTCATGGCGCAAAGCAGTCGCAATCGTCTCAATCTGATCAATCAACGGCCGAGCCGTATCACACAACAAAATCCGCTTGGCACGCCGATCCTCCACCACAGCCTGGCGCTGCACCAACCCCTGGCCTTCGAGGCTGTCGAGCAACCGCGCAAGGGTCGGCCCTTCAACACCTACGCTCTGCGCCAGCTCCCGCTGAGTCGGGGCATCTTCGAAACGCGCCAGGTGCAGCAGCACCAGCCAACGCGCCTGGGATAAGCCCAGCCCCGCAAGGCGGCGGTCCAGCTCGGCGCGCCAACCTCGGGACATTTGCGCCAGTTGCATGCCAAATCGGTGTTGATCGGTTAACGGCATAAAAAACTCGTGTTTTAGACTGAAAATAAAGTTTGGCTAATTATTAGTCAGCTAAGCATGAGCCATGCCCATAGGCAATAGTGGCTATGTACTGATTCGTTACATTGTCGCAATTGGCCCATTAAATCTCGAATTCAGACTGCAACGCCGCACGTACACAGTACAGGACGCCTTCCGGCACACGTCCGGTGAACAGCGGTGCGATCTCCGCAACGGGTGGCAGTTCGCCCTCTCCGTCAAGGAAGGCATCCTGAATTTCGCCGAGCAGATCCTCCGGTAAATCAAGGGCCTGCTCAAGTGACAATTGCTGCTTGCCAATGGATTCAGCGAGCAAGGTGTAGACGTTTTTTTCCGAGCATTGCAGTTGGCCAGCGATCTGGATCGGCGTCATGCCGGCTCGCGCCAGGCTGATCAGTTCGTGGCGGATATCGGCGACTTCCTTCGGCGCTTCGGCTTGCCCGCCCAGTACTTCGAGGAAGGCCTGGCCGTAGCGCTCCAGCTTGCGCGCGCCCACGCCGCTGACCCTGGCCATCTCCGCCATGGTGGTGGGCTGCTCGCGCAGCATCTCCAGCAAGGTGGAGTCGGGGAAGATGACGTAAGGCGGCACGCTGTGTTCCTGCGCCAGTTTGCGGCGCAGGGTGCGCAAGGCTTCCCACTGTTCGCGTTCTTCGCCACGCACCAACTGACTGGCCTGGCTGGTGCTGCTGCTTTTGGCAGTGGTCTGCGGCTTGAGGTCGCGGCGCAGCTCCAGGGTTACCTCGCCCTTGAGCAGCGGCCGGCAACTGTCGTTAAGGCGCAGGCCGCCGTAACCTTCGATGTCGATGTCCACCAGGTTGCGCGCGACCATCTGCCGGAACAACGAACGCCATTCGCCCTCGGCGCGGGCCTTGCCGACGCCGTAGACCGAGAGCTTTTCGTGGCCGAAGCTGCGCACTTTCTCGTTGTCCTTGCCCAGCAAGACATCCACCAAATGCCCCACGCCGTAGCGCTGGCCGGTGCGGTAGATGGTCGACAATGCCTGACGCGCCGGCTCGGTGGCGTCCCAGGTCTGCACGCCATCGGTGCAGTTGTCGCAATGGCCACAGGGCTCGGGCATGTCTTCGTCAAAGTAGGCGAGCAAGGTCTGGCGGCGGCAACGGGTTTCTTCGCACAGCGACAGCATGGCGTCGAGCTTGTGCTGCTCCAGGCGCTTGTGACGCTCGTCGCCTTCGGAGTTCTGCAACATCTGCTTGAGCATCACCACGTCCTGCAGGCCATAGACCATCCAGGCATCCGCCGGCAGGCCATCGCGGCCGGCGCGGCCGGTTTCCTGGTAGTAAGCCTCGAGGGATTTGGGCAGGTCCATGTGGGCGACGAAGCGCACGTTGGATTTGTCGATGCCCATGCCGAACGCAATGGTTGCCACCATGATCAGGCCTTCCTCGTTGAGGAAGCGCTTCTGGTGGGCCGAGCGCGTCTCATTGGGCAGGCCCGCGTGGTACGGCAGTGCCGGGTAGCCCTGCTCGCAGAGGAACGCCGCCACTTCATCAACCTTTTTACGCGACAGGCAGTAAACAATACCGGCATCGCTGCGCCGCTCGGACAGGAACGCCAGCAACTGCTTGCGCGGCTGCTCCTTGGGCACGATGCGGTAGAAGATATTCGGTCGGTCAAAACTCGACAGGAAACGCTCGGCGTTCTGCAGATGCAGGCGCTCGACGATTTCCTCACGGGTACGCTTGTCGGCGGTGGCGGTCAGGGCGATACGCGGCACATCGGGGAACAGCTCGGCCAACTGGCCCAACTGCAAATATTCGCGACGAAAATCATGCCCCCACTGCGACACGCAGTGGGCTTCGTCGATGGCGAACAGGGCGATTTCCAGGCTCTGCAGAAACGCCAGCATGCGCGGCTGCACCAGGCGCTCGGGGGCCAGATAAAGCATTTTCACTTCGCCGCGCTTGATGCGTGCGGCCAGGTCGCGCTGCTGCTCGGCGCTGAGGGTGGAGTTCAGCGAGGCCGCCGCGACGCCGAGTTCTTCCAGGGTAGCCACCTGATCGTCCATCAACGCGATCAACGGCGAAACCACCACCGCCAGGCCATTGCGCAGCAAGGCTGGCACCTGGAAGCACAAGGATTTGCCACCCCCGGTGGGCATCAATACCAGGGCATCACCACCGTTGGCCACGCGCTCAATGATCGCACCCTGGCGGCCACGAAAACTGTCGTAGCCGAAGATGTCCTTGAGGACGCGTTGAGCCTGCTCGAGCATGTAAAACTCCAAAATGGTGCCGAAATCCCTCTGTACAGGCTGGCCGAAAAACTGCGCGGGCACGGAAAATAATCCGTAAGCGAAGTTTTCCCGGAGCGCCGCCCGGCCTGCATGGGGCATCACAAAACGCGGCAGTATACCCGAGCGTCATCCGGCAAAGGGCGCGACTGACGAATAGACCTCTCTCGCTAAAACCTGGCAAATATGCAGTGCGGCTGGCCTGGGCGCTCAAGAAAGCCTAGAATTCAGCATCGTTTATTCCCAAGGTAGTCCTTCAATGTCCTTCGCTGAGCAACTAACCCGCCTGCAAGCCTTCCTCGACGCCGATGAGCTGCATGACGAGGCGCTGGACTACGTGGCCGCCCACGGCTACCTGACCGCCCTGTCGATTTGCGCCGACGTCGTCCCCGACCGTGAATGGATCGACGCGCTGTTCGCTGAAGAGCCTCACTACACCGACGACGCCCACCGCGAAGAAATCGAATCCACCCTGGTGGCCCTCAAGGCTCACATCGGTCGCCAACTGGCCTCCGACGAGGAATTCGAGCTGCCGTGCGAGCTGGACCTGGGCGAAGATCCGGATGACTCCGACCTGCGCGGCTGGTGCATCGGTTTCATGGAAGGCGTGTTCCTGCGTGAAGCCGCCTGGTTCGAATCTGCCGAAGAAGAAGTCAGCGAGATGCTGCTGCCAATCATGGTCGGTTCGGGCCTGTTCGAGGAGGAAGCTGAATTCTCCGACATCGCCGCCGACGCCAATCTGATGGACGACATGATCGTACAGATCCCGGAAGCCCTCACCGCGCTGTACCTGCTGTGCAACGCGCCTGACGAAAAGCCGGCGATTCTCAAGCCTCGCCACCACTGAGTGGTTTGCCCGTGACACGCATGGGCAATCGCTCGCCGCTCCTGCGCTATACGCTGCTGGCCATCGGCTGGATCAGCGTGGCGCTGGGGGTGATCGGCATTTTCCTGCCGGTGCTGCCCACCACACCGTTCCTCCTGCTCGCCGCCGCCTGCTTCGCACGCAGCTCTCCGCGCTTCTACCGCTGGCTGGTGGAACACCCGCAACTGGGCCCGTGGATTCGAGGCTATCTGGACGGCAATGGCATCCCGCTCAAGGGCAAGGTCTACGCCATCGGCCTGATGTGGCTGAGTATCGGCGTATCCTGCTACCTGGTGCCCTCGCCCTGGGCGCGCGGGTTCATGCTGACCAGCGCCGTGCTGGTAACGGTTTACATCCTGCGTCAGAAAACCCTGCCACCGAGGTGATCGAGGGGCGACCTTGGTCGACACTGACTAACCCCTTGCATCATGCGAGACTGTCCCGCCGGGCCGGGTCTGCCTGGGTGTTCCTGTGCTCGGAGTTAACATGACGCTGTCCAGCGGGCTGATCGCCGCCGTTGCCCTGGCCTATATGGCCATTATGTTTGCCATCGCCTTCTACGGTGACCGCCGTCGCGCGCCATTGCCACCACGTGTGCGCGCCTGGGTGTACAGCCTGTCGCTGGCGGTGTATTGCACCAGCTGGACGTTCTTCGGCGCCGTCGGCCAGGCGGCCGAACAGCTGTGGGCATTCATCCCGATCTACCTGGGCCCGGTGCTGTTGCTGGTACTGGCACCCTGGGTGCTGCAAAAGATGGTGCTGATCAGCAAGCAGGAAAACATCACCTCCATCGCCGACTTTATCGCCGCCCGTTATGGCAAATCCCAGTCGCTGGCCGTGGTGGTTGCATTGATCTGCCTGGTCGGCGTGCTGCCGTATATCGCGCTGCAACTCAAAGGCATCGTGCTGGGGGTCAACCTGTTGATCGGCTCTGGCGCCGACACCACCGGCACCCGCGCCCAGGACACGGCGCTGGTGGTTTCACTGGTGCTGGCGCTGTTCACTATCGTCTTCGGCACCCGCAACCTCGACGCCACCGAACACCACCGAGGGATGGTGCTGGCGATTGCATTCGAATCGCTGGTCAAGCTGTTCGCGTTTCTTGCGGTCGGCGCGTTTGTGACCTACGGCTTGTATGACGGCTTCGACGACCTGTTCAGCCAGGCGATGCTCGCGCCCCGGCTGGAGGAATACTGGAAAGAGACCATCAATTGGCCGTCGATGGTGGTGCAGACGGGCGTCGCCATGATGGCGATCATCTGCCTGCCACGGCAGTTCCACGTCACAGTGGTCGAGAACATCGACCCGCAGGACCTGCGCCTGGCCAAATGGGTGTTTCCGGCGTACCTGATCCTCGCCGCACTGTTCGTGGTGCCAATTGCCTTGGGCGGCAAGATGCTGCTGCCCGGCTCGGTATTGCCCGACTCCTACGTGATCAGCCTGCCCCTGGCCGAAGCTCATCCGGCGCTGGCGGTATTGGCGTTCATCGGCGGCGCCTCGGCAGCCACCGGCATGGTGATCGTGGCCAGCATCGCGCTGTCGACCATGGTGTCCAACGACATGCTGCTGCCCTGGCTGCTGCGCCGTTCCAGCGCCGAGCGGCCGTTCGAAGTGTTCCGCCACTGGATGCTCTCGGTGCGCCGGGTCAGCATTGTGATCATCCTGCTGCTGGCCTATGTCAGCTATCGGTTGCTGGGCTCCACCGCCAGCCTGGCCACCATCGGTCAGATCGCCTTTGCCGCCGTGACCCAACTGGCGCCCGCCATGCTCGGCGCGTTGTACTGGAAGCAGGCCAATCGGCGTGGCGTGTTTGCAGGCCTCGCGGCGGGCACGTTCCTGTGGTTCTACACCCTGGTCCTACCGGTGACCGCGAAAAGTCTCGGTTGGTCCTTCAGCATTTTCCCCGGCATGACCTGGCTGCATTCGCACCCGCTGGGGTTGTCCGTCACCTCGCTGACCCTCGGCACGGTGTTTTCCCTGGCAGGCAACTTCACTCTGTTCGTGTGGGTGTCGATGTTGTCGCGCACCCGGGTTTCCGAGCATTGGCAGGCCGGCCGCTTTATCGGCCAGGAGACCAGCCAGCGTGCCAGCGCGCGCTCCATGCTGTCGGTGCAGATCAGCGACCTGCTCAGCCTGGCGGCGCGCTTTGTCGGTGAGGAACGCGCGCAGCAGAGCTTCATCCGCTTCGCCTATCGTCAGGGCAAAGGTTTCAACCCCAACCAGAATGCCGACAATGACTGGATCGCCCACACCGAACGCCTGCTGGCCGGGGTACTCGGCGCCTCGTCGACGCGGGCCGTGGTAAAAGCTGCCATTGAAGGTCGGGAAATGCAGCTTGAGGACGTCGTCCGAATCGCCGACGAAGCCTCGGAAGTGCTGCAGTTCAACCGGGCCCTGTTGCAAGGCGCCATCGAGAACATCACCCAGGGCATCAGCGTGGTCGATCAGTCACTCAAGCTGGTGGCCTGGAACCGCCGTTACCTGGAGCTGTTCAACTACCCGGACGGGCTGATCAGCGTGGGCCGGCCAATTGCCGACATCATTCGCTACAACGCCGAACGCGGCCTGTGCGGCCCGGGCGAGGCCGAGGTGCATGTGGCGCGACGTCTGCACTGGATGCGCCAGGGCCGTGCGCACACCTCCGAGCGTCTGTTTCCCAATGGCCGGGTGATCGAGCTGATCGGCAATCCGATGCCGGGCGGCGGCTTTGTCATGAGTTTCACCGACATCACCGCGTTCCGCGAAGCGGAGCAGGCCCTCACCGAGGCCAATGAAGGGCTGGAACAACGGGTGACCGAGCGCACCCATGAACTGTCGCAACTCAACCTGGCACTCACCGACGCCAAAGGCGTGGCCGAGTCTGCCAGCCAGTCGAAAACCCGCTTTCTCGCCGCAGTGAGCCATGACCTGATGCAGCCCTTGAACGCCGCACGTCTGTTCTCCGCCGCCCTCTCCCATCAGCACGACGGCCTTTCGAGCGACGCCCGGCAACTGGTGCAGCACCTGGACAGTTCGCTGCGTTCGGCTGAAGACCTGATCAGCGACCTGCTGGACATTTCGCGCCTGGAAAACGGCAAGATCAACCCGCAGCGTCAGCCGTTTGTACTGAACGAACTGTTCGACACCCTTGGCGCCGAGTTCAAGGCGTTGGCTCAGGAGCAAGGCTTGCGCTTTCGTCTGCGCGGTAGCCGTCTGCGAGTCGACAGTGACATCAAGCTGCTGCGGCGGATTTTGCAGAATTTTCTGACCAATGCATTCCGTTATGCCGAAGGCCCGGTGCTGCTGGGCGTACGCCGGCGTCGCGGGGAATTGTGCCTGGAGGTGTGGGACCGTGGCCCGGGCATTCCGCTGGATAAACAGAAGGTCATTTTCGAGGAGTTCAAGCGCCTGGACAGCCACCAGACCCGCGCCGAGAAAGGCCTGGGCCTGGGCCTGGCGATTGCCGATGGCTTGTGCCGGGTGCTGGGCCACCGCCTGAGCGTGCGCTCCTGGCCGGGCAAAGGCAGCGTGTTCAGCGTGCGCGTGCCATTGGCGCGCAACCAAGCCAGCCCACCGATCAAGGCGCCGCAGGAAACCGGCCAACCGCTGAGTGGCGCGCGCGTGCTGTGCGTGGACAACGAAGACAGCATCCTGATCGGTATGCGCAGCCTGCTGACCCGGTGGGGCTGCGAAGTATGGACCGCCGCCGATCAGGCGCAATGCGCCGTCTTGCTTGCCGACGGCGTACGTCCGCAACTGGTGTTGGTGGACTATCACCTGGACCACGGCGAAACCGGCACCGGGCTGATGGGTTGGTTGCGTGCGCAGCTGGCCGAGCCGATTCCCGGCGTGGTGATCAGCGCCGATGGCCGTGCAGAGACAGTCGCCGAAGTTCACGCAGCGGGGCTGGACTACCTCGCCAAGCCGGTAAAACCTGCAGCGCTGCGGGCGCTGTTAAGCCGGCACCTGCCGCTGTAAGCCTGCTTCACTCGGTCAAAATGTGGCAGGGGGCGTGCTCCCGATTGCAGTCGCTCAGCCAACCAAAACGTAGCTGGCCCGCCGCTATCGGGAGCAAGTCGCCTCCCACACTGGGGCTGCGTTTTTATTCGGGGACGTGCGCCACGCCATCAGAGTCGGTCATCGCGCGTTCGAGCAAATCGGCCGGCAGGCTTTTGCTGGCGCGGGCACCGAGCAGCCTTAATTGCTCGGTGCGGCTGACCAGATTTCCGCGTCCATCCGTAAGCTTGTTGCGCGCTGCGCTGTAAGCCTTATCCAACTGCTGCAGCCGGTTGCCCACTTCATCCAGGTCCTGGATAAACAGCACGAACTTGTCGTACAGCCACCCGGCGCGTTCGGCGATCTCCCGCGCGTTCTGGCTTTGACGCTCCTGCTTCCACAGGCTGTCGATCACGCGCAATGTGGCGAGCAAGGTGGTGGGGCTGACGATCACGATGTGGCGGTCGAACGCTTCCTGGAACAGGTTGGGCTCGGCCTGCAAGGCCGCCGAAAAAGCCGCCTCGATCGGCACGAACAACAGCACGAAGTCCAGGCTGTGCAAACCCTCCAGGCGTTTGTAATCCTTGCCGGCCAAGCCTTTGACGTGATTGCGCAGCGACAGCACGTGCTGCTTCAACGCCGCCTGGCCGATCACCTCGTCATCCGCCGCCACATACTGCTGGTAGGCGGTCAGGCTGACCTTGGAGTCGACCACCACCTGCTTGTCGCCGGGCAACATGATCAGCACATCCGGCTGGAAACGCTCGCCGTCCGGACCCTTGAGGCTGACTTGTGTCTGGTACTCGCGGCCCTTCTCCAGGCCTGCATGCTCCAGCACGCGCTCAAGGATCAACTCGCCCCAGTTGCCCTGGGTTTTCTGACCCTTGAGGGCGCGGGTCAGGTTAGTGGCTTCGTCCGACAGGCGCAGGTTCAATTGCTGCAGGCGTTCAAGCTCCTTGGCCAGGGAGAAACGTTCACGGGCCTCATTCTGGTAGCTTTCTTCAACGCGCTTTTCGAAGGACTGGATGCGTTCCTTGAGCGGATCGAGCAACTGACCGAGGCGTTCCTGGCTGGTTTCGGCGAAGCGCTGCTCACGTTCATCGAAGATTTTCCCGGCCAGCTCAGCGAATTGCGCACGCAGCTCATCCCGGGAACCTTGCAGGTCGGTGAGGCGTTGCTGGTGGCTGTCCTGTTGCTCGCGCAGCTCGGCGCGCAAGGCGGCCGCCAGGGCGTCGAGGCGGCGCAGTTCGGCTTCCTTGGCGCTACGGTCGAGATTCCAGGCGTGGGCGGTATCGCGGGCATTATCGCGATCGATCTGCAGCAATTCGACCTCGCGACGCACGGCCGCCAGATCCGCCTGCTTGGCCGCGTTGGCGTGGCTCAAGTCGCTGATCTCATCGCGGCTGGCGTCCAGCTGGGCGGCAAGCCCTTCCTGGGCCAGTTGCGCGGTGGCCAGTCGTTCTTCGAGCAGTTCCCAGCCGGTGGTGCGCGCAGTCAGGCGCCGCTGAAGCTGCCAACACAGCGCCAATAACGGCACCGCGGCGCCCGCGAGGCCCAGCGCGAGGCTGGTCCAGTCAAAAGCCATAGCCATATTTGCCGTCACCGAAAAAGACCAAGGTTAACCAAGCGCAGGGCTGGAGGACAGCTCAGTCTTCGACCTGGGCCAATTCGCGCAGGGCACGGCGATCGCCGGCGCGGGCGGCCAGGCGCAGCAGGTCGTGGCCGATGCGACGGTCGCGGGCATTCCCGCATTCACGGCACATGAGTTCGCCCAGGCGACTCTGCGCAGCCACCACGCCTGCGCGGGCCGGCTGTTTGAGCAAACGCCCGGCAAAGTGCTTGACGTTGGTGTGATGCCCCAGGCGTGGACTATCGAGCAGCCACAAGGCGACCTTCAGGGAGAAGCGCCTGGGTGCGGTAACAGTCTGGGAGGTATCGGTAACAGAAGATGATACTGAGCGAAACTTCATAAAGCACTGTGGGACAGATCGGAAGGCGCGCCACTCTACTCTTTTTTTCGTGCAGGTAAAGCTGAAATAAACCTGCACGCCCGTGCTAGAGCAAGCGCCTGGGACAATCCACAGAAGCTGTGGATAACTCAGTGGACAACCGTGCTTTAACTTGCGCAAAGCCCCATGGAACGGGGGCCGCAGTCAAACTGACGATTTTTTCACCAATAAAAAAAAGCGATGTTTTTCATTGACTTAAATTTTCATTGCAGGCAAATGGCGGCCCCGGAGTGCAAGTACCGGCAGCACGACACAGGCTGCAACCAATGTGCACAAGTTGCAATCATCCGGCTATATGGGCGTGATTTTTTGAGTCGTCAACCAGCGCAAATGTTACCGAAGGTGCGAAAGCGGGACTTTTCAAATGCCTTTCCGGTCGCCACACTGCCCCACCTGGCAGCGCATCGGTGTACGGATACATGAAAGGAATGCTGTTATTCGCCGTGTTGTTATTGGCCATCTGCGCAACGTCTCTGGGCATCAATGCGGCGCTGCCCTCCCCCGACGGCGCATTGTTCGCCATCGCCATTCTGGTGTCTGCGGCGTTCACGGCATTGAGCCTGTGCATTGAGCTGGGTGAGGGCCGGATCAATGACATGGGGGATGTGATGAAGGTGGTCGAAGCAGGCCAGTCACTGCGGCTGACCCTGGCCACCTACGCGCTGGGCTGCTCGCTGGCGGCGGCGATTACGGTGCTGGTGTATCGCGGACTGCTTGGCGGCTGAATGAAGTTTTTTTGCCAACGGGCTTTCCTTTCGTGTTTCGATCCATTACTATCCGCGGCGTTAGTACCAAGCTGAAAGTCAATTCTGGTCGAACAAATCCCCTGAACAATGCGGGATCGACCACCTCGATGGTTTCCAGGTATCGCTTGCGACGACACAGCCTTTGAACAAGCAAAGGGTGTCGCGAAGTTTCCATACTCTGACCGAACCAACCTGCAGATTGATCAGGATCTTCACCCCGGGCCCAGAACCTTTGCCCTTGTTGTGTTGCCTGCCCTCCTAAGTACCTACCTGCCAGCCCAAGCGCGCCTAATTATCAGCGCTTCAAACTGGCGGCTTTGTTCCAGTCAGGTTCTTCGTTTGATCAATGGTGATCAACGTTACTGGAACGTTTTAACGTTGCACGGTTCTTAAACCGTGTCATTTGTAGGAACACCCATAATATGAACGCTCAAATCCACACTCAGGATGCCATCCGCACCCTCACCAACGCTTTTGCCCCAATGAACTGCCTGATCATGGCCGCTCGCAAAGGCTGCTTCAGTTTCACCCTGGTCAACGAACACGGCATCGCGCGTCACAGCGAACGCCTGTACCCCGATCAATACTCCAGCGCAGAACCGCTGCAGGCCGTGATCGAGCGTACCCGTCAGGCACTGGTTGCCTGATCGACCCGAGTCGCTGAAACGCAAAAACCCTGTCTGAAAAACAGGGTTTTTTATTGCCCGCGATTTGTACTCGGCGATTTCGACCTCAGTTCGAATAGATATAACCGTTATAACTGAATGAAGAAGATGTTTTAAAAACAGCCTTTTACATCACGAATATCACACTACACTTCAACTCGAGCGGCATGATCCGCTTTCGGCGAGCCTGAGCTTCGATTCATTGCTGCCAAGCCCTCCCCGCTCAGGCGTCGTCGACCATCCCCGCTGATTGAAGCGTAAGTGAGCCTTATCGACGGGTGACACGTATCTGAAAATAAATATTTCATGCTCAAAGCGGACTACGCATGGTGAGCAAAGCCCGGTAAACCGGTGTTTCGCCAATGAATCATGAGCCCCCACCGACCGGGGAATTTGCAAGATTCGTCAAATAACGGAAATTATGGTCGGATTGTCCTACAAAACCCCTCTATCTCCTGCATTACAGCCTATAGCGCGATGTTAAATTTATTGATACTTTCCGCAACGGTGATCACCACGGAGTTCTAATAATGAAAAAAGTAATGCTCAAGACCACACTTAGCTTCGCCGTTGCCATGGCCTCTTCCCAACTGTTCGCAAGCGGTTTCGCGCTGAACGAACAGAGCGTCAGCGGGATGGGTACGGGTTTCGCCGGTCGTTCCTCTTCTGCCGATGATGCAAGCACTGTCTACGGCAACCCTGCCGGTATGGCACGCCTGCAAGGCCAGCAGGTCACGGGTGGCGCTGCAGCCATCGACGCCTCCACCGACATCAGCGACGTGAGTGGCCGCTCCCGCGGCAGCAACAAAGGCGATATGGTGCCTTTCACTGGCGTTCCTTTCGGTTTCTACACCAATAAACTCAACGATCAATGGGCGGTCGGCTTCGGCGTCTATGCACCGTTCGGCCTGGTGACCGATTACGAAAGCGGCTTCCAGGGCCGTGGCTTTGGCAGCAAAAGCGAAGTAAAAGTCATCACCTTGCAGCCTACCGTCAGCTACGCCTTCAATGATCGCGTTTCCGTAGGTTTTGGCCCGACCATCAACCGCATCGCCGGCACCCTGGAATCGGACCTGACGCTGAACCCTGCCGCGCCGGACACCAATATCAAGATCAAGGGTGACGACACCGCACTGGGCTTCAACGTCGGCGTGCTGGTTCAAGCCACCGACACCACCCGTGTCGGCCTGACCTATCACTCCAAGGTCAGCTACAAGCTCGATGGCCATACCGAAGTCACCGCACCGACTGCGACTTCGCCGTTCCTGCGCAGCAATCGCTACGATGCGTCGCTGAAGATCGACACCCCTGAGTCCTACGACCTGTCGGTCACCCAGGACCTGACCGACGCGTGGAAACTCTACGCGGGCGCGACCTGGACCCGTTGGAGCCGTCTGAAAGACATCACCGTCGAAAACAAGGGCGTGAGCGGCGCTACCGGCGGCGCACTGGCGCCAGCCCTGGTGAGCACCATCAAGGAAGACCAGAACTGGCACGATACCTGGGCCTACGCCTTGGGTACCTCTTACCAGCTGACCAAACAGGTGGTACTGCGTACCGGCCTGACGTTCGACCAGTCGCCGACCAACAACACGGATCGCTCGCCGCGCATCCCGACCGGCGACCGCACCATCTTCAGCCTGGGCCTTGGCTACGAAGTGATGCCGAACATGACTGTCGACGTGGCCTACTCCTACCTGAAGGAAGAGGACGTCAAGGTTGCACGCTCCAACCAATTGGCCAGCTACAACGCCAAGTATGAAAACAGTGCCAATGGTTTCGGCCTGGGCATGACCTACCGCTTCTGATTCACAGCGGCATAAAAAAGCCCCGCTCTCCTGCAAGGGAGGCGGGGCTTTTCAATGGGCGCCCATCAGGGTTTGGAGGCGATTGCCTTTTCGACCGCATCTATCAACTCCGGGCTGTCGGGCTTGGTGAGGCTGGAAAAGTCGGCGATGACCTTGCCCTGGCGGTCCACCACGTACTTGTAGAAATTCCATTTGGGCGCGTTGCTTTGCTGCGCCAGCACCTTGAACAGGTGCACCGCGTCCGCGCCCCTGACCGGCTGCGGCTCGGTCATGGTGAACGTGACGCCGTAATTCACATAGCAGACCTTGGCGGTCTCCTCGCCGGTCTTGGCTTCCTGCTTGAAGTCGTCGGATGGCACGCCGATCACTTCCAGCCCCTGACCCTTGTAGCGTTGGTACAAGGCTTCGAGACCTTTGAATTGCGGCGCGAACCCGCAAAAGCTCGCGGTATTGACGATCACCAGCGGTTTACCGGCAAAGCGCTGGCACAGGTCGATGGATTCTTTCGCACGCAACTTGGGCAGTTGCCCTTCGAGCAGCGGCGGACACTCGGCAGCCATCGCCACCCCGCCAAAAGCCGCCATCAACACGGGAACTGCAAGCCAGCGCATGTGCATGTGGAAATGTCCTATAAAAAATTCAGAGCCCGAACTTAACAGATCGACATACCCAGTTGCATCAACGCCAGTCCTCCACGTTGCCAGCCCCACCAGGCCATCAGCAACAGGACGATGCCGGCGACGATCACCAACGACCTTGCTGTCCCGCTCATGCGGCCTCCATCTGCGCCTGCAGCCTGGCCACCGGCCGCTCGCGCACCGGCCAGTTCAGGCCTGCAGCGATCAGGCTGAGCACAATTGCCACCTGCCAGATCAAATCGTAGTTGCCGGTATGATCATAGACCACCCCGCCCAACCACCCGCCGAGGAACGAGCCGAGCTGGTGAAACAGGAACACAATCCCACCGAGCATGGAGAGGTTTCGCACACCGAACAGCGTCGCGACCGTGCCATTGGTCAGCGGCACGGTGGACAGCCACAGGAACCCCATGGCCATGCCGAACAGGTACGCGCTGACCTGGGTCACCGGCGCCCACAGGAACAGCGCGATCACCACCGCACGCAACAGATACAACCCCGTCAGCAGGCGCGGCTTGGACATGCGCCCGCCGAGCCAACCGGCGGTGTAGGTGCCGAAGATATTGAACAGGCCAATCAACGCCAGCACGGTGGTGCCGACCGTGGCCGGCAAATGCTGGTCCACCAGGTAGGCGGGCAAATGCACACCGATGAACACCACTTGAAAACCGCAGACAAAGAAACCAAAAGCCAGTAACCAGAAGCCGGAGTGGGAACAGGCTTCCCGCAACGCTTCACGCAGGGTCTGCTGGCCGACCAGTACCGGCAGCGGCCTGTCCTTAAGCATGCTGACCAGCGGCAGAATCAGCGCCACCATCAAGCCCAGTGCCAAGAGCGCGGCCGACCAACCCAGCCAACTGATCAGACCCAGGGTGCCCGGCACCATGGCGAATTGGCCAAAAGACCCGGCGGCGCTGGCAATGCCCATGGCCATGCTGCGTTTTTCCGGGGCCACCGCACGCCCGACCACACCGAGGATCACCGAAAACGAAGTGCCTGACAGACCGATGCCGATCAACAGGCCCGCGCTTAATGACAGCGACCACGCCGAATCGGACAAGCCCATCAACACCAGGCCCACGGCGTAAAGAACGCCGCCGACAAACACGGTTTTGGTCGCGCCAAAGCGGTCGGCCAGGGCCCCGGTGAACGGCTGCGCCAGGCCCCAGATCAGGTTTTGCAAGGCAATGGCGAAGGCGAAGGTCTCACGGCCCCAGCCGAATTCGGCGCTCATCGGCGACAAAAACAGGCCAAAGCCATGACGCACGCCCAAAGACAACGCCAGGATCAGCGCACTCCCCACAAGAACCCAGCCACTGGTGCGCCACATCGAGGTCATTTCTTATTCTCCGCTCGCGGGTATATACCCGCTTATCGTCGAACGAACCCGCCCTCAGGCGAGTTCGTCCAGCAAGGCCAACAGGGTTTCGCGCTTGTCGGCGCCCAGTCGGTCAATCAGTTTCTGCTGCGCCGCTTCCCAGGCCGGCAACGCGGCAGCCAGCCGCTCTGTACCGGCATCGGTCAACATCACCAGACGGTTTCGCAGGTCGCTACCCTCGACCAACTGCACCAGGCCTTCGCATTCCAGCACCCGCAGATTGCGCCCCAGGGTGCTGCGATCCAGGCCCATGGCATCGGCCAGGCTGGAAATACTCGGCTGATCCAGCCGCTGCAGGTTGCACAGCAGTGAATACTGGGCGACGTTGATCCCGAAGCCGTCGAGGGCGCCGTCGTAGTGCCTGCTGACGCCACGAGCGGCGCGACGCAGGTTGATACATAAACATTGGGAGGCAAGCATGGAGCGTGTATATACCCGCGATTGAGCAAATGCAAGAAAGTGTTACAAAGCCAGCCCGACCAGCACCGCCACTTCCAGCAGCTCCAGCACGGCGCCGGCCGTATCGCCAGTGGTGCCACCGAGCCGCTTGACCATCAGCCGGCGCAGGCCGATAAAGCACAGCGCTGCGAGCAGCACGGCGATGCCGCCACTGAAACCGCCGATCAGCAGGCAGGCCAAACCGCTGAGGATCAGCACCTGCTGGCCCACCACGCGCGGTAAATAATCTGACAAGGCCTGGCCCAATCCCCCTGCCCGCACATAGCGCGTGGTGAGAAACAGCGCCAGCATCGAGGCGCGCCCGATCAGCGGCGCCAGGATCAAGGCCGCACCGTTGTGCTGCTCGATCAGGGCGACCAACGCCGCGAACTTGAGCAGCAACACCAGGCCCAGGGTTACCACGGCAATCGGCCCGCTGCGCGGGTCTTTCATAATGCTGAGCGTACGCTCGCGGTCGCCGAAGCCACCGAGCCAGGCATCCGCGCTGTCTGCCAGGCCGTCCAGGTGCAGGCCGCCACTGAGCAATACCCACGCAGTCAATAGCAGCGCGGCGTGCAGCAATAGCGGTGCGCCCATCAACAGACTGTTCAAGCCCCACAGCAGCAACCCGAACAGCAAACCCACCAGTGGATAAAACAGCAACGACCGCCCCAGCTCCTGGGGTTGCGGCATGCCCGGCAGGCGAATCGGCAGGCTGCTCAAAAATTGCAGGGCGATCCAGAACGGCAACATGATCAGATGTCTTCCTTCAATACACCGCCTGCGCCGACGCGCAGGCTGAACAGCCCGCCGTGGCCGACTTCGACGTTCAGCAACTGCTCGCGGGGCAGGCCACGCGCGCGGGCCAGCAGCAAACGCATCACCCCGCCGTGGCTGATCAACAGCACGCGCTCACCGGCATAGGCCTGATGCAGGCGTGAGACCGCACCAAGTACGCGGTCGGAAAAATCGCTGACCGGCTCTCCCTCGGGTGGGGTGAAGTTATACGGATCGGCCCAGAACAGGCCCAGGCCTTCAGCATCGGTTTGCATCAGTGCCGCCGCGCTCTGCCCTTCCCAGGCACCGAAGTGCAGCTCCTGCAGGTCTTTTTCCAGGCTCACCGGCAGGTCGAGGCGTGCACCCAACTCCTCGGCAAAACGCGCACAGCGTTGCAGCGGCGAACTGACTACGCGGTCCCAGGGCCCCTGCTCGACCACGGCGGCGCGCATCTGCGTCCAGCCGTTGGCGGTGAGCGCGTCATCCAGGCTGCCGCGCAGTCCACCGCCCAATTCGGTTTCACCGTGACGCAGCAAGTCCAGGTGCAAGGTCATGCAGGACGGTCCGCCACGGCCGCTTCGGCGAAGGTCGCCATCTGCCCGTGCAGCGCGCAGGCCAGGCGCAACAGCGGCACCGCCGTTGCCGCGCCACTGCCTTCGCCCAGGCGCAGGCCAAGGTCCAGCAATGGCTGGGCGTCGAGGCGTTGCAGCACGTGGCGATGCCCTGGCTCGGCGCCACGATGGCCAAACAGCAGCCAGTCGCGGCACGGCGGGTTCAGATGCGTGGCAACCAGCGCCGCGACGGTGCAGATAAACCCGTCCACCAGCACCGCGACGCCCTCCTGGGCACAGGCCAGATACGCGCCGACCAACGCCGCGATCTCAAACCCGCCGAGGTTGAACAGCGTCTGCAGCGCATCACCGCGTTGCCCGGCGTGCAGCGCCAGCGCGCGCTCGATAACGGCCACTTTGTGGCTGACACCCTGGGCATTGAGCCCCGTGCCCGGGCCGGTCAGGTCTGTCACCGGGCAATCGAGCAAGGCACACGCCAACGCACTGGCGGCGGTGGTGTTGCCGATGCCCATCTCGCCGCCGATAAACAATTGCGCGCCGCTCTCCACGGCGCGCAGCACGCTATCGCGGCCGGCTTGCAGCGCTTGCCTGCCCTGGGCCGCAGTCATCGCCGAGCCCTTGACGAAATTCGCCGTGCCCGCGCCGAGATTCAAATGACGCACGCCGGGCAGTTTCAACGCAGGCGTGACGGTGCCGAGGTCGACCACTTCCAGCTGCGCATCCAACTGGCGCGCCAACACACTGATGGCCGCGCCGCCGCTGACAAAGTTGTGCAGCATCTGCCCGGTCACTTCCTGGGGAAAGGCCGATACACCTTCGGCAACCACGCCGTGATCGCCGGCGAAGATCGCGATCCACAGCCGATCCACCGACGGTTTGACCCGTCCCTGCAACCCCGCCAATTGCACCGCCAGCGCTTCCAGTTGGCCAAGGGAACCGGCCGGCTTGGTCAATTGCTGCTGGCGTGCCAGGGCTTGTTCGTACGCCGAGGCGTCAATCGCCTTACACGGGTTGAGCCACCAGGTGTCACTCATAACGCAGTACCTTTCAAAGTCAGGGGCAGGCCGGCGACGGTCAGAACAACACGCTGACAACGCTCGGCCAGGGCTTGATGCAGCCAACCGGCTTCATCCACATAGCGGCGAGTCAATTCGCCCAGCGGCACGACACCCAGACCGGTCTCGTTGCTGACAAAAATGATCTGCCCAGGCAGCGAGGCCAGGGTGTCCAGCAGTTGATCGCGCTCGAACGCCAGGCGCCCTGCGTCCTCGAGCATCAGCAGGTTGGTCAGCCACAGGGTCAGGCAGTCCACCAACAGGCAGCGATCCACTGCCGCGTTGTCGCGCAGGACACGCGCCAGCTCAATGGGCTCTTCGATCAAACCCCAATGCTCGGGTCGACGCTGGCGATGCGAGGCAACCCGCTCATTCATCTCACCGTCCAGCGGCTGGCTGGTGGCGATATAAGTGACCGGCAAGCCACTGTCGCAGGCAAGCTTTTCGGCGAGACGGCTTTTGCCGGAACGAGCGCCACCGAGGATCAGTTCAAGCATGGATGGCACCTTCGGTTGGCTGAAATTGTTTGGCTGTCAGGCCGCCATCGCGGGCAAGCCCGCTGCCACAGAAAAGCACATCAGCTTTTGAGCTGGCTTTTGATTTTGCTTTTGATCTCAGGCGCCCCGTAAAACCACGCTGGCCGAACGCAGGCTTGAATCCGTGGGCAACCCGGCAGGACGCCGGGTTAGCCGCGCTGGGCCATGGATGGCCCATCGCGGCGGCCCACGGATTCAAGCCTGTGTTCGGGCACACCGAGCCTAAGCGAGGTGCCGAGTGGTGGGGCGAGAGCCTTTTGGTTACTTTTGGGCTCTTCCAAAAGTGACCCGCTGTAAGAGCGGAACCATAAGCAGCCGTTACCGCAACAACGGATATGTACACTGAAAAACCGCCATCGGGAGCAAGCCCCCTCCCACATTTGGAACGCGGCGCTTCAGTTGAATAGTGACCGGCTGTCAGGCTGCCATCGCGGGCAAGCCCGCTTCCACAGAGACGCCGTATGTACACCGTCAGATTCCACACAGTTTGCGTAACAACTCGGTATCCAGATGGTTCTCGACCAAATCCGCCAACCGCTCGATATCGCGCTCACGCAACGCGTGGTAATCCACCTCCTGCACATCCGGCAACCCGGCCCAACGCAGCAAGGCGCTGCACGCGGCGGGAGTTTCGAACAATCCGTGCAAGTAGGTGCCGAGAATTTGCCCGTCAGCACTGAGCGCGCCATCACTGCGCCCATCATCGAGCAGCACCGCAGCACGCGACAGCCCGTCACCCGACGTCACCCCCGCATGAATCTCATAGCCACTGACCTCAGCGTCCTCCAACAACAGCCGCCCACGCACATTGCGCAACTGCTTTTCTTCTTCAAGCGTGGTGGTGAACCCCAGCAACCCCAGCCCATCACTGGACCCCGCCGCCCCTTCCAGCCCAAGCGGGTCATGCACCTGCTCGCCGAGCATCTGCAAACCACCGCAAATCCCCAGCACCTTGCCGCCATAGCGCAAATGCCGCGCCACGGCGCTGTCCCAGCCATTGGCGCGCAGGTACGCCAAGTCACTGCGCACACTTTTCGAGCCTGGCAGGATGATCAGGTCGGCGGCCGGGATCGGCTGGCCCGGCCCCACGAACTGCAAATCTACCTGGGGATGCAGGCGCAACGGGTCGAAATCCGTATGGTTGCTGATGCGCGGCAACACCGGCACCACCACCTTGAGCACCTGCGCAGCCTTGTCGATCTGGCGCCGGTCGATGCCGTCCTCGGCTTCCAGGTGCAGGTCCATCACATAAGGCAACACGCCCACCACCGGTTTGCCGGTGCGCACCTGCAGCCAATCCAGCCCCGGCTGCAGCAGCGCGATGTCGCCGCGAAAGCGGTTGATGATGAAGCCCCGAACCCGCGCCTGTTCGCTGGGCGAGAGCAATTCCAGGGTGCCCACCAGGTGGGCGAACACGCCGCCACGGTTGATATCGGCGATCAGCAGCACCGGGCAATCCACCGCCTCGGCAAAGCCCATGTTGGCGATGTCGTTGGCGCGCAGGTTGATCTCTGCCGGCGACCCCGCGCCTTCCACCATCACCACCGGGTAGGCTGCGCTCAGGCGCGCGTGAGAGGCCAGCACCGCCTGCATCGCGATGGCTTTGTAATCGTGATAGGCCACCGCGTTCATGCTGGTGACGGCGCGGCCATGGATGATGACCTGGGAACCGGTGTCGCTGTTGGGTTTGAGCAACACCGGGTTCATGTCGGTGTGGGGCGCCAGGCGCGCGGCCTGGGCCTGTACGGCCTGGGCACGGCCGATCTCGCCGCCTTCGGCGGTCACGGCGCTGTTGAGGGCCATGTTCTGCGGCTTGAACGGCGCCACCGCCACGTCCTGGCGCACCAGCCAGCGGCACAGCGCGGTCACCAGGGTACTTTTGCCGGCATCGGAGGTGGTGCCCTGCACCATCAGCGTACTCATGCGGTCTCCCGGTAAGCGGCCAGGGCCGTATCGAGGCGCAGCCAGTCGGCCTCGGTGTCGGGCAGGCCGAAGCGCAGGCTGCTGTTGTGGACAAACAGGCGCAGCAGGATGCCGCGCTGGGCCATGAATTCGTGCAGCCGTTCGGCGTGCGTCGTGATCAACCACTGGAACAGAGCGCAGCCGCCCTGAGGTTGAAAGCCGTGGCGCTCGAGCAGGGCAAACAAACGCTGAGCGGCCTCGACACACCGCGCACGCTGGCGCGTATGCCCGTCGCTGTCACGCAGACATGCCTGACCCAGCACACGCGTCGGCCCGCTGACGGCCCAGGGACCGACCTGCTCGGCGAGCAACTTGAGCAACCGCCGCTCGGCCAGGACAAAGCCAAGCCGCACACCGGCCAGGCCGAAGAACTTGCCGAATGAACGCAGCACGATCAACCCGACCTGATGGGCATGGCCTGCCAGGCTCAGGTGCGGGGTGACGTCCATGAACGCTTCGTCCACCACCAGCCAGCCACCGCGTTGCGCCAGGCGGGCGTGCCAATCGAGCAGACGTTGCGGGCTCAGGTTCAACCCGGTGGGGTTGTTCGGGTTGACCACCACCAGCACATCGAGGCTGTCGAGAAAGAAGTCGACTTCCTGCTCCTGCACTTCGCGCACCACATACCCGGCGCGACGCCAGGCCTCGGCATGTTCGGCATAACACGGCGACAACACGCCGACCTTGCCGGAGCGACGCAGGCGCGGCAGTAGCTGGATGGCCATCTGGGAACCGGCCACCGGCAACACATGCGCCGCGCCGTAATACTCGCTGGCGGCCAACTCCAGGCCATCGTCGGTTTCCGGCAGGCGCGCCCAGGCCCGCAGCGGGATCTCGGGGATCGGCCATGGCCACGGCGCCAGGCCGCTGGACAGGTCGAGCCACTGATCTTCGGCAATACCGTATTGAATGGCCGCCTTGCGCAGCCGTCCGCCGTGCTCAAGCATAAAATTGCGCCCCCGCGCACAGGATCAGCAGCCACAACCATACGCCGCGTTGCACCAGTTGCCAGCCCCGCTCGATGGCATCGGCATCCGCCGGCGGGCCTTCGCCCAGCGGTGGACGCTGGTGCAGCTCGCCGTGATAAATCGCCGCACCGCCAAGCGCCACGCCCAGCGCGCCCGCGCCGGCCGCCATCACCGGGCCAGCGTTGGGGCTGTCCCAGGTCGGACCCTGGGTGCGCCAGCACTTGAGCGCCAGGCGGGTCTTGCCCAGCACGGCGTAGGTCAAGGCCACCAGCCGTGCGGGAATATAGTTGAGCACATCGTCAATTCTGGCCGCCGCCCAGCCGAAGCGCTCGAAGCGTTCAGTGCGGTAGCCCCACATCGCGTCCAGCGTATTGCTCAGACGATAAAGCACCACGCCCGGCACGCCGGCAACCACAAACCAGAACAGTGCGGCAAATACCGCGTCGCTGCCGTTTTCCAGCACCGATTCGGTGGCGGCGCGGGCGACGTCGGTGGCGTCCAGTTCGGCGGTCTCGCGGCTGACCAGGTAGCTCACCCGTGTGCGCGCCTCAACCAGGTCATCGCTGCGCAGGGCCTGGGCCACGGGCATCACATGTTCGCCCAGGCTGCGCATGCCCAGGGCGCAGTACAACGCGAGGATCTCCAGCGCCCAGCCAATGTAGGGCGCCCATGACAACGCGGTGGCCAGCAGGGTCAACGGCACCACCGCGATCACCCAGGCGGTCACGCCATGGCTGCGCCAGCCGCGTCCACCGCTGTTGAAGCGTTGCTCGATACGCCCGGCGAAGTTGCCAAACGCCACCAGCGGATGCCAGCGCCGGGGCTCACCCAGCAGCGCGTCCAGCGCCACCGCAGCGACGCACAGCAAGGCCACACTCATTGACTCACTCCCCACGCATTTTCATACAGCATGTCACTCAACGGTTGTGGCTCGCGCCAGCCTTCGAGCTGCAGCATCGGCGCCGGATAAAATTCGGCGACCGGGCCCAGGCACAACACGGCCAGGGGTTTGGCGCCCGGCGGCAAGCCCAGCAGGTCGGCCAGGGCCCGGGGCTCGAACAGCGACACCCAGCCCATGCCCAACCCTTCCACCCGCGCTGCCAGCCACAGGTTCTGGATCGCGCAGGACAGCGAGGCCATGTCCATTTCCGGCAAGGTGCGACGGCCGAAGATATGCCGCTCACGGTCATCCATCAGCGCCGCCACCAGCACTTCGGCGCAGTCATGAATGCCTTCGACCTTGAGCTTCATGAACTGGTCGGAGCTCTCCCCCAGGGCCTGGGCGGTGCGCACGCGTTCCTCTTCCACCAGTTGCTGAATCCGCCCGCGCAACGAGCGGTCGCTGATACGGATAAACCGCCACGGCTGCATCAGGCCGACACTGGGGGCCTGGTGTGCGGCCTGGAGCAGGCGCTGCAATAATTCGGGTGTGACCGTGCCGCCGCTGAAGTGGCGCATGTCGCGGCGTTCGGCGATTGCGCGGTAGACGGCGTCGCGTTCGGCCTGGGGGAATGCGTGATCGGTCATGGCCCAGTCGCGGGCAAACCCGCTCCCACCGTTTGATCTGTGAACGCTGTCTTGAGGTCCGGCGCAAAAAGCGCGGCCACCGCCGCCGGATTCGACGGAAAGTAAAAGTGCACATAGGAAGCGGTCATCCGTCCCTGTCGATACACCGCCTCGGCGCCGCGCCCGCCATTGGGGCTCAGGCCACGGGCGATCGGCTGCCACTCGGTGCTGGTCAAGGAATGGTGATAGGTGTGCCCGCGCAACGTGCCCTCCGGCAGCTCGACACTCTGCAGCGCCAGCGCTGCCAGTTTTTTCTGCATCACCGCGTCGCCCTGCAACAGGCCCACCAGTTCGGCGCGGGTGCCGTCGACGTCGGTGAGCGAGTCGAGCAGGTACAACATGCCGCCACACTCGGCGAGCAAGGGTTTGTTCGCCGCGTGATGGGCGCGAATGGACGCGAGCATCGAGGTATTGTGCGACAGCGCCTGGTGGTGCAGTTCCGGGTAACCACCGGGCAGGTAGAGGCTGTCGGCCTCAGGCAGCTGGCTATCGTGGAGCGGAGAAAAGAACGTCAGCTCGGCACCCATCGCCCGCAACAGGTCCAGGCTGGCGCCATAGGTGAAGGCAAACGCTTCGTCCCGAGCGATGGCAATGCGCACGCCGGCGAGCAGCGGCTCGGCCTCGATCACTTCAGGCACGGCAAAGGTCACTGACGGCGGCACCGCCACTTCGCAACTGCTGCCCAGCGCCTGGGCGGCGGCGTCCAGGCGCGCGTCGAGGTCATTGAGTTCACTGGCCTGCACCAGGCCCAGGTGGCGGCTGGGCAGTTCGATACCGGTCTCGCGGGACAGCGCGCCGTACCAGCGCAGGCCCTCGGTGAGGCTGCCTTCGAGCAGTTGCGCATGGCGCAGGGTACCGACCCGGTTGGCCAGCACGCCGGCGAACGGCAGGTCCGGCTGGTAGCGCGCCAGGCCCAGGGCCAGTGCGCCGAAGGTCTGGGCCATGGCGGTGCCGTCGATCACGCCGAGCACCGGCACGCCGAAATGTCGCGCCAGGTCGGCGCTGGAGGGCGTGCCGTCGAACAGGCCCATGACGCCTTCAATCAGAATAAGGTCGGCCTCGCCCGCCGCTTCCCACAGCAGGCGGCGACTTTCCTGCTCGCCCACCATCCACATGTCCAACTGATACACCGGCGCACCGCTGGCGCGCTCGTGGATCATTGGGTCGAGGAAGTCCGGGCCGCACTTGAACACGCGCACCTTGCGCCCAAGGTTGCGGTGCAAGCGGGCCAGGGCAGCCGTCACAGTGGTTTTGCCCTGGCCGGACGCCGGTGCGGCGATCAGTACGGCCGGGCAATGACGGGGCTGATTCAAAGTTCGACGCCCTTCTGAGCCTTGATGCCGGCCTGGAATGCGTGCTTGAGCATGCCCATTTCGGTGACGGTATCGCCCATTTCAATTAGCTCGGGCTTGGCGCCACGGCCGGTGACCACTACGTGTTGCATCGGCGGGCGGGCCTGCAGGTCGCTGAGGACCTGATCGAGGTTGAGGTAGCCGTGCTTGAGGGCGATGTTCAGTTCGTCCAGCACCACCAGGCCAATGGAGGCGTCTTGCAGCATCGCCCGGGACACCGCCCAGGCGGCCTCGGCGGCGGCGATGTCGCGCTGGCGGTCCTGGGTTTCCCAGGTGAAGCCTTCGCCCATCACGTGAAAGCGCACCTGCTCGGGGAAGCGGCGGAAGAACATCTCTTCGCCGGTGCTGAAACGCCCCTTGATGAACTGCACCACACCGCACTGCATGCCATGGCCCATGGCGCGGGCCAGCATGCCGAAGGCCGAGCTGCTCTTGCCTTTACCGTTGCCGGTGAGCACCAGCAACAGGCCGCACTCATTCGGCGAATTGGCGATGCGCTCGTCGATCACGGCTTTTTTGCGCAGCATGCGCGCCAGATGGCGCTCGTCACGTTCGGGGGAATCGGTCATGGCAGCTCTCCGTTGGGGCTGGACAAAAACGGCGGGCAGGAAACAAGCGCATACAGACAGCCAAGCATCGCCCACCGTGATGCTGTTGAATGTTCAAGGCCGGTCTCCGGACTCATGAGCGGCGCCTGCACGTATCAAGCGCAGGCAGGCCGGCGGCGCGCCTTCCCATATCGCGCACGATACAGTGGCAAACAGCACCGTTTTGACTCATTTACCGTTGCGGGGGCAGCGCCGGGATCGCGGCAGCACTGTGTACAAGTGCGCTCACTCACCGGCTTCCCTGTTTCACTCTGTCGACGCACGCGCCACGGAGCACCTGGAACAAGCGGCGAAGGTTAGTGGGTTGGGGGGGGGAGCGTCAATTAAAGCTGGCCTGGCACTTGAACCATCCTGCGCAGGCAATCCTCTACCCTTACAGGCATTCAGGAGAAAATCATGCATAAAACAAGACTCGCCTTACTCATCATGCTCGCCGGCACCCTCGCCGCCTGCGGTGAAAGCTCGACGTTGCAGGTCTCGGATGGCACCGGGCCGTCGCCCAAATTGCCGCAGCCGAACAAGACGCTGATCCCCACCGTGAATATCGCACCGGCCATCGGCTGGCCTGATGGCGCCAAGCCGACGGCCGCCGCCGGTACTCAGGTGGCCGCGTTCGCCGAAGGCCTGGACCACCCGCGCTGGCTGTATGTGTTGCCCAATGGCGACGTGCTGGTGGCCGAAACCAACGCGCCGCCCAAGCCGGATGATGCCAAGGGCATTCGCGGCTGGGTGATGGAGAAAGTCATGGGCCGCGCCGGCGCTGGCGTGCCGAGCCCGAACCGCATCACCCTGCTGCGCGATGCCGACCATGACGGTGTGGCCGAGACACGCACGGTGTTCCTGGAAAATCTCAACTCGCCATTCGGCATGACCCTGGTGGGCAACGACCTCTACGTGGCCGACTCGGACAAACTGCTGCGCTTTGCCTATCAGCCTGGTGAAACCGCGATCAAAACCCAGGGCGCCACGGTGGTGGACTTGCCCGGTGGCCCGCTGAATCACCACTGGACGAAAAACGTGGTGGCGAGCAAGGACGGCAGCAAGCTGTACGTGAGCGTCGGCTCCAACAGTAACGTCGGCGAAAACGGCCTGGAAGCCGAACAAGGCCGCGCAGCGATCTGGGAAGTTGACCGCGCCACCGGCCAGCACCGGATTTTCGCCTCGGGCCTGCGCAACCCCAACGGCATGGCCTGGGAACCGCAAAGCGGCAAACTGTGGACGGCAGTCAACGAGCGCGACGAAATCGGCAGCGACCTGGTGCCGGATTACATCACGTCGGTCAAGGATGGCGGCTTTTATGGCTGGCCGTTCAGTTACTACGGTCAGCATGTGGATGTGCGCGTGACGCCGCAGAACCCGGAGCTTGTGGCCAAGGCCATTGCGCCGGACTACGCCGTGGGCCCGCATACCGCGTCCCTGGGACTGACCTTTGCCGAAGGCAGCAAACTCCCGGCGCCATTCAGCAACGGCGCGTTCATCGGCCAGCACGGCTCGTGGAACCGCAAGCCGCACAGTGGCTACAAGGTGATCTTCGTGCCGTTCGAAGGCGGGCAACCCAAGGGGCAGCCGGTGGACGTGCTGACCGGCTTCCTCGACAAGGACGAGAAAGCAATGGGCCGGCCGGTGGGCGTGGTGATCGATCAGCAGGGGGATCTGCTGGTGGCTGATGATGTGGGGAATAAGGTGTGGCGGGTTTCAGCAGCTAAATAAACGCCGCGAAAAAATGTGAGAGGGGCTTGCCCCCGATAGCAGTGGGTCAGTCAATGAATTCCTGGACTGATGCACCGTCATCGGGAGCAAGCCCCTCCCACATATGGATCCTGGTTTCAGCGTTAAGGGTTGCGCGCCAGATGCTCGGCCGGCAATACGCGCTTGGCGCTCAGGTACGCATTCTGCCAATACGCCTTGGACAGGGTATCCAGCTTCACTGTGCCGCCGGTTTGCGGCGCGTGCACGAAACGACCTTCACCCACGTAGATGCCCGCATGGCTGACGCGGGAACCGCCGCCGGTGGCGAAGAACAGCAAATCACCGGTCTGCAGGTTCTGTTCACTCACGTCCTGGGCGCGCATCACGATCAGTTCGCGGGTGGTACGCGGCAGGGAAATGCCGGCGGCATCACGATAGACGAACCCGATCAGGCCACTGCAATCGAACCCCGAGTCCGGCGTATTACCGCCCCAGCGATACGGTGTGCCAACCAGGCCGAGTGCACGGAAAAGCACGTCTTCGGCCGCAGGCGAGAAACTCTGGGTGGCAGCGTAGTTGAACACCGGCTTGGGCTTGACGGCGACAGGCGCCGGCGGCGGTGGACGGCTTGCGCAGGCGCTGAGCAGCGCGGCGCAAACAAGAAGCATGAGGCGGGCCGAGGTCGACATGGGCAGAACAATCCTGGTCTGGATGCGGCTTTCGCTGCCGAACGCTGAAAACCAGAACGCGCAAGCAAAGCTCGCGCGAACGGATTACAACAATGTCCAGGGATTCTAGCGCTTACGCGTCAAACTTCAAGTATCACTTTAACTTTACTTACTGGCGGTCACTGTGGACGGGGCCATGGCCAGTGCGCGCTTGGCTTCAATGAAGGTCTTGCTCCAGTAACTGTCGCCCAGGCTGTCGACTCGAACACCGCCACTGCGACGGCTGCTGGAGTGGATAAACTGGTTATCGCCCAGGTAGATACCGGCGTGGCTGACACGACCACGGCCCGCTGTACTGAAGAAAAGCAGATCGCCAGGCTTGAGGTTGTTGCGCGCGACCAACGGTGCTTTCACGTTGATCATTTCGCGCGTCGAGCGTGGCAGATTCATGCCCGCCTCTTCACGAAACAGATAACCGATGAAACCGCTGCAATCGAAACCGGCTTCAGAGGTACCGCCGAAACGGTAACGGGTACCGATCAGCGACATGCCGCGTTCGAGGATGCTGTCGGCCAGCACCGGAAGCTGGTAAGGCTTGCTGCCGGAGAAATCGGTCAGCTCTTTTTCGGTTGCCAGCTCTTCTTCGTAAACAGAAGCAGACTGAGCAGCAACGAATTTTGCCTGGCTTTGAACCTGTGGTTTTTGCTGGACAGCCACTTGCTGGGGCTGGGAGGCGCAACCAAACAACAGGGTGACAAGTGCGAGAGGCACGAGGGGTGCGAAGCGATTTAGCATGGGCACGACCGTGGCTGGTATGTAAAGAAGCCGAGACTATGCCCGCTATCGGATCGATTTGCAAATTCAATCGAGGTCTATGTGACTTGGCGATTGGACTGCGCCATCTAAGCCGTAATTCCATTTAATGAGCACAATGCGTAGCCGGTGAGGCTAAAACGCAGGATTTCTGGCGCCTGAAAAATGCCGAACCGTTGCGAATCAAACGGTTACCAGCCCAACGTCTCTTTGAGAAAAGGGATCGTCAATTTTCTTTGTGCCTGCAGGGAGGCCTGGTCAAGTTGTTCGAGCAAATCGAACAACGCGCTCATGCTGCGGGTGCCACGGGTGAGAATAAAATGCCCGACTTCGTCGGTAAGGTGCAGGCCGCGACGCGATGCACGCAATTGCAGGGCACGCAATTTGTCTTCGTCGGACAAGGGGCGCATCTGAAAGATCAGCGCCAGGGTGAGGCGTGACTTGAGGTCGGCCAGTTTGACCGGCAATTCCCGGGGCGAGGTGGACGCCGCGATCAGCAGGCGCCTGCCGCTGTCACGCAGGCGGTTGAACAGATGGAACAAGGCTTCTTCCCACTGCGCTTTGCCGGCGATGGCCTGCAGGTCATCCAGGCACACCAGTTCGTATTGCTCAAGGTTGTCGAAAATGCCGATGCCACGGTCCATCAGCTCGGCCAGTGGCAGATACACCGCCGGCTCGCCCATCTGCTCGAAGCGCAGGCACGCGGCCTGCAACAGATGGGTACGTCCCACGCCATGTTTGCCCCACAGATAGATCAGGCTTTCCGTCCACCCGGCGTCGGCTTCGCATAGACGCTCGACATAGCCGAGTGCTGCGGCATTGGCGCCTGGGTAGTAATTGATAAAGGTTGCGTCATCACGCAGACGCACACCTAGGGGCAGCTGAATCGGTTTCATGCTGACTGAACGGCTCCCATCGAACCGCTAGTGGCCTCTGTGTAAAGTTGGCAAAGTCTATACCCGTGACGCCGGGCGCACAATGCAGCAGACCACAAGCAAAATCAAAGGTTTGCGTTAACCTGCCGGTTTATACGGAGTGTTTGACGCGCCCACCTCATAAACAACAAACCCGGCCATGAGCCGGGTTTGTCGCACTGCGATTACAGCTCGGGGTCTTCGACGCCCGTGTACACATCCGAATCCTTGTACAGCACGTGCACATGGCGCACCAACACCATGATCACTGCCGCCACGGGCAAAGCCAGCAGGATGCCGGTAAAACCGAACAGCTCACCGCCCGCCAGGATCGCAAAGATAACCGCCACCGGGTGCAGGCCGATCCGATCACCCACCAGCAAGGGCGTCAGCACCATGCCTTCGAGGGCCTGGCCGACCATGAACACCGCGACAATCCCCAGCATCGGGTACAGGTCGCCGCCGAACTGGAACAACCCGGCCACCAGCGCCGCGCCGATCCCGATCACAAAGCCCATGTAGGGCACAATGGCCGCCAGGCCCGCGATCAGGCCGATCAACAGGCCCAGCTCCAGGCCGATAGCCATCAGCCCGGCCGCGTAGATGATGCCCAGTGCCAGCATCACCAACAACTGGCCACGCACGAATGCACCCAGCACTTCATGGCACTCTGCCGCCAGTGATACCACGCGCTCCTCGCTGTCTCGCGGCAGCAGGCCGCGAATCTTGGCCATCATGATGTCCCAGTCGCGCAGCAGGTAAAACGCCACCACCGGAATCAGCACCAGATTCGTCAGCCAACCGATCAGCGCCAGGCTGGAAGCGGTGGCCTGACTGAGCACCACACCGACGATGTCGGTGGTCTGGCCCATATGCTCGCTGATCGCGGCCTTGACCTTGTCGAACTTCCAGAACCCCTCCGACAGCCCCAGCTTGGTCTGAGCCCACGGCATCGCCGTGTGTTGCAGCCAGTCGAGCATCTGCGGCGCCAGCTCGTACAAGCGAAACAGCTGCTTGGCCAGCATCGGCACCAGCACCAGCACCAGCGCGGTGATGATCAACGTGAACAGCGCAAACACCGTCACCACGCCCAGGGTCCGCGACAGGCCGAGCTTTTCCAGGCGATCCACGACCGGATCGAACAGATAGGCGAGCAACAACGCGACCAGGAACGGCGTCAGGATCGAATGCAGCAGGAACACAAAAACGCACAGCAGGACAATCCCGCCAAGCCACACCCAACGACGCGTATCCGCCATACACCACTCCAATTGCTTCTATATAAGGAAGAATATTTACCAACGAAAACGCAGTTGCGCCTGAGGTTCAGGTGCCGCTGCGGGTTGCGTGCCATCAACTGCGGGTGGCTGAACCGGAGCTTCACCTGCGGGAATTTCCTGCAGCCTGGCCAGGCTCAGTTGGGTGCGCAATTGATCGGCACTGCCATTGACGCGATACACAATGCGATTGCCGTCCACCCACTGCGGCTGGCCGCCAAAAGGTTCCAGCAGGTGAGCGAGCGAGGCGTAACGCTCCAGGTTCATGCCCTGCACTTCCAGCAACTGTTCGGTGGTCATGCCCGGCTTGACGGCAAAGCGCGGCGCGAGCTTCTGGCTGACGGCCAGCAGCACCGCGTCGGCAACCGCAGCGGTGTCGGCGCCTTGCGCGGTGCCCTGCTCGCTTTTATCGCCCAGCCACAGCCGCCATTTGGCCTGCCACTGGCTGCCTTCCTGGCGCGCATGCACCGCGAGCAACGCGTCGGCGCCATAGCGCTCGGAAGCGGCGCGCAACGGCGTGGCGTCGGCGCCTTCCAGATTCGGTGCGGTAGCAACCACCTGTTCATCCAGATCACCCAACGGCAGGCGCAGCGGCAGGCCGCGATGCTGTGCGGCACGGCGCAGCGCCTGGGCGACGGGCTGTCCATCACCGACCAGGCTGCTGCCGTCGGTGGAATCGTTCAGCCACCAGCCAAGGATCGACGGGCGATTGCTGCCCCAGATCGACAGGCCCGCGTCACGCAGCGCGCGGTCAGTACTGACCGGGTCGAAATCCACCTGCAGGCTTTCCGGCGGGCCGGCGTCGTAACCGTATTGCGTGATGATTTGCTGCGGGTCCTTGCGGATCGCCGCCAGGCCCGGGCCTTCGGCGGCCTTGGCGTCGCCGGTCAGGCGAATCACCAGGGTCTGCACCGCGCGCTGGGTGGCCTGGTCGCGCTCCTGGGGCGACTGGCTGCTGACAGGTTCCAGCACTTGATAGAGGCCATTGAGGGTTTCGGCATGACTCGCCAGGCTGAACAACGACAAACAGCCTACAAAAAAGAATTTACACAAACGCATGGAAGATTCCCGAACGACAAATTTAGCGGGTGGAACAGACCGCGTGCACCCGGTTCAGCCAGGCTGTGACCAGAGTGATTGATAAAACATTCACAGGGTTGCGGTAAGTTTTCGTACTGTCACAACGATAGCTTGCTCAAGGCTATACCTTAATACGCACCAGGGCAGGGCCGCTGAGCATTTTTTTAATCGGCCTTTTTTAGCCTATATGGCCCTGCCCGTCGGCCCGAGGATGGCCGCTGCCCCTCAAGCCTGATAAAATCGCGCGCCTTCGCAGACCGTCAACGTCGAGGCCTTTTCACAAACGCCGCCGTCGGCTCGGTCGTTACCCAGAAATCCCCCCTAAAGGCCTGGATCATGAGCAAGCAACCCTCCCTGAGCTACAAGGACGCCGGTGTAGACATCGACGCCGGTGAAGCATTGGTCGAACGCATCAAGAGCGTCGCCAAGCGCACTGCGCGCCCCGAAGTCATGGGCGGCCTGGGCGGTTTTGGCGCCCTCTGCGAAATCCCGGCCGGCTACAAGCAGCCTGTGCTGGTGTCCGGCACCGACGGCGTGGGCACCAAGCTGCGTCTGGCGCTGAACCTGAACAAGCACGACACCATCGGCATCGACCTGGTCGCCATGTGCGTCAACGACCTGGTGGTGTGCGGCGCCGAGCCGCTGTTCTTCCTCGACTACTATGCCACCGGCAAGCTGAACGTAGACACCGCGGCACAGGTGGTGACCGGTATCGGCGCCGGCTGCGAATTGTCGGGTTGCTCCCTGGTCGGCGGCGAAACCGCTGAAATGCCCGGCATGTACGAAGGCGAAGACTACGACCTGGCCGGCTTCTGCGTGGGTGTGGTGGAAAAAGCCGAGATCATCGACGGCTCCAAAGTCGCTGCTGGCGACGCCCTGCTCGCCCTGCCATCCTCCGGCCCGCACTCCAACGGCTACTCGCTGATCCGCAAGATCATTGAAGTGTCCGGCGCCGACATCGAAAACACCCAGCTCGACGGCAAGCCGCTGACCGACCTGCTGATGGCCCCGACCCGCATCTACGTCAAGCCGCTGCTCAAGTTGATCAAGGATACTGGCGCGGTAAAAGCCATGGCCCACATCACCGGCGGCGGCCTGCTGGACAACATTCCGCGCGTGCTGCCAAAAGGCGCCCAGGCGATTGTCGACGTAGCCAGCTGGCAGCGCCCGGCAGTCTTCGACTGGCTGCAGGAGCAGGGCAATGTGGACGAGACCGAGATGCACCGCGTACTCAACTGCGGCGTGGGCATGGTCATCTGCGTGGCACAGGAACACGTTGAGACCGCGCTGAACGTCTTGCGTGAAGCCGGCGAGCAGCCTTGGGTGATCGGCCAGATCGCCACTGCCGCGCAAGGCGCAGCCCAGGTCGAACTGAAGAACCTCAAGGCTCACTGATGCCTCGGACCTGTAATGTCGTGGTGCTGCTTTCCGGCACCGGCAGCAACTTGCAGGCCTTGATCGACAGCACGCGCACCGGCGACAGCCCTTTGCGCATCGCTGCGGTGATTTCCAATCGCAGCGATGCCTACGGCCTGCAACGCGCCAGGGACGCCGGCATCGACACCCGCTCGCTGGATCACCAGGCATTCGACGGTCGCGAGGCCTTCGACGCGGCCTTGATCGAACTGATCGACGCCTTCAAACCCCAACTCGTGGTCCTGGCCGGTTTCATGCGCATCCTCAGCGCTGACTTCGTGCGGCACTACGCTGGGCGCCTGCTCAATATCCACCCTTCCCTGCTGCCCAAATACAAAGGCATGCACACTCACCAGCGCGCGCTTGACGCCGGCGACAGCGAGCACGGCTGCAGCGTGCACTTTGTCACCGAGGAACTCGATGGCGGACCTCTGGTCGTACAGGCAGTGGTTCCGGTAGAGTCGGGTGACTCGGCGCAGAGCCTTGCGCAACGGGTTCATGCCCAGGAACACAGAATTTACCCACTGGCTGTTCGCTGGTTTGCCGAGGGTCGGTTGATTCTCGGTGAACAGGGTGCATTATTGGACGGTCAGTTACTCGCGGCCAGCGGCCACTTGATTCGAACTTAGGAGATTTTATGCGTCGCGCCCTGCTCTTCGCTTTTGCGCTGTTCGCCTTGCCTGCCGTGCAGGCAGCAGACCTTCACCCTTTCTCCGCCAGCTACACCGCCGACTGGAAACAGTTGCCCATGAGCGGTTCGGCCGAACGCAGCCTGACCAAGAATGACAACGGCTCCTGGACCTTGAACTTCAAGGCTTCCATGATGATCGCCAGCCTCACCGAAACCAGCGTGATCCGTTTCGACAAGGACGCCCTGCAGCCGGTCAGCTACAGCTTCGAACGTGGCGGCCTGGGCAAATCGAAGAAGGTCAACCTGGACTTCGACCAGAGCGCCAAGAAAGTCACCGGCTTTGAAAACAAGGACCCGGTGAACGTCACCCTGGAAAGCGGCATGCTCGACAAGTCGACTTACCAGTTGGCCCTTCAACGTGACGTGGCCGCCGGCAAGAAAAGCATGAGCTACCGCGTCGTCGAAGGCACGGACGTCGACACTTATGACTTCCGCGTGATTGGCCCGGAAAAGGTCCAGACCAAGGTAGGCGCCATCGACGCGATCAAGGTCGAGCGCGTGCGTGACCCGTCGCAGAGCAAGCGCATCACCCAGATGTGGTTCGCCAAGGATCTGGGCGGCGTGCTGGTGGCGTTGCGTCAGGTTGAGACGGACGGCAAGGAATACAACATCATGCTGCAGGATGGCACTGTTGATGGCCAGGCCATCAAAGGCAGCTGATCGGCAGATTGAACAAAGAGCCTCGCTGAATGCGGGGCTTTTTTTTGCCTGGTATTTGGGTGCTGAAGCTTATATCGCTATCGGGAGCAAGCCCCCTCCCACACGTGGAATGCATTCCACATGTGGGAGGGGGCTTGCTCCCGATGGCCATGACAGGGCCAACGCAAAATGAAACTTTTGTCATAAAACCCCTTCGCCTACGACCAAGCACCACGGATTACGCGGCCTGCAGCACTGTTGCGTGTCGTGCAATAAATTGTTGCGCGCAAAGACTATTTACTTAGCAAGCTAACAAAACATATAACAAAGGCCTGCGACGACTTGCCGCAGATCCACCCGAGATTGGAGCAAGCAGATGACTGTAAAAGTGACTGAACGCGACGACGAACATATGTCCCATGAAGCTCTGGGCCACGGGATTCATATCTGGGATGTCCATCAACAAGACCTGTTGGTCGGCATGTTTCACAATGAAAGCGACGCTCATAACTATAAGAACGAGCTGGAAACGCTTGAACTGAAACGCCAGGCACAGAGTTCCTGAAACACTGAAATCTCGCAGGCACCCGGCCCCACACAGCAGCTGGCGTGCCTGCAAAGAAAAACCCCGCCTTGTGAGCGGGGTTTTTCGTGTCTACAGCCTTACCACATCAGATCGTCCGGGATCTGGTAGGCGGCGTACGGATCATCCTCGTCCGGCACCTGGCTTTCGGTGAGGATATTGAGCTGCACGATACGCTCCGGCGCGCGCTCCTGGATCTTCAGCGCCGCTTCGCGTGGGATCACCTCGTAGCCACCGCCGTGGTGCACGATGGCCAGGGAGCCGTTGCTCAGCTTGTTGCGCATCAACGTGTTGACCGACAGGCGCTTGACCTTCTTGTCGTCCACGAAGTTGTAGTAGTCCTCGGTGGTCAGCTTGGGCAGGCGCGAGGTCTCGATCAGTTGCTTGACCTGCGCCGTGCGGGCCTTGGCCTCGGCTTTTTCCTGCTGCTGCCGGTTCAGTTCCTGATCACGCTTGACCTTCTCGGCATGCGCCTCGGCCGCCAGACGGGCCTGGGTGTCATCCACCTCGGCCTGGCCCTTGTGGACCAGGCGCTGCTGCTTCTGTTTCTCTTTGCCGACCTGCTTGGCCTGCTTTTGGTTGACCAGACCTGCTTTGAGCAACTGGTCGCGAAGGGAAAGGCTCATGGTGCTTACTCACTTAGGCAACTGCTCAACCGCAGCTGGACACATTCTTTTCCTGACGCTTGGCTTCGCCCCACAGGGCGTCCAAGGTTTCGAGGGTGCAATCTTCTATGGGTTGATGCGTATCGCGCAATGCCTGTTCGATAAATCGGAAACGTCGTTCGAACTTGGCATTGGCCCCGCGCAGGGCGGTTTCCGGGTCGACCTTGAGGTGACGGGCCAGGTTGACTGCGGCAAACAGCAGGTCACCGACCTCATCGGCGATCGCAGCCGGGTCGTTGGCGGCCATGGCTTCGAGCACTTCATCGAGCTCTTCGCGCACGTTGTCCACCACCGGCAAGGCGGACGGCCAGTCGAAACCGACCTGGCTGGCGCGCTTTTGCAATTTGGCCGCACGGGACAGTGACGGCAGCGCCGTGGGCACATCATCGAGCAGGGACAGCTGCTGCGGCGCGCCGGACTTCTCTGCACGCTCCTCAGCCTTGATCTGCTCCCAGCGCGCCTTGACCTCGTCTTCGCTCAGTTGCGGCACGTCCAGCGGCGCATAGAGATCCCCGGTGGGGAACACGTGGGGATGGCGACGGATCAGCTTGCGGGTGATGCTGTCGACCACACCGGCAAATTCGAAACGCCCGTCTTCGCGTGCCAGCTGGCTGTAATACACCACCTGGAACAACAGGTCGCCCAGTTCACCCTGCAGGTGATCGAAGTCGCCGCGCTCGATGGCGTCGGCCACTTCGTAAGCCTCCTCCAGGGTGTGCGGCACGATCGTGGCATAGGTTTGCTTGATGTCCCACGGGCAGCCGTATTGCGGGTCGCGCAGGCGGTTCATCAGGTGCAGCAGGTCTTCAAGTGAATACATCGGTCTCTTTCCGCTGAAGATCACATGTGGGAGGGGCTTGCTCCCGATGACGCTGGGTCATTGCCAGATGGATTTTCTGGCCCACCGCTATCGGGAGCAAGCCCCCTTCCCACAGGTTTGGTCCGCGTCCATTCAGTTGCTTATGGCGTGCGGTTGCGCCGGGTTTCGATGATGTTCGGCAACTGGGAAATCCGCCCCAGCAAACGCCCCAATGCGTCCAACCCCGGAATCTCGATGGTCAGGGACATCAACGCGGTGTTGTCCTCCTTGTTCGAGCGGGTGTTGACCGCCAGCACGTTGATGCGCTCATTGAGCAGCACTTGCGACACGTCGCGCAGCAGACCGGAACGGTCGTAGGCACGAATGATGATGTCCACCGGATAAGTGAGCACCGGCACCGGGCCCCAGCTGACCTGGATGATCCGCTCCGGCTCACGCCCGCCCAGTTGCAGCACCGAGGCGCAATCCTGACGGTGAATGCTCACGCCACGGCCCTGGGTGATATAGCCGACAATCGCATCGCCCGGCAGCGGCTGGCAGCAACCGGCGATTTGCGTCATCAGGTTGCCCACACCCTGGATCTGGATATCGCCGCGCTTGCCGGGCTTGTAGCCGGTGGCCTTGCGCGGGATCAGTTCCAGCTGTTCGTTGCCGCGCTCCGGCTCCACCAACTGCTGCGCCAGGTTGACCAGTTGCGCCAGGCGCAGGTCGCCGGCGCCGAGGGCGGCGAACATGTCTTCGGCGATCTTCATGTTGGCCTTTTCGGCCAGCTTGTCGAAGTCCACCTGGGGCAGGCCCAGACGCGCCAGTTCGCGTTCGAGCAAGGTCTTGCCGGCGGCGACGTTCTGATCGCGCGCCTGCAGTTTGAACCAGTGGACGATCTTCGCCCGCGCGCGTGAGGTGGTGATGTAACCCAGGTTCGGGTTCAGCCAGTCGCGGCTCGGCGTACCGTGCTTGCTGGTGATGATCTCGACCTGCTCACCGGTCTGCAGGCTGTAGTTGAGCGGCACGATGCGCCCGTTGATCTTGGCGCCCCGGCAGTTGTGGCCGATCTCGGTGTGCACGCGGTAGGCAAAATCCAGCGGCGTGGCGCCCTTGGGCAAGTCGATGGCATGCCCGTCCGGGGTGAAGATATAAACGCGGTCAGGCTCGATATCCACGCGCAGCTGTTCAGCCAGGCCGCCGATATCGCCGAGTTCTTCGTGCCATTCGAGCACCTGGCGCAACCAGGAAATCTTCTCTTCGTACTGGTTGGACCCGGCCTTGACGTCGGTGCCCTTGTAGCGCCAGTGCGCGCACACGCCCAGTTCCGCCTCTTCGTGCATGGCATGGGTGCGGATCTGCACTTCGAGCACCTTGCCCTCGGGACCGATCACCGCCGTGTGCAGCGAGCGATAGCCGTTTTCCTTGGGGTTGGCGATGTAGTCGTCGAATTCCTTGGGGATGTGCCGCCACAGCGTGTGGACGATACCCAGCGCGGTGTAGCAGTCGCGCATTTCCGGCACCAGCACGCGCACCGCCCGCACATCATAGATCTGGCTGAAGGCCAGGCCCTTGCGCTGCATTTTGCGCCAGATCGAATAGATATGTTTGGCGCGGCCGCTGATGTCGGCATCGACGCCGGTGGCCTGCAGCTCGGTGCGCAACTGGCCCATCACGTCGCTGATAAAGCGCTCGCGGTCCAGGCGCCGCTCGTGCAGCAGCGTGGCGATCTGTTTGTACTGATCGGGTTCAAGGTAGCGAAAGGACAAGTCCTCCAGCTCCCACTTGATATGGCCGATGCCCAGGCGGTGCGCCAGCGGCGCATAAATGTCGAAGACTTCGCGGGCGACGCGGTTGCGCTTTTCGTCGTCGGCGGTCTTCACCGCGCGAATCGCGCAGGTGCGCTCGGCCAGCTTGATCAGGGCGACGCGTACGTCGTCGACCATCGCCACCAGCATCTTGCGCAGGTTTTCCACCTGGCCCTGGGTGCCCAGCACCATGGACTGGCGCGGGCTGAGGCTGGCACTGATGGCCGCCATGCGCAGCACGCCGTCGATCAGCTTGGCCACCACCGAGCCAAAGCGCTGGCCGACGGTGGCCAGCTCAATGTGCCCTTCGCGCACGCCGCGATAGAGCACGGCGGCGATCAGCGAATCCTGGTCGAGCTTGAGATCGGCAAGGATCTCGGCGATTTCCAACCCGGTACGAAAGCTTGAGGTGCCTTCGGCCCACAGGTTCTTGGCCGCATTGTCCTGCTGCTCGGACTCACGAGCGAACTCGCAGGCCGCTTTCAAGGCCTCACGGTCCAGTGCCGGATCGACACTGATGGCATGGTCGAGCCATGCCTCCAGATTGATACTGCCGTCGGTGTTGATCGGCTGGTGTGCTCTCACCTGTACCATCTTTCTTACCTTCCCTACGACGCACCTTGGATGCGCCGGAATCATCGCCGACCTTGACTGCGAACTCCGTGGCAGTTCATGGGCCCTGGAGAACGCAGGCCGGTCGGATTAAACGGGCATCCTAGCCCGCTTCAAATAACGCCATGGCCTCGACATGTGCCGTCTGCGGAAACATGTCGAGGATCCCGGCACGTTTTAGCCGGTAGCCCTGCCTGACCAACTCAACCGTGTCCCGCGCCAGCGTGGCCGGGTTGCAGGACACATACACCACGCGCCTGGCACCCAGGCTGGCGAGTTTGCGCACAACCTCCTGGGCACCGTCACGGGGTGGGTCCAAGAGTACCGCAGAAAAGCCCTGTTTGGCCCACTCTGCGTCAGTCAACGGCTGGGATAAATCGGCCTGAAAAAACTGCGCATTATGCAAATTGTTGCTGACAGCGTTGAGTGCGGCGCGGTCCACCATGGTCTGCACGCCTTCCACGGCGACCACTTCACGCACCTGCCCGGCCAGCGGCAGGGCAAAATTGCCCAGGCCGCAAAACAGGTCCAGCACCCGCTCATCGGCCTGCGGCGCCAGCCATTGCAACGCCTGGGCGACCATCGCCTCGTTGACCGCGGCATTGACCTGAACGAAGTCTCCCGGCCGGTAGGCCAGCTCCAGGTCCCACGCCTCCAGGCGAAACCCCAGGGGTTGATCAGGCTCTACAGGTTCCGGCTTGCCCTCGCCCTGCAGCCACAGCTGGGCGTCATGAAACGCGCAAAACTCCTTGAGCACCAGCAGGTCCGCCTCGGACAGCGGCGCCATATGCCGCAGCAACACGGCAATCGATGACCCGCTGAACAACTCCACATGCCCCAGCGCCTGAGGCTTGCTCAAGCGGCGCAGCATGTTCGGCAGACGCTGCATGATCGGTTGCAAGGCCTGTACCAGCACCGGGCATTCATCAATGCCGACAATGTCCTGGCTGGCCACGGCGCGAAAACCCACCTCGAGCTTTTTCGCCTTGCTATCCCAGCGCACCGCAACCCGCGCGCGCCGTCGATAGCCGAACTCCGGCCCACTCAAGGGCGCTGCCCACGCCTGCGGTTCAACACCTGCCACGCGGGACAGTTGCTCGGCAAGCATGCGCTGCTTCAGGGCAAGCTGTTCGTCGTGGGGCAAGTGCTGCACGCTGCAACCGCCGCAGCGACCGAAGTGCGCGCAGGGTGCCGGGCGACGCAGTTCGCTGGCGGTGAACACACGTTCAGTACGCGCCTCGACCACCTTGCCGTGAGCGCCCAGCACCCGTGCCTCCACGTCCTCGCCAGCCAGTGCACCGTTGACGAACCAGGTGCGGCCTTCAAAGAACACGATGCCCCGGCCATCGTTGGCCAGGCGCTCGATGGTCAGGCGTTGCTTTTTGCCCACGGGAATCTGTGGCGCCCGGCTGCCGCCCGTCGGTTGGAAGCGCAGGCCTCTCTCATGTTTGGCCATCAGTTGGGTTCGTCGAAGATGCCGGTCGACAGGTAGCGGTCGCCTCGGTCACAGATGATCGCGACGATCACCGCGTTTTCAACTTCCCTGGACAAGCGCAACATGCCGGCCACCGAACCGCCGGACGACACGCCGCAGAAGATGCCTTCTTCACGGGCCAGGCGGCGGGTAGTGTCTTCGGCTTCACGCTGGGCCATGTCGATGATGCGGTCCACCCGCGTCGCGTTGTAAATTTTGGGCAGGTACTCTTGCGGCCAGCGACGGATACCCGGGATCGCCGCGCCTTCCATCGGTTGCAGGCCGACGATCTGGATCGCCGGGTTCTGCTCCTTGAGGTAGCGCGAGTTGCCCATGATGGTGCCGGTGGTACCCATGGAACTGACGAAATGGGTGATGGTGCCGCCAGTCTGGCGCCAGATTTCCGGGCCGGTGGTAGCGTAGTGCGCCTCGGGATTGTCGCCGTTGGCGAACTGGTCCAGCACTTGGCCACGGCCTTCGGACGCCATGCGATCGGCCAGGTCACGGGCGCCTTCCATGCCCTGCTCCTGGGTCACCAGAATCAGCTCGGCACCGTAGGCCGTCATCGCAGCCTTGCGCTCGGCGCTGGAGTTGTCGGGCATGATCAGGATCATCCTGTAGCCCTTGATCGCCGCAGCCATGGCCAGGGCGATCCCGGTGTTGCCCGAGGTCGCTTCGATCAGGGTGTCGCCGGGCTTGATCTGCCCGCGCAGCTCGGCACGGGTGATCATCGACAGCGCCGGGCGGTCCTTGACCGAGCCGGCGGGGTTGTTCCCTTCGAGCTTGAGCAACAGGGTATTGCTGGTTTCACCCGCCATGCGTTGCAAGCGAACCAGAGGCGTATTGCCGACGCAGTCGGCGATTGTAGGGTACTGCAAGGTCATGGCGTATTCGCAATCCAGACTGCGGGGGCGAACATCATACCGGGAAAGGTCGGCGCGCCATATCACGCAAAGTGCGGTACTTATGCCTCAAAGATATAAGCATCAGATCAGCCAATGACAAAGTCCGTCCACTCGCGATCGGTCAACTCCGCCACCAGAGCGTTTTCGGCCGTTGCCCTGGCTGCCTGCAGGGTTTGGACATAGCGCAAGTATTCGCCCTCCGTCATTACAGCGTCTGCAACCTTGTTGCTGGCGATCTCCATCAGTCGATCATAGCCGCGCAGTGTCGTGGCAACACGGCTGCGGTATTTGCGCTTCAGAAACTCCACCCAATGCTCCCTGCTGCGCAGGTGCAGAGGCCAGTTCATGCCCACTTCTTCACGCAAGATGCTGGCGCGCAGCGTGTCTACGGAGAGGTTGTCGGGTTGTGCCAAGGGCACGTTGAAGCGTGAAGCAAGCACCAGCGGCAGATCAAGACTCGCCGCCAGAGCGATGCGATAACTGTGGATTCGCGTAAATGCCTGCCAGCGTGTCTGGCCCGGAAAATGGCGACTGACGTGCTGGCTGATGGAGTCCAACCGACGCAGCGCCCGGTAATAATGCACAAACGCCGGACCGGCGTTTTGTACGTCCGTGGCGAGCATTCGATACGGTAGCCTGAGCAATTCCAGCTCATGCAGGCTCAACAGGCAACCGTCGATTCCTCCGCTCATGTAACCATAGGGCCGCACGGAATAAATCTGCTCCCCTCCCCCGTGAGACAAAGCCTCGTCGACCAACTGCCACACCCGCCGCGTGATCGTTTCGCGCAGGGTGCGATGGCCCACATCAGCGAACAGCGGATAATCAGCGATATTCCCCAACAGCTCGAAAAAATAGTCCGCCATGGGCTGTGCCTGCAACGCCGCCCAGTCCAGTTGCCGCGCCTGGACTTCGCCAGCCGGCAGCAACGCCAACCAACGATCGGCGCGCTGATCGAAAGAGGCGGAAGGCGCCCAAAGCCCGAAATCAATGTCCGGCTGCCCCTGCCGCTCACCGATTCGGCGCAATAGCTGCCGTGCTTCGGGCGAAAGCGGGTTACCCCGCAGGTTCATCGCCCGATGAACGTCAGGGTAGATAAACAAGTCCGTCTCGGCCAATTCCCTGATCGCATTGTTGCGCAGGTCAAAACTGCGCAGTGCCTTTAGGGTCACGGCCCCCAGCGGCAAGCGGTCCAGGCCGCAATTGCGCAGGTTAAGCTCACGCAAGTGCGTCAGCGCATAGAGTGACAGCCGCCGCCCCTGGCCCAGTGGATTGACCGATAAATCAAGGTTCCTCAAACCGGTCAGCGCAGCCAGTCGATAGGTGTCCTGCAGGTTGAACCCGAGCAGGTTATTGGAAAGGTTGAGCACCGCCAGGTGAGCCATCCCGTCCAAATCCGGTAGATGACTGAGGCGGTTACCTTTGAAGGAGATCACTCGAAGCCCGGGGAAGCTTCGCAGAAACCGATCAGGTAACTCGGTCAGATAATTGCCATTGACGTTCAGCACTGTCACGTGGCCGAAATGGGCGCTCAGTGTCGGCAGGCTTGTGAGTTCCAGATCATCCAGGTTGAGCTCTTCGATAATGCCAGGCGTCAGGCCCTCCTTGGCCCAGCAACGCTGAATCCGGGCCACCGCCAGGGCCCGCGAGCGGACTGATACAGCATCGTTCGCCCCAGCCGAAGCGGCGTCGCGCCACTGCTGCAGGCCCACGTCCAGCGCGTTTCGTTCGCGCACCAGATAGTCGATCATTACAGTACGCTCATCCGTCGAATCACCCGCCTCGCGCAGCAACGCCACCATCTCATCGTCGCTCTTGGAGGGGTATAACGCGCGCAACCGACCGACTTGCTCACGGACCATCGGGCCAAGTCCTTCACGGCCGCTGAGCGGGTAACCGATGCGCCCATCAGCCAGGCGCCGTGGCGGGTTGAAGCGTGGCCGACGGTCGATGTCGAGCACCGTATCAGCGCTCTCCAACGTGTGCCGCTCGCGTTCAGCAATCGAGCGTAAAAGCTCCTCGGGCCCGGATGCGTGGGTGTAGCCCAACGCCTCGCGTTCCGCCTTCGGCAACGCTGTCAATAAAACCGTCAGGAACGGTCCAGGGCTTCCCACCGCTTTGCGCTCACCGTTGTCCAGGGGTGTGTACGCCTGGTAGTGGTGAGAAACCGGTTCAAGCATCCGCCTGAGTGCGGCGCCCTCAGGGCCGATGCTGTCAATCAGACGGCCTCTCTCCCACACCTCGACGCGCAGGTGGGCAGGCCAACCCCGAAGGTCCGGCAGCGCACGCATAATCAGCCTCGTGCTGTCCTCATTCGCCGCCAACCTGCTATACAAGCCTTCCACGGCCCGGATTCTGCGCGAGTACTCCAACGTCCGGCGAATATCCGGTGTAAGGCTCAATGGAAGATGGCCCGCCTCCAGGCTTCGCTGCTGCGCCGGGGTGATAGCGTAGACCAGATCGCTGGCAGCCCAAGCCGGCAACCCGGGAAAATACCGCTGCAGCACGCGAGCATGGGGGTTTTTCGACGGCAGCGCTTTTTTCTGACGCAGTGCCTTGTAGAAATGCCGTTCCATCTGCGCCTTGTCGATCCTCACCCGGGTTTCAAGCAACGCAACCTGCTCGGCCCGCGCGACACCTGAACGCCCAACCAGCTCATCGGCCAGATCAGGCCCGACCTCGCCCAGTACTTGATCAAAAAAATCCCGGCCCGTTTCCATACCGGTGATCACCCGCTGCTGCAGCGTGTAACGCTCGACGGTGTCCACCAGAACCGCTGGCGGGCGTTCGTTGCGCACATGCACTCTGCGCAGCATGTCCGACGTCACTGCGCTGATCTGCTGGATCTGCTCAATGGCATCCGGCGACAGCGCGCGCGCCAACGGCCCCAGACGATAAAAAGGTTGTTGCCCGTCCCAGGTCAGAGGGTTTTCCCCTTCATGGCGCCAGGCACCGTTGCCATTGTGGGTCAATACAGGGGAATACGCGTCATTCAAGGACGGATGCTGAACGCGCCAGGCTCCGAGCACCTCATCGTTGAAGACCTTGAAATACTCACCTTCGATGAACAGGTAGTGATCCGTTCCCCGTCGGTAAAGGCCCAATGCGTCGGGTTCGGGGGAAATACCGGTGGTGTCGGTGGTAACCGCGTAATGCTGAATTTCACCTCGACAGGGGTAAAACGATCCGTCAGGCATACGGTTGCGCAGCATTGCATGGGCGACCTGATGACGTAGATCGGCGATGCCTTGCGCACTCAACCCCAACTGCAGCCTGTCCCCTTCCGAAAGCTGACTGACGATCGCTTCATAAAAGCTGTCAGTTCCACTCAATGTCGCTCCGGTGCGTAACTGATGATGGTTGTACGCTGCAAAACGCCCACGCAACTGATCAATGACGACCACATTGCGATCCGCTGGTCCCCTGGACACGTAGGGAACCGCTTGCCCTGCGGGGCTGACCACCAATCGTTGGCCGGTCAGGTCGCGCAGCACAGCATCGGCAAACTCGAAGGCCCAGTTGCAGGTTTGTCGGTCGAAGCGTCGCCCATGAAACAACCCATCGATGATCTTTTCCCGGCGAGCCACCACCCGGGCAGCGCGCAACGCCAGGTAAAGCGCCTCGGGTTGCAATTGCGACGCCAGCAACTGGGCCTGTTGATGCTCGGAAAGCGGATGCTCGCGCAATACCTCGAGCAAACGCGCCAAGCTAATGTCGGGGTGCAGCGCGCGCAATTGGGTAATCACGGCGGGAACCGGCGTGTCCAGGGTGACGCGATCGGGCAGCAAGGCGTGTACCGCCACGCTGGCCCCGCTCGCCGCAGAGCGGCTGAACTCGGCAAACCGCGTGAGTGCTTCAAACAGATCCGGTTTCAGGGCCCTGGCTTGCAGGGCCAGTTGTTGACCAAGCGCGTGTTCGCCCGCCGGAAAGTGCTCAGGCAGCAACTCGATGATGGCGTTGGGCAAATGGGCAGTGAACTGTTGCGGCGTGCCGTAGGCGAACTGATGGTTTTCCAGTGCAGTCACGCTGACCACGGCGGTCGTCTGAACGAAGCCGCCCTTGCTGTAGCGTCGTACTTCCACGCCCTGCTGGTTGGCAACACTCAGCGCGATGTCCGCCGGCCAGGCTGGCAGCTGGGTGAGCAACGGAGCGAGCACGTCAACGGCTTCAACCGGCACGGTACGCGTGGGGTCGACTCCCTCGCCAACCCAGTCGATCAGCCGGTCAGCCTGGAACCGCTCAACGGCGTCGACCAGTGAAGCCGAGGGTTGCGCTCCGGCCCAAACCTGCTCCAGCGTCTCCTGCGAGGTGGTACTGCTCACAAGGATCACCTGCATCTCACGGGCTGGCGCGTCCGAACCGAGCATGGCCTCCAGCACCTTGGGGGCGGTTGGCTCGCGATGTTCAGTGACGCCACGCGCTTCGGACAATCGCCGATACAGGCGCTGATGACGACGCTGCACGCTTTTAGCCAGGGGCGTGTGCAAGCGACCGCTGATAAGCAGATCAGCCAGGTCCGCGAAGCCCTGGAGCAAGTCGCCCGGCTCACCTTGTATCGCCTGACTGCCGCCCTCGACCAGCGCTTGCTCCAGCGCCACGAACATCGCAATGGTGCGCACCCGCCCCAGGCCTTTCAAGGCCCCCGGCACGGGAATCAAGAGCACATTGAGGATTTCGAGGGCCAGGGTCTTGAACACCTCAAGCAGCGTCGTCATGAAGCCCGGCGTTTGATGGGCCATTTCCTGCAGGTTGGCTCGACACCGCTTGATGTAGAAGTCACTGAGGCTTACGACCGGCACTTTCTCTACGGTATTTCTGACGTAGCCGATCCTTCCGACCGTATCGACTGGCGGGATGGCCTTAGCCAACCGGTAAACCAAATAAGTGGCCCCTTCAAAGTCGGTGGGCGCCGGTGTGACCTTGGCGATTCGCTTCAGACGCGCACAGTCGCGCAGCGACATTATCGGGTACAGCCAATCGACGTTTCCCTGTCGGAAGGCGCTATCAAAGACCACTCGGAAATGATCGCAAGCTCTGCGGTGACTCTGAAAATGACGCAGGGCGCCCCCCGGCCGGCTGGGGAAAAAACTGAACGCGCCCTTGCAGCCAACGACCGAAAACACCAGGTGGGGGATGTTCAACCGGTCGCCTGGCGGCGTACCCACGTAGTGCCCGGTAAGTCCTATGGGCTGAGGTATCCAGCTCGCATTGTCGACACCGTGGGGGATAAACAGCAGCATTTCCTCCTTCGATCCCCAGCTTGCCTTACCGCTCAACGCACGCTGGATCCATTGATATTTTTCTCGGTCAATGCCGCTGGTGACGGTGGTTCTCAGCGCTTCTATCAGCGCGAAAGCAAACTCAGCCGTCGCCAGCGCCGTCACACTGCTACCCAGTGAGCCCGTGGGTTTCAGCGCATCGTCGAGTCGTTGGCGCAACTGCTCGCCCAGATTGAGCCTGCGCACCAGCGCGATGAATTCAGCGGCCGTGGCCATGACGTGGGTATCCAGGTAACTGGCATCCGCCAGGCCGGTACGGCCAGGGTAGCTCCACCCGGTCAGGCCGTCATAATTGAGGCAGGCAGCGTCCCACAGGCTGAGGCTGGCGACCTTGACTACGCCTTCGGCTGCACGCCGCACGCGCTGTTCAGGTGGCAGGTAGCGGGTATAAATGCGCGCGTTGACCGGATCGATATCCTGTCCGGTCAAGGCCTGCAACTCGGCGCGTAACAACGCCATGGCCTGCTGCTCAAATGCGTGAGTCAGGTCCCTGACGCTTGTCTCCATGCTGCGTTGTGCATCAATACAGGCTTGTTGCAGGCGCACATAGTCGTGCTTTTCCTGGTCGTTGAGTCCGCCAAAAAACGCGTCGAACCTGATTCGCAGAACATCCAGGTTTTGCAGGGCAGACCATTGCGCACGCGTCATCAATGGCGCGCGGCGCTCAGCCATGAATTCGGCCAACGGGTCAGTGGGCGCAGGGGGGTGAGAGGGCTCGGGCATTTCGGGTGTTCCTGAAAAGCCCAGCCTATCCCGTGATTGGCGCCAGGCCCGGTAGCTATGTAGCGCCGTGGTTTCTTTCGAAAACCGCTGGACCCATCGCTGCAATCTGCCCTTCGATCAGTGCCTCGAAGGGTTTGAGCAATGGCTCGAACGACTGCGGTGCTTCCAGCACCTGCAGTGCCTGCACAATCGCCTCCACCGTCGACAACGCCCCTGGCCCCGGCGCCTTGCGCAACCGATAGCGCGACACGCCGCCCTCGGCCAGGGTGACCCGTGGCAATGCCGCCAGCAACGGGTTGAGGTGCAGCAGCTTGCGCGCCTTGCGCCAGGTGCCATCGGGCACCACCAGCAACAGCGGCTGATCGCTCGGCGCATAGGCCTGCAACGGCTGGGCATCGTCGCCCGGAAACAACAGGCGTGCCTGATATCCGGGCGGGCTCAACAAGGTCGCCAGATCATCGAACACCTCGCCCACACGCAGCTGCGCGTTATTCAGACCCAATGCCGCGAGGCGCGCGGTATTGAGCGCATGGTTGACCTCGCTCGGGTGCTGCAACAGCAACACGCGGGTGCGGCTGTCCAGACTGGGGATCAGCGCGCACAGGCAATGGCTGGCAGGCCTGAGGCAACGGGAACATTGGGGTCTGGACATGATTTATCGGGCCTGGTTGAGCTGCGCCTTGAGCAGGTCGCGGAAAGTCTGGATCAGCGGCTCGCGGCTGCGACCGCGGCGTATGATCATCGAGAACGGCGCCTGGTAACCGAAGGTCGCGGGCAACAGCACGCGCAGGTCACCCTTGTCGGCCCACGCCTGGGCATAGTGTTCGGGCAGGTAACCGATATAGGCACCGGACAGCACCAGGATCAGCTGCGCTTCCATGCTTTCCACGGTGGCGGCGCTGTGCTTGAAGCCGTGACGCGCCAGCTCCGCCTGGCTCCAGTAACCGCGCCCGACCATGCGCTGCTGGGTGATCAGCTGTTCGGGGATACGCCGCTCGCTGAACAGGGGATGACGCGTGCTGCAATACAACCAGTGCTGCTCGCGGTACAGCGGCATGTAGATCAGCCCGCTCATACGGGTGGAGAAAGCGCCAATGGCCAGGTCAAGACGATTGTCCTGCACGCCGAGCTGCAGTTCATAGGGGCTCATTACCGACAAGTGCAGGTGCACCGCAGGGTGTTCGAGGCTGTAGGCGCCGATCACTTCTGCGAACGGCAGGGCCTTGTCGCTGACCGTGGAGTCGAGCACGCCAAGTCTGAGCGTGCCCCGCAATTCACCCTTCAGCGCGGCGGCGTATTGCTCGAAGCCTTCCAGTTCGCCAAGCAGGCGCAGGGTTTCCTGATGAAACAGTTCGCCTTTGCTGGTGAGGCTGAACCCGCCCCGGCCACGATGGCACAGCACCAGGCCCAACGCCGCTTCCAGCTGGCTCATGTAGGTGGAAATGGCCGAGGTGGACAAGTTGAGTTCGTGCTGGGCAGTGGCAAACCCCTGATGCCGCACGACGCTGACGAAGATGCGCAGGAGTTTCAGGTCGGGCAAGGCGCTGGCCATGGAGTCTCCAGAGGCACACACAATCGAGCGAGTTTAACCGCCGGCATCAGTTTAGAAAAATCTGAACTAAGTATTTGCCGCTGGCGATTCTTCCCCTCGCTGGCTTTTCGCAGAATCGGCCCCCTGACACACTAAAACGATGAGGCACTCCCGTGGACAAGATTTTCCATCAACCACTGGGCGGCAACGAAATGCCGCGCTTCGCCGGCATCGCCACCATGATGCGCCTGCCGCACCTGCCAACGGCCAGAGGTCTGGATGCCGCTTTTGTCGGCGTGCCGCTGGATATCGGCACCTCGCTGCGCGCCGGCACCCGCTTCGGGCCGCGTGAAATCCGCGCCGAGTCGGTGATGATCCGCCCCTACAACATGGCCACCGGCGCCGCACCGTTCGATTCGCTGTCGGTAGCGGACATCGGCGACGTGGCGATCAATACCTTCAACCTGCTGGACGCTGTGCGCATCATCGAACAAGCCTACGATGACATCCTCGAACACAGCGTGATTCCCCTGACCCTGGGCGGCGATCACACCATCACGCTGCCGATCCTGCGGGCAATCCACAAGAAATACGGCAAGGTCGGGCTGGTGCACATCGATGCCCACGCCGACGTCAACGACCATATGTTCGGCGAGAAAATCGCTCACGGCACCACCTTCCGCCGCGCTGTCGAGGAAGGCCTGCTCGACTGCGACCGCGTGGTGCAGATCGGCCTGCGTGCCCAGGGCTATACCGCCGAAGACTTCAACTGGAGCCGCAAGCAGGGCTTTCGCGTAGTGCAGGCCGAAGAATGCTGGCACCACTCACTCGCGCCGTTGATGGACGAAGTACGCGAGAAAGTCGGCGGCGGCCCGGTGTACCTGAGTTTCGACATCGACGGCATCGACCCGGCCTGGGCGCCCGGCACCGGCACCCCGGAAATCGGCGGGCTGACCACCATCCAGGCGATCGAAATCATCCGCGGCTGCCAGGGCCTCGACCTGATTGGTTGTGATTTGGTAGAAGTTTCACCGCCCTACGACACCACCGGCAACACCTCGTTGCTGGGCGCCAACCTGCTGTACGAGATGCTCTGCGTGCTGCCTGGCGTGGCACGCCGCTGATGAGTGCACTCGTGCACTGACTGCCAACGGGGCCGTAGACCTCGAGGCACCTGATTCTTGCTTTGCGTATTTGCGCAGCCGTCTGCCGCCAGCTCGCCCACAAAAAATATAATCGGAGAACCGCCGTCATGGCTTTGGATTTATTCGTCGTACTCATCTACGCCGCCGGCATGCTCGTGCTCGGCTATTACGGCATGCGCCGTGCCAGGACCCATGAAGATTACCTGGTGGCCGGGCGCAACCTGGGCCCGTCGCTGTACATGGGCACCATGGCCGCCACGGTGCTGGGCGGCGCGTCCACCGTCGGCACCGTGCGCCTGGGTTACGTACACGGCATCTCCGGCTTCTGGCTGTGCGCTGCGCTGGGCATGGGGATCATTGCGCTGAACCTGTTCCTGGCCAAGCCGCTGCTCAAGCTGAAGATATTCACCGTCACCCAGGTTCTGGAAAAGCGCTACAACCCCATGGCACGGCAGGCCAGCGCGGTGATCATGCTGGCCTACGCGGTGATGCTGGGCGTGACGTCGGTGCTGGGGATCTGCACCGTGCTGCAGGTCTTGTTCGGCCTGCCCTTCTGGAGTTCATTGTTGCTGGGCGGTGGTGTGGTGGTGGTGTACTCGACCATCGGCGGCATGTGGTCGCTGACGCTGACCGACATTGTGCAGTTCGTGATCAAGACCGTCGGCCTGATGTTCATCCTGCTGCCGATCTGCCTGTACCGCGTCGGTGGCTGGGATGAACTGGTGAACCGCCTGCCCCCTTCGAGCTTCAGCTTCACGGCAATCGGCTGGGACACGATCATCACCTACTTCATGATCTACTTCTTCGGCATCCTGATCGGCCAGGACATCTGGCAGCGAGTGTTCACAGCGCGTGACGCGAAGGTCGCCCAATACGCCGGCACATTCGCCGGCTTCTACTGCATCCTCTACGGCCTGGCCTGCGCCCTGATCGGCATGGCGGCGCATGTGCTGATCCCCGACCTGGATAACGTCAACAACGCATTTGCCGCCATCGTCAAACTGTCGCTGCCGGACGGCATTCGCGGCCTGGTGATCGCTGCGGCGCTGGCGGCGATGATGTCGACCGCCAGCGCCAGCCTGCTCGCGGCCTCCACCGTCCTCACCGAAGACCTGCTGCCACGCCTGCGCGGCGGCAGGCAGTCGAGCCTGGGCATCAACCGTTTGTTCACCTTACTGACCGGGGCGGCAGTGCTGGCTATCGCGTTGATGGTCAGCGATGTGATCAGCGCGCTGACCCTGGCCTATAACCTGCTGGTGGGCGGCATGCTGATCCCGCTGATGGGGGCGATTTTCTGGAAACGTTCGACCACATCGGCGGCCATTGCCTCCATGACGTTGGGCTTTTTGACCGCACTGGTGTTCATGTTCAAAGATGGGCTGGATGCGAACACGCCGATCTACTACAGCCTGGGGGTGGGTTTGGTGACTTTTGTGGGGATGAGTGCGTTGTCGCGTAAACCGCAGGCGGCTGCGGTTCGCGTGGTTTAACCACGAGCACAACGTAAATGTGGGAGCGGGCTTGCTCGCTCCCACACATTAATGCTTAGCGGCGACGCGGACGACGCTGCTCGTCATCGGTGCGGATCGGCACCGGTTGCAGGGGTGGCTCGATCAAACCGAGTGCCACGCCGAGGTCATGGAGCCAGTTGTGGATTTTCTCTTTCATGGTTGCCCCCCTTGAGGGTGTGCGAGTCGGCGGATATATGTCGCCGTTTCCTACACTGATAGTAGCCCTAAGTCCTACGTAATGCTTGAACGAAACCACAACTAACTATTACTGAATGGATCCGAATCCTGACGCTTCGTTCAAGCTATCACACGCTGAGGGTTAGCCCGCAACTATCGGGGCGCCAACCCTTACCTGCTCACGGCGCGCCAGTATCAGAAAAAACAGCCCGCCCAGGAAGCACCCGGTGAACCAGGCAAAGTTGGCCATCCCCTGCAATGCCGGCGTGAAGGTGATCGCCACCCCCACCAGCGTCGCTGGCACCAGCGCTTTTACCGCCGTCCAGTTCACTCCGCCGTCGAAGTAATAGCGCCCGCTCGGGCTATCATCGAACAGGGCATCCACGTCGATTTTCTGTTTTTTGATCAGGTAGAAGTCCACCAGCAGAATCCCGAACAGCGGTCCGATGAATGCCGCGAGGATATCCAGGGTGTAGTGGATCATCAGCGGGTTGTTGAACAGGTTCCATGGCGTGATGAAGATCGACGCCACTGCAGCGATCATTCCGCCGGCGCGCCAGCTGATTTTGCTCGGCGCGACATTGGCGAAATCGAATGCCGGGGATACGAAATTGGCGACGATATTGATACCGATGGTCGCGGTGACAAAGGCAAAGGCGCCCAGCAGTACGGCCATGTCATTGTCGATGCGCGAGACGGTGGCGATCGGATCATGCAGCATTTCGCCAAACACCGGCAAAGTCCCCGAGACGATCACCACGGTCACCAGGGAGAACGCCAGGAAGTTTACCGGCAGCCCCCAGAAGTTGCCGCGCCGCACATCCTGCATGCTGCGGCAGTAACGGCTGAAATCGCCAAAGTTCAGTGTTGGCCCGGAGAAGTAAGACACCACCAGCGCAGTCGCCACGATCACCTGACCGAATGCCTGCCAGCCCGACAGGGACTTTTCGGCCAGGGTAAAGCTGATGTTGCTCCAGCCCGCTTTCCACACGATCCAGCCCGCCAGGGCGAACATCACCGCATACACCACCGGCCCCGCCCAATCGATAAAACGACGGATCGACTCCATCCCGGCCCAGAACACCGCCGCCTGCAACACCCACAACGTCAGGAAACCAAACCAGCCCAGGTAAGACAGGCCCGCGAAGTGCGGCTCTGCATATACCGCCATCTGTGGGAAAAAGCGCAGCACCACAATGATCAAGGCACTGGACGCCAGGTACGTCTGAATGCCGTACCACGCCACCGCAATCAGGCCGCGAATCACTGCGGGAATATTTGCCCCGAATACGCCGAATGCCAGCCGGCAGATCACCGGGTACGGCACCGCAGCCTGCTGACTCGGCCTGGCGACGAGGTTGGCGATCAACTGCACGATACAAATGCCGGCCAGCAACGCGATCAGCACCTGCCAACTGGCCAGGCCCAGCGCAAACAGGCTGGCGGCGAACACGTAGCCGCCGACGCTGTGCACATCGCTCATCCAGAAGGCGAAGATGTTGTACCAGGTCCATTTCTGCGGCAGCGGGCCCAGGTCCTGGTTGTACAGGCGTGGGCTGTAGCCTTTGGGCAATTGTTCGGTCATCGCTTGGCTCCTCGAAATACCGGCCTGCGCATCCGTAACAGGGTGCATACGGGAGGCGGCATGGTTTGTATACGAGGTAGTCAGCAGATTGCGTGCCAATAGCACACAATCCCTCTGGAACGGCGCTCCAAAGGGGTACATGGCGCTTCAGCTGCGGGAGCCGCGCTCAACAACGGTGCAGATCAATCCTGTACACAATCACCGGTGCACTCGTTGTGCACACAGGTACCCTACCGTGCAACAGGTTGCCGTCAGGAAGGTGCCCCAGGCCATATCCATCAGCGCAAGCCCGGCGGACCAACCCTGCAAGGTGGCCCAGTTGCTCAGGTCGTACGTGCCGTAGGCCACCAGTCCGAGCAAGGCGCCCATGCGCGCGGCGCGCTGCCAGCTCGCGCTGGGCAGCACCACGAACACCACGCAACCAATGACGTAGAGAACATAGAACAGCACAGCGGGCAGCACGCGCGGCTGATCAAGCATCAGCGAACCGAGCAGGGATTTGTAGGTAGGCCCCATGAGCACGCCAAGCCACAGGCCGTCGAGAATCAGAAAGGCAACGAGGGTGCCGAGGCAGGCAAACAGCGTTTTCTTGGACATCACGAAGGACCTTGTAGGAGCGAGTGTGCGCCTACAGCTAGAGCAAACCGCGCTCAGCTTAGTTCAATGCGATCCGCGTGAATCACGATCTGGCCCTGTTTATAGAGCGCACCAATCGCCTTCTTGAAGTTGCCCTTGCTCACGCCGAACAAGTTGCTGATAACCGCAGGATCACTTTTATCGCTGACCGGCAACGTGCCGTTGTTGTCGCGCAACTTGGCGAGAATCTTCGAGTTGAGGCTCGACGCCGCTTCCTGGCCGACCGGCTGCAGGCTCAGGCTGATGTTGCCATCGGCGCGAATTTCCTTGATGAAACCCTTCTCTTCCTTGCCGGGGCGCAGGAACTTGAACACCTCATTCTTGTGAATCAGGCCCCAGTGTTTGTTGTTGATGATCGCCTTGAAACCCATGTCGGTCGCTTCAGCCACCAGCAGGTCGACTTCCTGGCCCACCTGGTAATTGGCCGGCGTCTTGTCGAGGTAGCGGTCGAGGCGTGCGGTGGCGGTAATGCGCCGGGTGTGTTTGTCGAGGTAGACGTGCACCACGCAGTATTCACCAGCGGTCAACTGGCGTTTTTCTTCCGAATACGGCAGCAACAGATCCTTGGGCAGCCCCCAATCGAGGAACACACCAATACTATTCACTTCAACGACTTTCAAACTGGCGAATTCGCCAACCTGAACTTTGGGTTTTTCCGTCGTGGCGATAAGTTTGTCATCGCTGTCCAGATAAATGAAAACGTTAAGCCAGTCTTCATCTTCACTGGGAATATCCTTGGGGATATACCGATTGGGCAAGAGGATTTCGCCATCCTGCGCACCGTCCAGGTACAAACCAAAGTGAGTGTGTTTAACCACTTGCAAGCTGTTGTAGCGCCCGACTAAAGCCATTTCCAAATACCCTCATTACGTGGGCGGCATTCTACCCGAGTTGAGACCGGCACGCGCGTGGCCCTCGAAAATCGCGGGCAGGCATGGCGTTCCACTGGCGCAGCCCGCTCGTCTGATCACTTCGCTGGATGCTGGCGCGCTACCTGGCACCGTCCAGCCTGTTGATTCTATTTAAAACAGTAAGTTAGCCATTTAATTCAGGGATTAATGGGCCTCCATTACCAGCCTGACACTCAGCCTCCTGGGGATATTTGCCAAGCAATTGTCAAGTATTTCCTGTACTATGCCTGGCCAAGTTAATTCTCTACAGGTTAGTGGCCGCCATGCGTGTAAAAGCATCCAACAGCAAAGCAAAGCCAGCTCCCGCCGTTGAAACCAGCGAATCGATCAACAGCCAGATTGCTGCTTTCCTCAAGTCCGGCGGCGAAATCCAGCAAATTGCCAAGGGCGTGAGCGGCCAGACTTTCGGCCCGTCCAAGCAGATCAGCCTGGGCAAGAAGTAACACCCGCGCAGCACATCTGGTCCCTACGCGTCTTGTCCTCAAGGCGCTAGGACTGGAATCCGAGACACCCTCCTGCTTTACCTCAAACTGCGCTAATCGACGAACGGGCCTCATCGCCGATCATTCGCCGTTATGCTTGCACACGTCTAGCACGGGCATCTGCCCGATTTCGTCCGTCCTGCTCCTCGCTTTTCATGGAGTGAAGCATGTTCAAACCATGCATTTTTCTGGTCAGCGCCCTGATCGCCAGCCCGCTCGCCGAAGCGCAGATATTTCAGCGCGAATGGGGAGACTTCGACCTCAAGTTGGGCACCACGCCCAGCCGCTCCATGGCTCAGGGCTTGGTCAAGCCCACCTCGCCCGGCAGCGACTCATTCCACGGCGGCCTGGATTTAAGCCACAACAGCGGCCTGTACTTTGGTCAATTTTCGCCGAATATGGGGCTATCGTCCTCCCGCGACCTCGAAGTCGATTCGTACATGGGCTTCAAACACCCTTTCGATCAGACCCTGGGCTACGAAGTCGGCCTGATCCACTACAGCTACCCCACGCTCAGCCCCCTCGACAGCCAGGAGTTCTACGGCGGCCTCAACCTGCTCGGCAACCGTTTCGGCGCTTCCTTCAGCAACGACCCCGACCGTCAGGACAGCACGCTGTTTGCCGACCTCACCGGCACCCAGCCCTTCGGCATCGGTGTCAGCATGAAGTACACCACCCATCAACTCGGCACCCCGGTCGCGGTGGACAACGGCTCGATCCGCAGCTTCAGTGACTGGTCGGTACAGTTTTCCAGGGCATGGAAAGGCATCGATCTGGACCTGATCTACAGCGACTCCAGCCTTAGCGGCGGCGACTGTTCGGCCTACTCCGGACACAACTCGCAATGCGATGGCCTATTGACCTTGAAGGCCGCCCGCTCGTTTTATTAATGGGCTGAACTGTCGCGCCTCGCGCAGGTTCAGATACGTGAACCCCTCTGCGCAAGGACCCGCCCATGCTACGCCGGCTCAAACTTCTGGTGGTACTGCTGACGCTCGGCCTGGTGCTCGCCGGCTGCAATCGCGTGGGCCTGGCCTACCGCAATCTCGACGTGATCATCCCCTGGACCCTCAACGACTACCTGGACATGAATGCCGGGCAGAAGAGCTGGTTCAACGACACCCTCAAGCAGCACCTGGCCTGGCATTGCACCACGCAGTTGCCGGGTTATCTGGACTGGCTGGATCGCCTGCAGCAGATGGTCGATGACAATCAGGTCACCGATGCAGCGCTGCAAGCGCGCACTGTCGAAGCCAAACAGGCGATCGCCGACGTCGCGCGGGAGATCACGCCATCGGCGATTCAACTGCTGCAAGGGCTGGATGATCAACAGGTCAAGGAGATGAACGACGCCCTGGCCAAGGACCTGCGCAAACGCCAGGACGAATACCTGAAGCCGCCACTGACCCAGCAGATCAAGGAGCGCGCCGAGCGGATGAACAAGCGCCTGGATGCCTGGATGGGACCGCTCAGCGCCAGCCAGCAGAGCCGCGTGATGGCCTGGTCAACGGAACTGGGTGATCAGAACACCGCCTGGATCGGCAATCGCGCCCATTGGCAGGCCCAGCTCATCGACGCCGTGAAGCAACGCCACAGTGCCGATTTCCCACAGAAGGTGCAGCAATTACTGGTGGATCGCGAAAGCTTGTGGACGCCGGAATACCGCGCAGCCTATGCCCAGACGGAAGCGGCGGCGCGCAGCCTGATCGTGGATTTGATGGCGCAGAGTTCCGCACAACAGCGAATCAAGCTCACGCAAAAAATCGACGGTGTGCGGGGTGATTTCAAAGCATTGAAGTGCCTGAAGGCTGCCAACTGATAACCATGTGTGGGGTGGGGTTTGCTAACGATTGCGGGTGTCGGTCAGCCTATTGATGACTGACCTACCGCTATCGGGAGCAAGCCCACTCCCACATGGGTCGGGCATGACCTTCAGATCGCACCACCGGCAATCGCGGCTTGGGAAGCCACTTTTTCGAAAGTTGCCTCATCCAGCGCATCTACCTGTTCGTCGAGGACCTGGCGCGTATCGCGTTCGCCGGGAATTGCACTGTCGATCAACGACAGCAGGCTCGAACCCCGCGGCGTCAAAATGAAATTCTCGCCATTGCCACCCTCTGCCTCCGGGCGCGATTCAATGAACCCGCGCTTGAGCAACAGCGCTTCATAATCCGCAGCGGTTTCTTTCAGCGCATCAAGGTTGCCGGCCGATTCGCCCGCCATGGCCTTGCCAGCAGCTTCCTGCGCGGCGTATTTGCGCGGAGCAAAGCTGCCCTCGCCGTTCTGCACTTCGTGCAGCAAACGTTCGATCAGATCCCAGTTGTAAGTCGTCATCCTGATTCCTCCTGCAGGCCGTTGAAAAGTAGCCCGTAAAAGCTGTGACCCACAGCATCACTCTGCGTTCAGCCGAATGGACAGACGCCATTTTCCTGAAGTTTCCAGACGTTCCCGGCGCCAGGCGCACATCATCGCGCATAAAAAAACCGGACATTGTCCGGTTTTTTTGTTGCCTGCGCGTTATTCCGCAGCCGGCGCTTCCGGCTTGCGACGTTTGAGCGGGGCCATGCCATCCTTGCTGACGAGGGACAGATTGTCGGTCTTCGGGCGATTGGCAATCTTGCGCTTGGTCGGCGACTTGGCGCCGGCTTTCTTCTTGTCGCCCTTGGCGTCGGTCTTTTTCTTCTTCACGCCAACAGCCTTGCCCGATGCCTTGACCTTCTTCGGCCCGGTGTAAGTGCCTTTGACTTCCTTGATAGTGCGGCGCTCGAACGACTGCTTGAGGTAGCGCTCGATGCTCGACATCAGGTTCCAATCGCCGTGGCAGATCAGCGAGATCGCCAGGCCATCGTTGCCGGCACGCCCGGTGCGGCCGATACGGTGCACGTATTCGTCGCCGCTACGGGGCATATCAAAGTTGATGACCATATCCAGGCCATCCACGTCCAGGCCGCGCGCGGCGACGTCAGTGGCGACCAGAATCTTCACGCCGCCCGCCTTCAGACGGTCGATGGCCAGTTTGCGGTCCTTCTGATCTTTTTCGCCGTGCAGCACGAACGCCTTGTATTCCTGGGCCACCAGACGACCGTAGATGCGGTCGGCAGCGGCGCGGGTGTTGGTGAACACAATGGCCTTCTGATACGTCTCGTTGGCCAACAACCAGTTGAGGATCTGTTCCTTGTGCACGTTGTGGTCAGCCATGACGATCTGCTGACGCGTGGTCGCGTTCAGGTCGCTGACGTTGTTGACCTGCAAGTGCTCAGGGTTGTTCAGCACCTTGGCGACCATGTCGCGCAGGGTCGAGCCGCCGGTGGTGGCGGAGAAGAGCATGGTCTGCTGACGGTTGACGCACTCACTGACCAGACGCTGCACGTCGTCGGCAAAGCCCATGTCGAGCATGCGGTCGGCTTCGTCGAGCACCAGCACTTCGACTTCCTTGAGGTCGAGGTTACCGGCGTTGAGCTGCTCGATCATGCGGCCCGGCGTGCCGATCAGGATGTCCGGCACCTTGCGCAGCATCGCGGCCTGGACCTTGAAGTCTTCGCCGCCGGTGATCAGGCCGGACTTGATGAAGGTGAACTGCGAAAAGCGCTCCACTTCCTTCAAGGTCTGCTGGGCCAGCTCGCGGGTGGGCAGCAGGATCAGCGTCTTGATGCTGACACGCACTTTGGCCGGGCCGATCAGGCGGTTGAGAATCGGCAGGACGAAAGCGGCGGTCTTGCCACTGCCGGTTTGAGCCGTCACCCGCAGGTCACGCCCTTCGAGCGCGAGCGGAATGGCCGCTGCCTGCACAGGCGTTGGCTCGACAAATTTAAGCTCGGCCACGGCTTTGAGCAGGCGTTCGTGCAGGGCGAATTGGGAAAACACGGGTGCTACCTCGAAGAAATACAAAATATCAGCTGCATAGGGTAACGGTTTCGGGCGTCCAAACCGAGTTTCTTTACGCGAACAGTGCTAATCGGCAGCTTTTTTGTGAGTGTATTTGTCCATAGCGTCAACTTCAGCGCACTTAAATGCTCTAATCGGCCCCGTCTTGTCTTACAGAGGAATCGGCTTTACCCATGGATATCAAACAGCTGTGGCGCAACGTGCAAGATCTCTGGGGCACCCTCGACGAGCATCCGTTGCTGCATTCCAGCCTCGGCCTGCTGGTATTGCTGGTGGTGGCCCTGTTGCTCGGGCGCGTGGCACGTTACCTGATCCTGCACGCGGTCAAGCTGCTCGGCCGGCAACCGGCCCTGCACTGGCTCAACGACCTGCGGCACAACAAAGTGTTTCATCGTCTGGCGCAAATGACGCCGTCCCTGGTGATCCAGTTCGGCCTGTACCTGGTGCCGGACCTGAGCAAGACCGCCATCCTGTTTATCGGCAACGTGTCCCTGGCAATCACCATCCTGTTCATGACGCTGGCCGTGAGCGCCCTGCTCAACGCGTTGCTGGACATCTACGCGCGCACCGAACACGCCCGCACCCGCTCGATCAAGGGCTATGTGCAGTTGACGAAAATGGTGTTGTTCGTGTTTGCCGCGATCATCATCGTCGCCACCTTGATCGACCGCTCGCCGCTGTTGCTGCTGTCCGGTCTGGGTGCCATGTCGGCGGTCATCCTGTTGGTGTACAAGGACACCCTGCTGTCATTCGTCGCCAGCGTGCAGCTCACCAGCAACGACATGCTGCGCGTGGGCGACTGGATCGAGATGCCTCAGGTGGGCGCCGACGGCGATGTGGTGGACATCACCCTGCACACGGTCAAGGTGCAGAACTTTGACAAAACCATCGTCTCCATCCCCACCTGGCGTCTGATGTCGGAGTCGTTCAAGAACTGGCGCGGCATGCAGGCCTCGGGCGGGCGCCGCATCAAGCGCAGCCTGTTTATCGATGCCAGCGGCGTGCGCTTTCTGCGCGATGACGAAGAAGTGCGCATGACCCAGGTTCACCTGCTCACCGACTACATCAGCCGCAAGCAGGCCGAACTCAAGGCCTGGAACGAGGCCCAGGGCAACAGCGCGCAACTGTCGGCCAACCGTCGCCGCATGACCAACCTCGGCACCTTCCGCGCCTACGCCCTGGCCTATCTGAAAAGCCATCCGGACATTCAGCCGAACATGACCTGCATGGTGCGCCAGATGCAAACCACCGCCCAGGGCGTGCCACTGGAAATCTACTGCTTTACCCGCACCACCGCGTGGGCGGATTACGAACGGATCCAGGGGGATATTTTTGATTACCTGTTGGCGGTGTTGCCGGAATTCGGCTTGAGCCTGTATCAGCAGCCAAGCGGCAATGACCTGCGGGCAGGCGTGTTCAGCCCACTGCCTGCGCAGGAAAACAGCGCCCTCTAACGTTTCAGGGGTGAGCCGGCTCTTTGCGAATACCAAGCCGGCTGATCCACACCGCCGCCAGAATCACCAACCCACCCAACGCCAGGCGCCCCAGCGGCTCATGCTGGTTCCAGATCAGCAGGTTCAGCAACAGCCCCACCGGCACATGCAGGTTGTTGACCACCGCCAGCGTGCCGCCATTGACCAGGCACGCGCCCTTGTTCCACCAGTACATGCCCAGCGCGGTGCTGACCAGACCCAGGAACAGCAACACGCCCCACTGCAACGGCGCCTGCGGCAAAAAGTCGGCCTTGCCGAACAGCAGAAACGCCGGCAGCACCACCAGCAACGCCCCCAGATAGAAATAACCGAAACGCCGGTAGTGCGGCTGATCGCTCGGATAACGCGCCACCAAATGCTTGTACATGACCTGCCCGGCGGCGTAGGTGAAGTTGGCCAGTTGCAGCAGCAGAAAACCCATCAGGAAGTTTGGCGTGATCTGGTCGAAGCGAATCACCGCTGCGCCCGCCACCGCCACCAGTGCCGCCACCAGCGCCCACGGGTTGAAGCGCCGGTTGAGAGCATCTTCGATCAGCGTCACATGCAACGGCGTGAGGATGGTGAACAGCAACACTTCCGGCACCGTCAATACGCGAAAGCTCAGGTACAGGCAGACATAGGTCACGCCAAACTGCAACGCGCCGATCACCAGCATGCTGCGCATGAAGGCCGGCTCCACCGAGCGCCAGCGGGTCAGCGGGAGAAAGATCAAGCCGGCCAGCACCACGCGCACCAACACTGCGAAGTAGCTGTCGACGTGACCGGCGAGGTATTCGCCGATCAAGCTGAAGGAAAATGCCTGAATCAGGGTGACAATCAGTAGATAGCCCATGCGCGCCTCGTTTCGAATGGGCGGGACAGTAAAGGTTTTCGACGCTTGAAGAAACTCGGGGCAAAAAAAACCCGACCTCGCTAAAGCGGCAGTCGGGCAGGAGCACTCAGGAGCAACAATTGCAAAGGGAGGTTCGTACGCGTACTTGAAGGGTTTGCGTGGAGCCATGTAAACAGCGCGCGATTATCTGACGATTAAAGGATCAGGCGACCCGAGCAAACCGCGCCCTGATGGCCGCAGCTTTCAATGATCAGAACGTGGCATGTGTGCTTGTAGGCTCCATCTGCAAATGCTGTCAGACAATGGAATGGAGATTAACCAGGGCCCACTCGATAAAAAAGCGCAAAAAACTGCTATAACCCATCTATAAAGTTGTTTATAAGCAGAGCAAGCGCCGTCGACGCTCTATTTCGGGCTGCACGCCAGGGCAATGCGCATCTTGATGATCGCGCGGTTGAATTTGACCGTGGTGTGGGTGTTTTTACCGGCCGGCACCGTGACCGTGCGGCGGCGCGGCGATTCCGGACCGTTGGTGAAGATGACCGAACACACCGCGTCGTTGCTGCCGTAGTTGCTCAACTGGATCGAGCTGATGTCGGCGTCCACGTCCGACGCCGTGTAATCGATGCTTACGCCTTCGATTTTCTTGCTCACATCGATAGGGTAGGCAAACGCACTGATCGGCAGCAGCGCCAGCAGCACACAACACAATTTTCTCATTCGGCAGTCTCCAATAAGGACTGTCAGCTTAGGACAAGAGGAACCCATCTTGAAAGCGCCCCGCGTTACCCTTGATCAATGGCGCACGCTGCAGGCCGTGGTCGACCACGGCGGCTTCGCCCAGGCCGCCGAAGCGCTGCACCGATCGCAGTCCTCGGTGAGCTACACCGTGGCGCGCATGCAGGACCAGCTCGGCGTGCCGCTGTTGCGTATCGACGGGCGCAAGGCCGTACTCACCGACGCCGGTGAGGTGCTGCTGCGCCGTTCCCGCCAACTGGTCAAGAACGCCAGCCAACTGGAAGACCTCGCCCACCACATGGAACAAGGCTGGGAAGCCGAAGTGCGGCTGGTGGTGGATGCCGCCTACCCCAACACGCGTCTGGTGCGCGCGCTGACCGCGTTCATGCCGCAAAGCCGTGGCTGCCGCGTGCGTCTGCGTGAAGAGGTGCTGTCGGGCGTCGAAGAGCTGTTGATTGAAGGCGTGGCCGACCTCGCGATCTGCAGCTTCAGCATTGCCGGTTACCTGGGCACCGAACTGAGCGACGTGGAATTCATTGCCGTTGCCCACCCCGATCACCCCCTGCACCGCATGAATCGCGAGCTGAGCTTCCAGGACCTGGAAAGCCAGATGCAAGTGGTGATTCGCGACTCCGGGCGCCAGCAGCCGCGCGACGTGGGCTGGCTCGGCGCCGAACAGCGCTGGACCGTCGGCAGCCTGGCCACCGCTGCCTCCTTCGTGGGCAGCGGCCTGGGCTTTGCGTGGCTGCCGCGGCACCTGATCGAACGCGAAATCGCCGAGGGCGTGCTCAAGCAGCTACCCTTGGAACAGGGGGCCAGCCGCCACCCCACGTTTTATCTGTACTCGAATAAGGACAAACCCCTCGGGCCGGCCACGCAAATCCTGGTTGAATTGCTGCGCAGCTTTGACACGGCGCCGCTGGACGCGCCTTTTGCCGCGCCCAGGCAGAGCTGAAAAGGCGTTCATCCAGGGCCCAAGGCTGGGCAAACAATCACAAACATGCTTATCTCGCCCGCTTCGACGCCATTGCGCGCCGGGATCGGCAGGAACAACGCGCCAGGATGACCGGTCCTAACCCTGTCCCAGCGCCGAACACGACCACTCGACACCACCACTCAGGATCACTGACCCCATGCTGAAAAAAATTGCCTTCTTTGCCGGTTCCGTACTGTTTGCCGCCAACCTGATGGCGGCCCAGCCGGCCAAGCCCCCCCATGTGTTGATCTCCACTACCAACGGCGACATTGAAATCGAACTGGACCCGGTCAAGGCGCCGATCAGCACCAAGAACTTCCTGGCCTATGTGGACAAGGGTTTCTACACCGACACGATTTTCCACCGTGTCATTCCGGGCTTCATGGTCCAGGGCGGCGGGTTCACCCAGCAGATGTCGCAAAAGCCGACCGAAGCGCCGATCAAGAACGAAGCCAGCAACGGCCTGCATAACGTACGCGGCACGCTGGCGATGGCGCGCACCTCCAACCCGGATTCGGCCACCAGCCAGTTCTTTATCAACGTGGCCGACAACGCCTTCCTCGACCCGGGTCGCGATGCCGGTTACGCGGTATTCGCCAAAGTGGTCAAGGGCATGGACGTAGTCGACGTCATCGTCAACTCCCAGACCACCACCCAGCAAGGCATGCAGAACGTGCCAATCGACCCTGTCCGGATCAAGTCGGCCAAGCGCATCGACTAAGGTTTGCAGGGAGTTCCGTGCGCGGCCCACAAGGCCGCGCGCGCATTTGAAAGGAGAGCCCGCCCGGCGGGTGTCAACCCATGCTCTATCGTCGTTTTGAACAACTGATCGACATCTTCCGCGACGCGCCCAGCGCCGCCCCACCTGATAAAGTCCTGCCTTTTTACCTTTACTACCTGCGTCAGGTATGGCCGCACTTCGCCGCCTTGCTGGTGGTGGGCCTGATCGGGGCATTGATCGAAGTCGCGCTGTTCAGCTACCTGAGCCGCATCATCGACCTGGCCCAGGGCACGCCACCCGCCGACTTCTTCCAGGTGCACAGCACCGAGTTGATCTGGATGGCCGTGGTCGCCCTGCTGCTGCGCCCGATTTTCGGCGCACTGCACGACCTGCTGGTGCACCAGACCATCAGCCCCGGCATGACCAGCCTGATCCGCTGGCAAAACCACAGCTATGTGCTCAAACAGAGCCTGAATTTCTTCCAGAACGATTTTGCCGGGCGCATCGCCCAGCGCATCATGCAGACCGGCAACTCCCTGCGTGACTCCGCCGTGGCGGCCGTGGACGCGATCTGGCACGTGGCGATCTACGCCATCAGCGCCCTGGTGCTGTTTGCCGAGGCCGACTGGCGCCTGATGATTCCGCTGGTGACCTGGATCGTCTGCTACAGCCTGGCGCTGCGCTACTTCGTGCCACGGGTGAAGGAGCGCTCGGTGATTTCCTCCGAGGCGCGCTCCAAACTGATGGGGCGCATCGTCGATGGCTATACCAACATCACCACCCTGAAGCTGTTCGCCCATACCCAGTCCGAACAGGAATACGCCAGGGAAGCGATCATCGAGCAGACCGAAAAAACCCAGTTGGCCAGCCGCGTGGTGACCAGTATGGACGTGGTGATCACCACCATGAACGGCCTGCTGATCGTCACCACCACCGGCCTTGCGCTGTGGCTGTGGACGCACTCGCTCATCTCGGTGGGCGCGATTGCCCTGGCCACCGGCCTGGTGATCCGCATCGTCAACATGTCCGGCTGGATCATGTGGGTGGTCAACGGCATTTTCGAAAACATCGGCATGGTGCAGGACGGCCTCAAAACCATCGCACAACCCCTGGCCGTGATCGACCGCGACAACGCCCAGCGCCTGCAAGTCCCCCATGGCGAGGTGCGCTTCGAGCAGGTGGATTTCCACTATGGCAAGCAGAGCGGGATCATTGGCGGCCTGAACCTTGAGATCAAGGCCGGGGAAAAGATCGGCCTGATCGGCCCATCGGGCGCGGGCAAGTCAACCTTGGTCAACCTGCTGCTGCGCCTCTACGACCTGCAAGGCGGACGCATCCTGATCGACGGCCAGAACATCGCCGAAGTCGCCCAGGAAACCCTGCGCGAGCAGATCGGCATGATCACCCAGGACACATCGCTGCTGCATCGTTCGATCCGCGACAACCTGTTGTACGGCAAGCCCGACGCCACCGATGAAGAACTCTGGGCCGCGATCCACAAGGCGCGCGCCGATGAGTTCATCCCGCTGCTCTCGGACGCCGAGGGCCGCACCGGGCTCGATGCCCATGTGGGCGAGCGCGGCGTCAAACTCTCCGGCGGGCAGCGTCAGCGCATCGCCATCGCCCGCGTGCTGCTCAAGGACGCGCCGATTCTGATCATGGACGAAGCCACCTCGGCACTCGACTCGGAAGTGGAAGCAGCGATTCAGGAAAGTCTGGAAACCCTGATGCAGGGCAAGACCGTTATTGCGATTGCGCACCGTCTGTCGACCATCGCACGCATGGACCGCCTGGTGGTGCTGGAGAAGGGCCGGATTGCCGAAAGCGGCAGCCATGCGCAGTTGCTGGCACACGGCGGCCTGTATGCACGGCTGTGGCAACACCAGACGGGTGGGTTTGTCGGAATCGACTGACGCAAACATCTCTTAAAATACGTGAGGGGGCTCTCCCCCTCCCATATTTGATCGAATTCACTCAACGACGTCTGCATCAAACCCCAGCAGCCACGGGCTTCTGGTGATTATTCATGCCCTGGACTTGTATCAAAACCGTGCTGTAATCAGTGCAGTGCCCAGAGGGGCGCTGAAGTAAATCTGCAGGGAGCATCATGATTTACTGATTAGATAGAGATCTATCAAGGACGGGCTGCATGTCTTTGTTCAAACGTTCAGTCACAGAGGGGTTGGGTACGTTTTGGCTGGTGTTGGGCGGTTGCGGGAGTGCGGTATTGGCCGCAGCGTTTCCTGCAGTCGGTATTGGCCTGTTGGGCGTTGCGCTGGCGTTCGGGCTGACGGTGCTGACCATGGCGGTCGCGATCGGCACTATCAGTGGTTGTCACCTCAACCCGGCGGTATCGGTGGGGCTGGTGGTGGGCGGAAGGTTTCCGGCGCGGGAGTTGCCGGCCTATTTTGTCGCCCAAGTCATCGGCGCAGCAGTCGCCGCCGCATTGTTGTACTTCATCGCCAGCGGCAAGCCAGGATTTGAATTGGCTGGCGGCCTGGCGTCCAACGGCTATGGCGAGCATTCTCCGGGCGGTTATTCGCTGGCGGCGGCGTTTGTCTGTGAGCTGGTGATGACCACGATGTTCGTTGTGATCATCCTCGGCGCCACCGACAGACGCGCGCCCAAGGGCCTCGCGCCCATCGCCATCGGGTTGGCCCTGACACTGATCCACCTGATCTCCATCCCCGTGACCAACACCTCGGTCAACCCGGCCCGCAGTACCGGCCCGGCCCTGCTGGTGGGCGGGTGGGCGATCGAGCAGTTGTGGTTGTTCTGGCTCGCGCCGATCCTGGGTGCGGTGATCGGTGGCGTGATGTATCGATGGCTTGGCAAGGAGGCGCCAGGCTAAAACCGGGCGTGTTCAGCCCTGCCGATAAGGCAGGGCTGACCTCGCCTCTTCGGCATACGCCAGAATCCCCACGCGCTCTCTCTCCAGAAAATCTTCCACGGCATTCTTCAACCCCAGATGGCGCAGGTAATGCCACGAGCGGGTGATCACCGGCTCGAACCCGCGAATCAGTTTGTGCTCGCCCTGGGCGCCTGCATCGAAGCGTTGCAGGCCTTCGGCGATGGCGTAGTCCATGCCCTGGTAGAAACAGGTCTCGAAATGCAGGCGGTCGAATTCGGCCAGGCAGCCCCAGTAACGCCCATAAAAACTGTCGCCGCCGATCAGACTGAACGCCATCGCCACCGGGCGCGAACCCTGTTTGGCCAGCACCACGCGGATCATCTCGGGCATGCGCTCGGCCAGCAGGCTGAAAAACGCGCGGGTCAGGTAAGGAGCCTGGCGGCGTACCGCGTAGGTGTTGGCGTAACAGGCGTAGACGAAATCCCACTGCGCTTCTGTCAGTTGATGGCCGTGCAGCCACTCGAACTCGATGCCCTGCCCCGCCACCTGTTCGCGTTCCTTGCGCATCTGTTTGCGCTTGCGTGAGCTCAAGGCGTCGAGGAAGTCCTGGAAATCGCGGTAGCCACGGTTCTGCCAGTGAAATTGGCAACCCAGGCGCTGCAACCAGCCCGGCTGCCGGGTCAAGGCGTCATCGGCCAACACGTCGGTGAAGTTGATATGTGCACTGGAAAGCCCTTCGATTTCCAGGTAACCCGGCAGGCTGTTGAGCAGCTCGAAACCGTCCTCGGCACTCGCCGCCAGCAGGCGCGGCCCGCTTACCGGGCTGAACGGTACCGCCGTGAGCAGCTTGGGGTAGTAGTCGATGCCGGCACGCGCACAGGCATCAGCCCAGCCATGGTCGAACACATATTCGCCGTAGGAATGCCACTTGCGATAACTGGGCAACGCCGCCACCAGTCGATCACCCTCCCAGTGCAGCAGATGCTCGGGCCGCCAGCCCGATTGCGGGCCCAGGCTGGCGCTGTCTTCCAGCGCACTCAAGAAAGCATGCCGCACGAACGGCTGAGCCTGCGGCACCAGCGCATCCCACACCGACGGGGCGATTTCGGACAGGTTGTCCAGACGTTGCAACGGCATCGGCATCCTCACTGGCGGTTGGCATATAAGCCTGGCGAGTATCGCTCATCACGGCACTGTTCACACCTCGAAAAACGGCGGACAGGGCTCTAGACCAATAGTTCCACGGACAAGGCATTTGTCATCAAGACGACATGATTTAGCCACTACTTCGTCATAAACGACAGCAATACTAGCCGTGTTTTTTAGAGCATCTGGTTCTAACCAAATAGCCATTTTTCGCGTCCTTCATAGGGCGTTCGTGTCCTGGAGGGTCTATTCCCTCCTCCTCACTTTCGGAGATTGATATGCGTCTTGCTTCCACCAAAACTGCAGCGGTCCTGTGCGGCGGCCTGTTATTGGCCCTGAGCGTGCCGGCCAGCGCTGCAGTCGACGCTAAATTGCTCGACATGCTCAAGGCCAACGGCCAGATCACTGCGGCGCAGTACACCGAACTGCAAACCGAACTGGCCAAGGACCAGAAAGAACAGCAGATCGCGCGGCAAGCTCAGCAAGAGAGCAACGAACAGATCGCCGCCACCGCGAAAAAGACCAACGACCTGAGCACGTTCGACCAGAAACTCGCCTGGGCCGCCAAGACCCAGTTCAAGGGCGACGTGCGGTTCCGCCAGGAAACCATCAAGATCGACGGCGAGCCCAACAACGGCGGCCGTGACAAGGACCGTCAACGTATCCGTGCGCGCCTGGGCGCCTACACCGAAATCAACCCGCAAGTGGACACCGGCATCCGCATCGCCACCGGCGGCGGCGACGATGCGCGCTCCACCAACCAGGACCAGGACGGCTATTTCGACAAGAAATCGATCTGGCTGGACCTTGGCTACATCGACTACCACCCGGACCAGATCAAGAACCTGCACGTGATCGGCGGCAAGATGCTGCAACCGTGGGTGAGCATGGGCGACGTGATCTGGGACAGCGACATCAACCCCGAAGGCCTCGCAGTCACCTACAAATACCCACTGGGCAGCAGCGCCGAGCTGTTCGGCAGCCTGGGCAACTACAACCTCAAGGACAACGTCGACGGCGACGGCGTGCAGTTTCGCCACGACCTGCGCCTGACATCCGGCCAGTTGGGTACGCGCTTCTCGATCACCGACAACCTGAAAATGACCCTGGGCGGCAGCGTCTACGCCTACCAGAACGACCGCGACAGCCGCTGCACAACCACCACCACGCCTTGCGCACTGGCAGTCAACGGTAATTCGGCCGACAACGAATTCCGTCTGTACGAAGGCTTCGCCCAGGCAGACATCGGTGGCCTGGCCGTGCCCCTGGCGTTCTATGGTCAGTACGTGAAAAACAACGATGCCGTGACCGATCAGGACACAGCGTGGCTGGTAGGTGCCAAGTCCAAGGTGTTCGGTTTCAACCTGGACTACAACTACCGCGATGTTCAACGTAACGCAGTGGTCGGCGCCTTTACCGACTCGGACTTCGCCAACGGCACCACCGGCTCGCGCGGTCACAAGATGAAGGTCAGCTACGACATCGACAAGAACTTCGCCCTCGGCGCCACGTACTTCCTGACCAAGGCCGACTTCGCCAGCCGTACGCAGCGTGATGCCAACACCAACACCCTGCAGCTGGATGCTGAAGCCAAGTTCTGATAACGCCGCTACCCGCCCTTGCGCCGCTCGGCAGCCAGCCGTTCGGCCAGGGCATCCACCTCCGGCACCGGTGCCTGCGGCATCTTCTTCAGCGTCGCCTGCATCAGGCGCATCTGACGGATAAAGCGGCGGCAGTTCGGGCAGAACATCAAGTGATGACGCACCAGCAGACGCTCGCGAAAGGTCAGTTGCCCATCGAGGTAATCACTGGAGCGTGCCACTTGTTCCTTACAGGTCAACATTCTCCCGTTTCCTCAAAATGCTCCACCGTGGCGAATACCTTGAGCCGCGCTCGATGCAACAGCACACGCACATTCGAGAGCGAGAGCGTCAAAAGATTACAGATTTCTTCCAGCTCCAGGCCCTGGCGTTCACGCAGCACCAGCACGCTGCTCTGCAAGTCCGACAAACTCAGTAGCGTATGCTCCAGGCAATTGCGCAGCTCATCTTCGGTCAACAAGGCTTCCGGGCTGTCCTGATGCCAGGCATACGGGGCGACCGCCCAGTGGCCATCGTCAGGGGAAAAACGCTCTGCGCCAATCGTGCCATGGGGCGAAGGCAGATCGTCGAGCAGCACTTCCCGACGGTTCTGCCTGTAGCGGCCCTTGGCGGCGTTGGCCGTGATGGTCAGTAACCAGGTCTTGAGACTGGACCGCCCCTCGAATTTGCCGAGGTTGCGCACCACCGACAGCCAGGCGTCCTGCACCACTTCATCGGCGTGGCGCTGGCCGACGATGGCATACGCCACGGCGCGCATGGCGCTCTGGTAGGCGGTGACCAGTTCCTTATAGGCCTGCTGCTCTCCCTTGAGCAGGCGTTCAAGCAGGTGCGCGTCGTCCGCTGCTGCCATTCAAGACCTCGACATTCCGGATAAAACCGCTCCAATCACGCCTGCAAGCAGAAAATCAGCGCTTGCGCAGGATCACGCTGCCGATCGAATAGCCGGCGCCAAAGGAGCTGAGCACGGCGACAGAGCCCTTGGCCAGGTCGTCCTGGTTTTTGTGAAACGCAATCACCGAGCCTGCGGAGCTGGTGTTGGCGTAGGTATCGAGAATCACCGGCGCTTCTTCCACCGTCGCTTCGCGGCCCAACAGCTTCTTCACGATCAGGTGGTTCATGCTCAGGTTGGCCTGGTGCAGCCAGAAGCGTTTCACGTCGCCCACGTTCAACTGGTTTTCTTCCAGGTGCACGCCGATCAGTTCGGCCACCATCGGGCACACATCGCGGAACACCTTGCGGCCTTCCTGCACGAACAGTTTGTCCGGCGCGCCGACGCCTTCTTCGGCGGCGCGGTTGAGGAAGCCGAAGTTGTTGCGGATGGTGTTGGAGAACTTGGTCAGCAGCTTGGTGCTGACCACCTCGAACTGATGCTCGGAGGTGGCGAGGTCGGCGCGCTCCAGCAGCACAGCGGTGGCCGCGTCGCCAAAGATGAAGTGGCTGTCGCGGTCACGGAAATTCAAGTGGCCGGTGCAGACTTCCGGGTTGACCATCAGGATCGCCCGGGCCTGGCCCAGCTGGATGCTGTTGGCGGCGTTCTGGATACCGAAGGTGGCCGAGGAACACGCCACGTTCATGTCGAAGCCGAAGCCTTCGATGCCCAGCGCTTCCTGGACTTCAATGGCAATCGCCGGGTAGGCGCGTTGCAGGTTGGAGCAGGCGACGATCACGCCGTCGATATCGGCGGCGGTCCTGCCGGCGCGCTGCAGCGCCTGTTCGGCGGCGGCGACGGCCATCTGGCAGAGCACCGACCACTCGTCATTGCTGCGCTCGGGCAGGCGCGGGGCCATGCGTTGCGGGTCAAGGATGCCCTCCTTGTCCATCACAAAGCGACTCTTGATACCCGATGCCTTCTCGATAAAGGCCGCGCTGGACTCGGTCAGCGCCTGCACCTCACCGCGCTCGATGGCGGCGGCGTTGTCGGTGTTGAACTGATGCACGTAAGCATTGAAAGACTGCACCAGCTCTTCGTTGGAGATGCTGTTGGCCGGGGTGTACAGGCCAGTGCCGCTGATGACGACGTTATGCACGGTCGTTCCTCTGGATAGGTCAGGCAGAAGGTATTGGCACTTTAGTACCAAACTGTAAGTCGTTTGATTCCATCCAGTGGCATCAAACTGGCATCGCTTTATTCCATCGCGTCGCAGCCCTTGCGACGATCCCGGCATTTATGGGCGCGAAGTTTGCCACAAACCCGGGGATTTGGCGCCACATCTCAGACAAGCGCTGGTTTAAATGCGGAAGGCGCCGCCTTGGCGCTGTCGCGCAACAACCTGGCGAGCGGGCTTGTTGTGGGAGCTGGCTTGCCCTAATGCCGTTCAGTTAAGCGCAGATTCCCTGTGGCGAGCAGGCTTGTCCTGCGTTGGGCTGCGCAGCAGCCCCAAAACCAGACGCTGAGCCGTATCAGGTACACCGCGTTTTGCTTGATTGGGGGCGCTTCGCACCCCAACGCGGGGCAAGCCCGCTCGCCACAATAAGCCCGCTCGCCACGACAGGCCCGCTCGCCGCAGAGGCAGTTGGGCACTCGGCGGTTCAGGGCTCTACCTGGCTCCACTGCTTGCTCAGGCGCTTGTCGGAGATCGGTACTTTGGTCCCCAGTTGCTGCGCAAACAGTGATACCCGGTATTCCTCCAGCCACCAGCGGTAGAGTGCCAGCTGCGGGTCGCGCTTGCCTTCCTGGGCGTGTTTTTTCAGACGATTCTCATACTGCGTCCACAGTCCGCCCAGTTCGGTGCTCCACACCCGATCCTTTTGCAGCTGGCCCGGCAATTTCTCCAGGCGTTGCTCGATGGCCTTGAGGTAGCGCGGCAGTTCCTTGAACCATTGCGCCGGGGTTTCCCGCACAAACCCCGGGTACACCAAGTGGCTTAGCTGCTGCTTGATATCGTTCAGCGCCACGGCCTGGGTCAGGTCAATCTTGCCTTTGAAGCACTTTTGCAGGCCATGCCAGAGTTTCAGCACCTCCAGGGTCAGGCGCGCCAGGCGTTCGGCGTGTTCGGTCCAACCGCCCCGCGTGCGCTCGGCCAAGGCGGCCAGCCCGGCACCGTCGCGCGGCAGGCTGGCTTGACCTTCGAGCACGCAGCTGTCGAGGCTGGCCAGCAGGATGTCTTCGACCAGCGCGTCGATACGCCCCAGGTCACGGTACATCAGGCCCAGCTCGGTCAGGCCGGGCAGTTTGCCGCGCAGGAATTTCGCCGGCTCCGCCAACTGTTGCAGGAGCAGACGCTGCAACGCGCGACGATGCTGAAACTCGGCCTCGACAGCCGTCGAAAAGCGCCCCTCCTTGACCGCGCCGCTCTCCTCCACCAGCGCCGGATACACCGTCATCGACAGGCCGGCGATCTGCTGCTGGGTCTTCTCGGCCACCGCCGCAAACGCCCTGGCCTGCACCGGCTCCTGACTTTTTGCGGTCTGCGGCACGGCCAACGCGGCCTGGCTGGCTTCGGCGAAACGTGCGGTCAGCTCGGCCAGGTCGCGGCCTTCGCCGAGGAACCTGCCCTGCCCGTCGACCACTTCCAGGTTCATCCTCAGGTGGCTCTCCACCTGCTGCGCCGCCTCGGCCCAGGCGTCATCGCTGACCCGCGCGCCGGTCATGCGCAACAGTTCGCGCCCCAGCGCCTGGGGCAGCGAGCCGTTGCCGAATTCGATGCGCTGCAGCGCGGCCTTGACGAAATCCGGCACCGGCACAAAGTTCTTGCGCAGCGCCTTGGGCAGGTTGCGCACCAGGGCAATGCACTTGGCCTCGATCACCCCCGGCACCAGCCACTCCAGGCGCTCCGGCGGCAAAGCCGGCAGCAGCGGCGCCGGCACGCGCAGGGTCACGCCGTCGCGCGGGTGGTTGGGTTCGAAGTGATAACTCAAGGCCAGGGCCAGGTCGCCCAGGTGCAGGGTGTCCGGGTAATGCGCGGCAGTGACTTCACTGGCCTCGCGGGCCAGCACGTCTTCCTCACGCATGATCAGCAGTTGCGGGTCTTTCTGGCTGTTGATTTTGTACCAACTGTCGAAGGTGGCAGTCTGATGAATCTCCGCCGGCAACCGCGCATCGTAGAACGCGTACAGGGTTTCTTCATCGGCCAGAATGTCACGACGGCGCGCCTTGGCTTCCAGCTCGTCGAGCTGCTCCAGCAATTGCTGGTTGGCGCTCAGGCACCTGGCCCGCGACTGGATCTCGCCACGCACCAGGCCCTCGCGGATAAACAGCTCGCGCGACACCACCGGGTCGATCGGCCCGTAATGCACCGGCCGGCGCCCGACCACGATCAGCCCGAACAGGGTGATCTGCTCGAACGCCACCACCTGGCCGCGCTTCTTCTCCCAGTGCGGCTCGAAATGGTTTTTCTTGATCAGGTGCCCGGCCAGCGGTTCGATCCAATCGGCATCGATCTTGGCGACCATGCGCGCATACAGCTTGGTGGTCTCCACCAGCTCGGCGGTCATCAGCCATTGCGGGCGCTTTTTGCCGATGCCCGACGACGGATGAATCCAGAAACGCCGCTGACGCGCACCGAGGTAATCGCCGTCTTCGGTCTTCTGTCCGATCTGGCTGAGCAGGCCCACCAGCACCGCCTTGTGCAGCTTGGGGTAGTCGGCCGGTTCTTTGTTGAGGGTCAACTGCAGGTCGCGGCAGATCAGGCTCAACTGGCGATGGGAATCGCGCCATTCGCGCAGGCGCAGGTAGTTGAGGAAGTTCTTGCGACACCAGTTGCGCAACGGGCTGGCAGTCAACGCCTGGCGCTGCTCTTCAAAGCCGCGCCACAGATTGACCAGCCCGGCGAAGTCCGAATCCGGGTCCTTCCACTGGGCGTGGGCCTGGTCGGCGGCCTGCTGACGCTCCGGCGGGCGCTCGCGCGGGTCCTGGATCGACATGGCGCTGGCCACGATCAACACTTCCTGCAAACTGCCGAGTTTGGCGGCTTCGAGCAGCATGCGGCCCATCCGCGGGTCCACCGGCAGGCGCGCCAGCTGGCGGCCCAGCGGCGTGAGCTGGCTGTTGCGATCCACTGCCGACAGCTCCTGCAGCAGGTTGAACCCGTCACTGATCGCCTTGCCATCCGGCGGTTCGATAAACGGGAAATCGGTGATTTCGCCCAGACGCAGGTGCAGCATCTGCAGGATCACGGCGGCGAGGTTGGTGCGCAGAATCTCCGGGTCGGTGAATTCCGGGCGACCGATAAAGTCTTCTTCGCTGTACAGCCGTATGCAGATACCCGGCTCGACCCGCCCGCAGCGGCCTTTACGCTGGTTGGCGCTGGCCTGGGAAATTGCCTCGATCGGCAGGCGTTGCACCTTGGCGCGGTAGCTGTAGCGGCTGATGCGTGCGGTGCCGCTGTCGATCACATAACGGATGCCCGGCACGGTCAGCGAAGTTTCCGCGACGTTGGTCGCCAGCACCACGCGCCGCCCCGGGTGGGACTGGAAAATGCGCTGCTGTTCGGCCGGCGACAGACGCGCGTACAGCGGCAGGATCTCAGTGTGCTTGAGCTGGGCCTTGCGCAGCATCTCGGCGGCGTCGCGAATCTCGCGCTCGCCGGGCAAAAACACCAGCACATCGCCGGGGCTGCGCCGCTCGCTACGCTCGTAGGCTGCGACTTCATCCAGCGCGGCAAGAATCGCCTGGTCGACGGTCAGATCGTCCTCGACGCGGTTGCCCTCCTCGTCCTGCTCCAGGGTCAGCGGCCGGTACCAGGTGTCCACCGGGAAGGTGCGGCCCGAGACTTCGACAATCGGCGCATCGTCGAAGTGTTTGGAGAAACGCTCCAGGTCGATGGTCGCCGAGGTGATGATGACTTTCAGGTCCGGGCGGCGCGGCAGCAGGGTTTTCAGGTAGCCAAGCAGAAAGTCGATGTTCAGGCTGCGTTCGTGGGCTTCGTCGACGATGATCGTGTCGTAGCGTTCCAGGTAGCGGTCGTTCTGGGTTTCCGCCAGCAGGATGCCGTCGGTCATCAGCTTGATCAGGGTATTGGAATCGCTCTGGTCTTCGAACCGCACCTGATAGCCGACCAACGCGCCCAATGGGGTCGCAAGCTCTTCGGCGACCCGGCTGGCCACACTGCGCGCAGCGATCCGGCGTGGCTGGGTGTGACCGATCAGGCCGTACTGGCCGCGACCGATCTCCAGGCAGATTTTCGGCAACTGGGTGGTTTTGCCCGAGCCGGTCTCGCCGGCAATGATCAGTACCTGATGCTTGTTCAACGCAGCCTTGATTTCATCGCGCTTGGCGGCAATCGGCAGGCTGTCGTCGTAGCGGATCACCGGCAGGCTCGCGCGCCGCGCGGTCACCTGGGCGCAGGACGCCTGCATGCGCGTCACCCACTGCGCCAGCTTCTCCTCATCGGGCTTCTTGCGCAGCTCGAACAACTGGCGCCGCAAGCGGTGGCGGTCGGCGAGCATGGCGTGATCGAGGTTTTTCAGCAGTGGGTCGATAGCGGGCGCTTGGTCAGTCATCAGGTACTTTGACGGTCATCTGTTTAGGCGGGGCCGGCAAGTGTGGCAGAAAAGCGGTTGGGAGCGCCAAGCTTCACGCGCGACTCGGGTGTAAACCGAAAACAAATGTGGGAGGGGGCTTGCCCCCTCCCACATGGATGTGAGTGCAGTTTATAGCGGGTCCTTGCGCCGATACGGGAACACATCAATCACTTTGCCGGCGCGGATCGCGTCCTGCAGCCCTTTCCAGTAGTCGGCATCGTACAGCTCGCCATGCAGCTCATCGAAGAGCGTGCGCTGGCCGGCATCGGCAAACAGGAACGGCGGGAACTCTTCCGGGAACACGTCCAGCGCGCCGATGGAATACCAGGGCTCGGAGGCCATTTCGTCTTCCGGGGTGCGCGGCGCGGGAATGTGGCGGAAGTTGGCTTCGGTGAGAAAGCATATTTCGTCGTAGTCGTAGAACACCACGCGCCCGTGGCGGGTGACGCCGAAGTTCTTGAGCAACATGTCGCCGGGGAAGATATTCGCCGCCGCCAGTTGCTTGATCGCCAGGCCGTAGTCGTCCAGGGCTTCGCGCACCTGGGCGGGGTTGGCGCGTTCCAGGTAGAGGTTGAGCGGGGTCATGCGCCGCTCGGTCCAGCAGTGGCGAATCAGCACCGTGTCGCCTTGCACCTCAACGGTACCGGCGGCCACCTCAAGCAGCTCGGCCAGGCAGTCGGGCTCGAACTTGCTCCGCGGGAAGCGGAAATCGGCGAACTCCTGGGTGTCGGCCATGCGTCCGACGCGGTCGACGCTTTTGACCAGACGGTATTTCTCGATCACCGTGGCGCGGTTGACGTTCTTCGACGGCGAGAATCGGTCCTTGATGATCTTGAACACGGTGTTGAAGCCCGGCAGCGTGAACACGCTCATGACCATGCCACGCACACCCGGGGCCATGATGAAACGGTCGTCGGTGCTCGCCAGATGGTTGATCAGCGCGCGGTAGAACTCCGACTTGCCGTGCTTGTAGAAACCGATGGAGGTGTACAGCTCGGCGATGTGCTTGCCCGGCAGGATGCGCCGCAGCAAGCCGATGAAGTCAGCCGGCACCGGCACGTCGACCATGAAGTAGGAACGGGTGAACGAGAAGATGATCGACACCTGCGCTTCGTCAGTGATCAGCGCATCGATCTGGATGCCACGTCCTTCGCGGTGCAGCAGCGGGATCACCAGCGGCCATTGTTCGTCGTGGGTGTAGATGCGCCCCACCAGATACGCCCCCTTGTTGCGGTAAAGCACCGAAGAAAACAACTCGACGCTCAGGTCCGGGTCCTTGCAGACCCAGTCCGGCAGGCTCTCGCGCAATTGCGCCTGGAGGCGGCGCACGTCGCCGGACAGGTCGGCGTAGGGCTCGCTGAAACAGAAGTCGGCGAAGACCTGCGCCAGCAGGTCCGACAGGTTCCCGGCCGGCGTGTAAAGGCGGGTCTGCGCCGCCCTCGCCTCGCGCTGGCTCGGCCGCGTGGTGTGGATGAACATGCAGGCGTCACTGATCAGGTCATGGCTGAACAGACCGCAAAAGATCGAGTTGTACCAGGTCTCGGCCAACTCATCGTCGACGCGCAGGTCGATCAGGCCGATATAGGCGCTCTTCACCTGGGGCCAATTGCTGCTCTGCAGCAACACAGTACTGTCGAAACCTGCCCGCAGGCGCGCCGTCACTTCGGCCACTTTCTCTTCATACAAGTTGATCCGCGCTGCCGACGCCGCCTGCCCCTGCTGCCACTGGGCCTTTTCGAAACGTTCACGAGCGCCATCGGTGATCCGGCGAAAGTGCTCACGGTAATCGTCGAAGCCGTCAAGCAGGGTGCGGGCAATGGCGAGGGCGGACATGGGAGAAACCTCCACTATTTTCAGTTTTTTTATTCGACCGAGCGGTCAGTAACTGCACGACAAATCCCTACTCTCAGACTCGGATTTTTATCTGTACGCCTTTAACGGCAACGTCTGGCGCGTTTGACAGGGAAAACCTGCCCGGCTCATCCGGCCCCTAACAAATGTAACCGTGCTGATACACCGTAAGGGAAACCCTGATTACCACGTTAATGGCGCTTTGATATATAGCCCGCGCCCTCCCAGCCTGACAAGGTCACAAGACCGATCCGGGAGCAGGTTTCAACCCCCCGAGGAGCAGTGAGATGTCGTTGAGGAACATGAGGATTGGTCTGCGTGCCAGTCTGAGTTTTGCCGTATTGGCCAGCCTGCTGGTGATTGTCGGCCTGTTCGGCCTGGGGCAGATGGCCGAGCTGCGCGAAAGCGCGCTGATCATCGAGCGCTCGTGGATGCCGAGCATCGAAAACGCCCATGAAATCGCCGCCACCGTGGCCGGCATTCGCCTGGAGGCGCTGCGCTTCGTTACCACCGATGAATCACGCATCCGCGACACCAGCCGAGGCCTGATCACGCGCAATACCGGTCAGCTCAAGGCGTTGCTGGCCAGCCATGAGAGCCTGCCGAGCAACGACGACGAGCGCGCGCTGCTGCAACAGGTCAACACTGCGGTGGCGAGCTACATGGGTACCATCGGCCAGATGATCAGCCTGGTGGACAAGGAACAGCAACAAGACGCCATCGACCTGGTCACCAGCCGCCTGGCGCCCCTGGGCAATGCCCTCAACCAGCACCTGGAGGCCTTGATCAACTTCAACAAGCGGGGTGTCGAAGCGGCGGCCGACTCGGCAGCGCAGGTGTATGCGCGTGCGCGCTGGATTGTCGGCCTGATCATCGTCGTCGCGCTGGTCGCCACGTTGCTGCTGGCCTGGCTGCTCACCCGCAGCATCACCACGCCGCTGGGCCAGGCGCTGGCAGTGGCGCGCACCATCGCCGCCGGCGACCTGAGCCAGCCCGTGACCGTGCACGGTCGCGACGAGCCGGCGCAACTGCTGGCCGCCCTGGCCAGCATGCAGACGCAATTGCAGGGCACCCTGCGCGGCATCAGTGAGTCGGCGCAGCAACTGGCCTCGGCGGCCGAAGAAATGAGTTCGGTAATGGCGCAGAGCACACGTGGCCTGCAGGCGCAAAACGATGAAATCGAACAGGCCGCCACCGCCGTCACCCAGATGAGCGTCGCCGTGGACGACGTGGCCAACAACGCGGTGTCCAGCGCCGAAGCATCGCAGGCCTCGGACGAGGACAGCAAACACGGCCACCACCAGATCAGCCAGACCATCAGCGCGATCCAGAGCCTGGTCGACGAAGTGCTCGGCGCCTCGAACAAGGCCGAAGGCCTGGCCGCCAAGGCGCAGGACATCAGCAAGGTGCTCGAAGTGATCCGTGGCATCGCCGGGCAAACCAACCTGCTGGCACTCAACGCCGCCATTGAAGCGGCCCGCGCAGGCGAGGCCGGACGCGGCTTTGCGGTCGTCGCCGATGAAGTACGCTCGCTGGCGCAACGCACCCAGGCCTCCACCGAAGACATCGAGCAGATGATCACCAGTATCCAGCAAGGCACCCAGGACACCGTCGGCGCACTCAACAGCAGCGCCGAACACGCCGGTCATACCCTGCAGCGGGCCAACAACGCCGGCAACGCGCTGGCGAAAATCACCGCGTCCATCTCGCAGATCAACCAGCGCAACCGCGTGATCGCCAGCGCCGCTGAGCAACAGGCGCTGGTGGCCCGTGACGTCGACCGCAGCCTGGTGAACATTCGCGCCCTGTCGACTCAGACCGCCGCCGGCGCCAGCCAGACCTCGGCCGCCAGCCAGGAACTGTCGCGCCTGGCCGTGGACCTCAATGGGCTGGTGACGCGGTTCGTCGTTTAATTAGCGATTGTGTCAGGCAGGCCGCTGGGCAACACTCGCGGCCTTATCAAGGTAGGAATGTGCTGTGAGACCTGTCGACACCCTGTACCTGCTGGGCCTGGCTGCCATCTGGGGCGCGAGCTTTCTGTTCATGCGCATCATCGCGCCGGAAATCGGCAGTGTGCCGACCGCGTTTTTCCGCGTGTCGATCGCCGCCGCCGGCCTGCTGGTGATTCTGGCGCTGATGCGCGTGCGCTGGGATTTCCAGGGCAAGTTCAAAACCGTGCTGCTGCTGGGCGTAATCAACTCCGGGATCCCCGCCACGATGTACTCGGTGGCCGCCCAGGTGCTGCCGGCGGGTTACTCGGCGATCTTCAACGCCACCACGCCGCTGATGGGCGTGTTGATCGGCGGGTTGTTCTTCAGCGAACGCCTGACCCCCTCAAAATTTGCCGGGGTATGCCTGGGCCTGTTCGGTGTGGGTGTGCTGACCCGCGCCGGCCCGGTGGCGTTTGACCTGCCCTTGCTGATGGGCGCGCTGGCGTGTCTGCTGGCCACCACCTGCTACGGGTTTGCCGGGTTTCTCGCGCGGCGCTGGCTGGATCGCCAGGGCGGGCTGGACAGCCGTCTGTCCGCCTTGGGCAGCATGCTCGGCGCCACCCTGTTTCTGTTGCCGCTGTTCGCCTACAGCGCCATCAGCCATCCCCCGGCGAGCTGGGGCGGCTGGCAGGTGTGGACGTCGCTGCTGGGGTTGGGGCTGGTGTGCACGGCGTTTGCCTACGTCCTGTACTTTCGCCTGCTGACCGCCATCGGCCCGGTGAGGTCGATGACCACGACTTTTTTGATCCCGCCGTTCGGCGTGCTGTGGGGCGCGCTGCTGCTGGATGAGCCGTTGTCGATGGCCCACGTGTATGGCGGCGTGTTGATTGGCGGGGCATTGTGGCTGGTGCTGCGGCCACCGCGGATTGTTGCAAAAAGAATCTAAATAAACCTCCGATACGGCCGATAACCCCCGAAAGCCTCACGGATTGAACTGCCATGCGTAATAACCAGCCCGTTACCCAGCGCGAACGTACCTTCCCTGCCCAGCAACGGTTGATCTCCACCACAGATGCCAAAGGGGTTATCACCTACTGCAACGACGCTTTCGTCGAAATCAGTGGGTTCAGCCATGACGAACTGATGCGCGCACCGCACAACCTGGTGCGTCACCCGGACGTTCCGGCGGCCGTCTTCGCGCACATGTGGACCACGCTCAAACAAGGCCTGCCATGGATGGGCATCGTCAAGAACCGCTGCAAGAGTGGCGATCACTATTGGGTCAACGCCTATGTGACGCCGGTCTTCGATGGCAGCCAGGTGATCGGCTACGAGTCGGTGCGCGTCAAGCCCACCGCCGAACAGATCCGCCGCGCCGAAGCGCTTTATCAACGCATCAACCAGGGCAAGTCGGCGATTCCGCGGCGCGACAAATGGCTGCCGGTGTTGCAGGACTGGTTGCCGTTCATCCTGGTGAGCCAGTTGAGCTTCATGATCGGCGTATCGCTCAATTCCCACTGGGGCTTCGCCCTGGCGGCCGGGTTGTCGGTGCCGTTGGGGCTGCTGGGCCTGCGCTGGCAGCAGCGCGGCCTCAAGCGCTTGCTGCGCCTGGCCGAGCAGACCACCTCAGACCCGTTGATCGCGCAGATGTACACCGACAGCCGTGGCGCCCAGGCGCGTCTGGAAATGTCGATCCTCAGCCAGGAAGCCCGTTTGAAGACGTGCCTTACGCGCTTGCAGGACACTGCCGAACACTTGAACGCTCAGGCGCTGCAATCCAACACCTATGCGCATAACAGCTCCAGCGGTCTGGAACGCCAGCGCGTGGAAACCGAGCAGGTGGCCACGGCGGTCAACCAGATGGCGGCGACCACCCAGGAAGTCGCCAGCCACGTGCAGCGCACGGCGGACGCGACCCAGGAAGCCAATCGCCTGACCGGTCGCGGTCGCGACATCGCCGGGGAAACCCGCGAGGCGATTCAGCGCCTGTCGGTGGCGGTGGGCGAAACCGGCGTGACCGTGACCCAGTTGGCCAAGGACAGCGATGAAATCGGCGGCGTGGTCGACGTGATCAAGGGCATTGCCGACCAGACCAACCTGCTGGCACTGAACGCCGCCATTGAAGCGGCGCGTGCCGGTGAGATGGGCCGGGGGTTTGCCGTAGTGGCTGACGAAGTGCGCCAACTGGCGCAGCGCACCACCGAGTCCACCGGGCAGATCCATGCCCTGATCGCCAAGCTGCAACAGACCGCCAACGCCGCCGTGCAAACCATGGACGCCGGGCGCCGTCAGGCCGAAGAAGGCGTGACGCGGGTGACGGAAGCGGACCAGGCACTGGTCGGCATCAGCGAAGCGGTGGCGCACATCACCGACATGACCACCCAGATCGCCGCCGCGACCGAAGAGCAAAGCTCGGTGGCCGAGGAGATCAGCCGCAATATCAGCACCATTGCGTTGCTGGCGGACCAGACCTCGGAGCAGGCGATGAACTCGGCGCAGTTGAGCGAAGAGCTGACCCATACGGCCAATTCCCAGTATTCGCTGGTGGAGCGTTTCAACCGGTAATCGCTATCGGGAGCAAGCCCCCACCTTTACAGTGTTCACCAATGGAAATGTGTGAACCCAATCAAAGGTGGGAGGGGGCTTGCTCCCGATGAGGCCCTAACAGCCACCGAGAAACTCAGCCACCTTCACCGCCGCAGCCTCCAGATGCTGCTCATGACTGAACCCCGACGCCTTCAACGGCTTCAAGTCATGGTCCGCCGCCGCCAGCCACATCACCTCGATGCTCGGCGACAACGCATACCCCTCCACCGCCGCCCGATTGCCCAGCGCATCGCGCTCGCCCTGCACGATCAAGCTCGGCGTCTTCAACCCGGCCAAATGCTCGACCCGTGGTTTCTCCGGCTTGCCCACCGCATAGAACGGATACCCCAGACACACCAGCCCGTCGGCCGCCAATTCATCGGCCAGCAAACTGGCCATGCGCCCGCCCATGGACTTGCCGCCAATCGCCAGTTTGCCGCCGACATGGCGTCGCACCTCGGCATACACCTCCCGCCAAGCCTCCAGCAGTTTCGGCGCCGGGTTCGGCGGACGTTTGCCGCCGTCCAGCCGACGCTGGGCCATGTAGGGAAACTCGAAACGCAATACGTTGACGCCATGCCCGGCAAGGCGTGCAGCCATGTCGTTCATGAAGCTGGAGTCCATCGGCGCGCCGGCGCCATGGGCCAGCATCAATGTGACCGCCTCACCTGACGCGCCTTGAGCGGCGGCATCCCACAACCAGCCGCGTTCCCGCACACAGTGTGCCCACTGATCCCCGTCAATACTTGCCTTGTGCTGTTTGCCCACGCTTGCCTCGCTATTCAATCGGTCTGTCGCTCATGAACATTACCGTGTAAGTACCGCCTGTCACCACCTGGAGGCCCCCACAACACCGCGCCTGCGACGCCGGATTTGCGTGCAGGACAGGCCCGGAAATATTCCTGTCCACTTGATCAGCTTTCAATTTAGGATATTGTCCCTACACTGAGCACGGAAAAGCCGCAGAATCTGGCGTTCAACCTGGTTGATGGCGGTGATCACGTGCGTTGCAATGGCCTCTCGCTTTCTCCATACTGCGGCCGCTTTATCTATAAAAATACTAAATCGTGGAACCCCGGCATGAGCACAGCAATCAGCCCGACTGCTTATAACTACAAGGTCGTCCGTCAGTTCGCCATCATGACGGTGGTCTGGGGCATCCTCGGCATGGGGCTCGGCGTATTCATCGCCTTGCAGCTGGTCTGGCCGCAATTGAACTTCGACCTGCCCTGGACCACCTTCGGTCGCCTGCGCCCGCTGCACACCAATCTGGTGATCTTCGCCTTCGGTGGCTGCGCGTTGTTCTCCACCTCCTATTACGTGGTGCAGCGAACCTGCCAGGCGCGCCTGATCAGCGACGGCCTCGCCGCATTCACCTTCTGGGGCTGGCAAGCGGTGATCATCGGCGCCATCGTCAGCCTGCCGCTGGGCTACACCACCACCAAGGAATACGCTGAACTGGAATGGCCGATCGCGATTTTGCTGGCAATCGTGTGGGCGGCCTACGCAACGGTGTTCTTCGGCACCATCGTCAAGCGCAAGACCCGGCACATCTACGTTGCCAACTGGTTCTACGGTGCGTTCATCCTGGTGACGGGGATGCTGCACATCGTCAACCACGCATCGTTGCCGGTCAGCCTGTTCAAGTCCTACTCGGCCTATGCCGGCGCAACAGACGCGATGATCCAGTGGTGGTACGGGCACAACGCCGTCGGCTTTTTCCTCACCACCGGTTTCCTCGGGATGATGTACTACTTCGTGCCCAAGCAGGCCGAACGCCCCATTTATTCCTATCGCCTGTCCATCGTGCATTTCTGGGCGCTGATCACCCTGTACATCTGGGCCGGCCCCCACCACCTGCACTACACCGCATTGCCCGACTGGGCGCAGTCCCTGGGCATGGTGATGTCGATCATCCTGCTGGCCCCCAGCTGGGGCGGCATGATCAACGGCATGATGACCCTCTCCGGCGCCTGGCATAAGCTGCGCACCGACCCGATCCTGCGCTTTCTGGTGGTGTCGCTGGCGTTCTACGGCATGTCGACGTTCGAGGGGCCGATGATGGCGATCAAGACCGTCAACGCGCTCTCCCACTACACCGACTGGACCATCGGCCATGTCCACGCCGGCGCCCTGGGCTGGGTGGCGATGATCTCCATCGGCTCGCTTTACCACATGATCCCCAGGCTCTACGGCCGCACGCAGATGCACAGCATCGCGCTGATCAACAGCCACTTCTGGCTGGCCACCATCGGCACCGTGCTCTACATCGCCTCGATGTGGGTCAACGGCATCACCCAGGGCCTGATGTGGCGGGCGATCAACGATGACGGCACGCTCACCTTCTCCTTCGTGCAAACGCTGCAGGCCAGCCATTCGGGCTATATCGTGCGGGCCGTGGGTGGAGCGATCTTTGCCAGCGGCATGCTGCTGATGGCCTACAACGTCTGGCGCACCGTGCGCGCCTCGGACCCGGCGCAAGCCGAAGCCGCCGCCGCCATCGCCGTTGCGGGAGCGCACTGATGAAGCATGAAGTCGTCGAGAAAAATATCGGCCTGCTGGCCTTCTTCATGGTCATTGCCGTGAGCATCGGCGGGCTGACCCAGATCGTCCCGCTGTTTTTCCAGGACGTGACCACCAAGCCCATCGAAGGCATGAAGCCGCGCAGCGCGCTGGAGCTGGAAGGCCGTGACGTGTACATCGCCAACGGTTGCGTGGGTTGCCACTCGCAGATGATCCGGCCGTTCCGCGCCGAAACCGAACGTTACGGCCATTACTCGGTGGCTGGCGAAAGCGTGTGGGACCACCCATTCCTGTGGGGCTCCAAGCGCACCGGGCCGGACCTGGCGCGGGTCGGCGGGCGTTACTCGGATGACTGGCACCGCGCGCACCTCTACAACCCGCGCAACCTGGTGCCGGAGTCGAAAATGCCGGCGTACCCGTTTCTCGTCGAAAACATACTCGACGGCAAGGACACCGCGAAGAAGATGCAAGTGCTGCGCACCCTGGGCGTGCCCTACACCGACCAGGACATTGCCGGCGCGGCCGCCGCCGTCAAGGGCAAGACTGAAATGGACGCACTGGTGGCCTACCTGCAAGGCCTGGGCACCCTCATCAAGAGCAAACGGTGATCGCATGGATATCGGGATGATTCGGGGCCTGGGCACCCTGGTGGTGATGGTGGCCTTCATCGGCCTGGCGTTGTGGGTGTTCAGCCCACGGCGCAAGGCCGAGTTTGACGAGGCAACCCTGCTGCCTTTCGCCGACGACCCGCAAGCGCTCCAGCAGGTCGAGCAAGCCGCCAGGGATGACAAGCAATGAGCACGTTCTGGAGCCTCTACGTCAGCGTCCTCAGCCTGGGCACTCTGTTCGCCATCACCTGGCTGTTGCTGTCGACCCGCAAGGGCCAGCGCAGCGAGCAGACCGAGGAAACCGTCGGTCACTCGTTCGACGGCATCGAGGAGTACGACAACCCGTTGCCCAAATGGTGGTTCATGCTGTTCATCGGCACCCTTGTCTTCGCCCTCGGTTACCTGGCGCTGTACCCGGGCCTGGGCAATTGGCAGGGCCTGCTGCCGGGCTACAACTACCTCGACAACGACCGGCAGACGCCCTTCGCCAACGGCAAGACCGGCTGGACCTCCGTGCATGAATGGGAAAAGGAAATGGCCCAGTCGCAGGCGAAGTTCGGCCCGATCTTTGCCACATTCGCCGCGATGCCGATCGAGGACGTGGCCAGGGACCCGAAGGCCTTGAAGATGGGCGCTCGCCTGTTCGCCTCCAATTGCTCGGTGTGCCACGGTTCCGATGCCAAGGGCGCCTACGGCTTCCCCAACCTGGCCGACGCCGACTGGCGCTGGGGCGGCACGCCTGACGCCATCAAGGCGTCCATCCTGAAAGGCCGCCAAGCGGTGATGCCGGGCTGGGCCGCCGTCATCGGCGAGCAAGGCGTGGCCGACGTTGCAGGTTTTGTGCTGAGCAACCTCGACGGCCGCACACTGCCCGAAGGCACCAAGGCCGACGTGGCCAATGGCGCGAAACTGTTCGCCGCCACCTGCACGGCCTGCCACGGCCCGGCCGGCAAAGGCAACCCCGCCATGGGCGCGCCGGACCTGACACACCCGGGTGCATTCATCTACGGATCAAGCTTCGCCCAGTTGCAGCAAACCATCCGCCACGGCCGCCAGGGCCAGATGCCGGCGCAGGAGCAACTGCAGGGCAATGACAAGGTGCATGTGCTGGCGGCGTATGTGTACAGCTTGTCTCATGGGGATGAGAAGACTGAGGAGCACGCCAAGTCCGTCGAGGCCCCCGCGCAGTGAGCGCTGGGCAGGACTGTGTTTTTTCTGCTCTGGACAGAGACCGCTGGTAGCCTCGGGCTTGCTCGTCACACAGCCAAAGTAGTAACGTGACTACATTAATTTCAAGAAAGGGGAATACCCCATGACTATCACGACGATCTCCAGCCGCGAATTCAATCAGGACACAAGTGGTGCCAAAAAAGCAGCCCGCCAGGGACCGGTTTTCATCACCGATCGCGGCAAGCCTGCTCATGTGCTGCTAAGCATTGAGGACTACCAGAAACTGACAGGTCTCAACGCCGATATCGTTGACCTGTTGGTGATGCCGGAAGCGGCCGATATCGACCTCGAAACCAGGCGCGCCGTGATCACTCATCGACCTGTGGACCTCTCTTGATGTATTTGCTCGACACCAATGTCATCTCCGAACTTCGTAAACCCCGGGCAGACGCGAACGTGGTCGCCTGGGCCAAAAGCATTATCGCTACGCGCATGTTCATCTCGGCGATCACCTTAAAAGAGCTGGAAACCGGCGTACTGCGCATGGAGCGACGAGACCCGGCGCAGGGCAAGGTGTTGCGTACCTGGCTCAAGCGCCACGTGATGCCGGCATTCGATGCCAGAATCCTGCCCGTTGACGCAGCCGTGGCATTGCGTTGCGCCAACCTGCATGTGCCTGACCAGGCCAACGAGAGTGATGCATTGATTGCCGCGACTGCGTTGGTACATGGACTCACGGTGGTCACCCGTAACATCAGTGACTTCCAATCCAGCGGCGTTCCACTGATCAATCCATGGGACCAATGACCGGCCGATGCCATGATGAGCAACCAGATACCGGTACATGACGTCACCCCGCCCGGGAAAACCGTTGATCTCTACGCGTCACGAGAGAAGATCTACACACGCGCTTTCACCGGCCTGTTTCGCACTGTGCGCATGCTCGGCGGCGGCGCATTGCTGCTGCTGTATTTCGGCACGGTGTGGCTCGATTGGGGTGGCCATCAGGCGGTGTGGTGGAACCTGCCGGAGCGCAAGTTCTTCATTTTTGGCGCCACCTACTGGCCCCAGGATTTCATCCTGCTGTCGGGCATCCTGATCGTCGCGGCGTTTGGCCTGTTCTTCATCACCGTGTACGCCGGGCGCGTGTGGTGCGGCTATACCTGCCCACAAAGCGTGTGGACGTGGATGTTCATGTGGTGCGAGAAAATCACCGAGGGCGACCGCAACCAACGCATCAAGCTGGACCAGGCGCCGATGAGCGCCAGCAAATATCTGCGCAAGTTGGCCAAGCACACGCTGTGGTTGTTGATCGGCCTGGCTACCGGCCTGACCTTCGTCGGTTACTTCTCGCCGATCCGAGAGCTGGTGGTGGAGTTCTTCAGCGGCCAGGCCGATGGCTGGGCGTATTTCTGGGTCGGTTTCTTCACCCTTGCCACCTACGCCAATGCCGGCTGGTTGCGCGAGCAGGTGTGCATCTACATGTGCCCTTATGCGCGCTTTCAGAGCGTGATGTTCGACAAGGACACCCTGATCGTGTCCTACGACCCGCGCCGTGGCGAAGTGCGTGGCCCGCGCAAAAAAGACAGCGACCACAGGGCCCAGGGCCTGGGCGATTGCATCGACTGCACGATGTGCGTGCAGGTGTGCCCTACCGGTATCGACATCCGCGACGGCCTGCAAATCGAATGCATCGGCTGCGCCGCCTGTATCGACGCCTGCGACAGCGTCATGGACAGGATGGACTATCCGCGCGGCCTGATCAGCTACACCACCGAGCACAACCTGTCCGGGCAGAAAACCCACACACTGCGCCCGCGCCTGATCGGTTACGCAGGGGTGTTGCTGGCGATGATCAGCCTGCTGGTGGCGGCATTCCTCCTGCGTCCGCTGGTGAGCCTGGATGTGAGCAAGGACCGTGTGCTGTTCCGCGAAGACGTCGAAGGCCGCATCGAAAACGTCTACAGCCTGAAGATCATGAACAAGGACCAGCGCGACCACCTCTACCTGCTCAGCGCCACTGGCCTGCCCGACCTCAAGCTGCAAGGCCGGCGTGAAATCAGGGTGGCCGCCGGTGATACCGTCAGCCTGCCGGTAGGCCTGTCGAGCGCGCCGCAGCAGTTGCCGTCGAGCACCAACGAAGTGACATTCATCCTGACGGACGTCGATGACGCCGGCGTCCGGATTGAAGCCGGCAGCCGATTCATCGGCCCGCCCGTTCGATAACCAGAGAACCGAACCATGCCCCCAGCCACTGCCGCAAGCCCCTGGTACAAGCACCTCTGGCCCTGGATCATCATTGCGATCCTGGCCTGTTCGGTGACGCTGACCCTGTCCATGGTGACCATTGCGGTGAACAACCCGGACAACCTGGTCAACGACAATTACTACGAGGCCGGCAAGGGCATCAACCGCGCCCTGGACCGTGAACGCCTGGCCCAGACCCTGCAACTGCGCGGCAAGCTGCACCTGGACGAACTGACCGGTGAAGTCGAGCTGCGCCTCACCGGCTACAGCAACCCGAACACCCTGCAACTCAACCTGATTTCCCCGACCCAGCCGCAGAAGGACCGCAGGATCAACCTGACCCGCAGCGACAGCGAACCGGGCCGCTACATCGGCCAGGTGACCGACAGGGTCGAGGGCCGGCGCTTCGTCGAACTGCTGGGGGTGGAAGGCAACCAGACCTGGCGCCTCTTCGAAGAAGAAGACGTCAGCCACGACAAGGACCTGCTGCTGGGTGATGAACCGCTGCAGGGCGCCGAGGAGCTGAAGCAATAAAACGCACGCCTCGCTCAAAATGCTCGCACAGAGGCCCTCCCAGCCACCCCAGATACCAACCATGACCAGCCCCTGCTACCACTGCGCCCTGCCCGTTCCAGCCGGCAGCCGCTTCACCGCGATGATCCTTGGCGAGCGCCGCGAGCTCTGTTGCCCGGGCTGCCAGGCTGTGGCCGAAGCCATCGTGGCCGGTGGGCTGCAACATTATTACCAGCACCGCAGCGAAGCCTCGGCCAACCCCGACACCCTGCCGGTGCAATGGCTGGACGAGCTGGCGCTGTACGACCGCGCCGATGTGCAAAAACCTTTCGTGCGCCACGACGGCGACCTGGCCGAAACCACCCTGCTGATGGAAGGCATCAGTTGCGCGGCCTGTGGCTGGCTGATCGAAAAACACCTGCGCCACCTGCCCGCCGTGGCCGAGGCGCGGCTGAACCTGTCCAACCACCGGCTGCACCTGCGCTGGGCCGACGGGCAAGTGCCGCTGAGCCGGCTGCTCAGTGAGTTGCGCCATATCGGCTACGCCGCCCACCCGTATCAGGCCGACCGCGCCGCCGAGCAACTGGCCGGCGAAAACCGCCTGGCCCTGCGCCGACTCGGCGTCGCCGGCCTGCTGTGGTTCCAGGCAATGATGGCCACCATGGCGACCTGGCCGCAATTCAATGTCGACCTCAGCCCCGAGCTGCACGTGATCCTGCGCTGGATCGCGATGTTCCTGACCACACCCATCGTGTTCTACAGCTGCGCGCCATTCTTCAAGGGCGCGATGCGCGATTTGCGCACGCGCCACCTGACCATGGACGTGTCGGTGTCCCTGGCGATTGGCGGCGCGTACCTGGCCGGCATCTGGACCGCTGTCACCGGCACGGGCGAGTTGTATTTCGACGCGGTGGGCATGTTCGCGCTGTTCCTGCTGGCCGGGCGTTACCTGGAACGTCGCGCCCGGGAGCGCACCGCTGCCGCCACCGCGCAACTGGTCAACCTGTTGCCCGCTTCGTGCCTGCGCCTCAAGCATGACGGCCAGAGCGAACGTATCCTGCTGTCCGAGCTGGCCCTGGGCGACCGTGTGCTGGTGCACCCCGGCGCGGTGCTGCCGGCCGACGGCGTGATCCTCGAGGGCCAGTCGAGCATCGATGAATCCCTGCTGACCGGCGAGTACCTGCCACACCCCCGGCAAGTCGGCGACAGCGTGACGGCCGGCACGCTCAACGTCGACGGCGCGCTGACCGTGCAGGTGCGCGCCCTGGGCCACGACACGCAACTGTCCGCCATCGTGCGTCTGCTGGAACGCGCCCAGGCGGAAAAGCCACGCCTGGCGCAGCTGGCCGACCGCGCCGCACAGGGGTTCCTGCTGGGTTCATTGATAGCCGCCGCCATGATCGGTCTGCTGTGGTGGCAGCTCGACGCGTCGCGGGCATTCTGGATCGTGCTGGCGATGCTGGTAGCGACCTGCCCGTGCGCCTTGTCGCTGGCCACGCCAACGGCGCTCACCGCCGCCACCGGCACGCTGCACAGCCTCGGCCTGCTGCTGACACGCGGCCATGTGCTCGAAGGCCTGAACCAGATCGATACGGTGATTTTCGACAAGACCGGCACCCTCACCGAAGGTCGTCTGACCCTCAACGCCATCCGGCCTCTGGGCGAACTGAACAGCGACCAATGCCTGGGCCTCGCCGCCGCCCTGGAAAACCGCTCCGAGCACCCGATTGCCCGCGCATTCGGCCGGGCGCCGCTGCCCGCCGTTGACGTGCGCAGCGCCGCGGGCCTGGGGCTGGAAGGTCGTGTGGGTGAACGCCTGCTGCGCATCGGCCAGCCTGCATACGTGTGTGAACTCAGCGGTTGCCCGCCGCCCGCCGCGCCGGAGCAAACCGGGCAATGGCTGCTCTTGGGCGACCGCGGCGGCGCGCTCGCGTGGTTCGTGCTCGACGACCGCCTGCGCAGCGATGCGCCAGCGCTGCTCGCAGCGTGCAAGGCACGAGGCTGGCGCACGCTGCTGCTGTCGGGGGACAGCTCGCCGATGGTCGCCAGCGTCGCCGCAGCGTTGGGCATTGACGAAGCCCACGGCGGCCTGCGCCCGGATGACAAGTTGCAGGTGCTGCAACGCTTGCACGCGCAGGGTCGCAAGGTGCTGATGCTCGGCGACGGTGTCAACGATGTGCCCGTACTGGCCGCCGCCGATATCAGCGTGGCCATGGGCTCGGCCACGGACCTGGCGAAAACCAGCGCCGACGCGGTATTGCTGAACAACCGCCTGGACGCTCTGGTGCAGGCGTTCAGCCTGGCACGGCGGACCCGCCGGGTGATCATTGAAAACCTGCTGTGGGCCGGTCTGTACAATGGCCTGATGCTGCCGTTCGCCGCGCTGGGCTGGATCACGCCGCTCTGGGCGGCAATCGGCATGTCCGTGAGTTCGTTGACCGTGGTACTCAACGCCCTGCGCCTGACACGCCAGCCGCGTGCGCCCTTCACGCCCGTTGCCAAACCGCCCGTTGCCGGCCTGAGCCGCGCAGGCCTGGAGTAGCGATGCCAGCTCTTTACATAATGATTCCGGCGGCGCTGCTGTTAGTGGGCGCGGCGATCTACCTCTTTTTCTGGGCAGTGGACAGCGGCCAGTACGACGACCTCGACGGCCCGGCCCACAGCGTGCTGTTCGACGATCAGGACGCGAACCACCTCGCCGCTATCGACGAGGCCAATCCACCGCAGCAACCGCCCAGGGATCCGCCCCGTGCTTGACCTGGCGCCGCTGCTGATCTCCGCGCTGATCCTCGGCCTGCTGGGTGGCGGCCATTGCCTGGGCATGTGCGGCGGGCTGATGGGTGCGCTGACCCTGGCGATTCCCCGCGAGCAACGCAACCGCCGTTTTCGCCTGCTGCTGGCGTACAACCTGGGGCGCATCCTCAGCTATGCCTGCGCCGGACTGCTCATCGGCCTGGCCGGCTGGGCGGTGGCCAACAGCCCTGCGGCGATGGTCATGCGCGTACTGGCCGGTGGACTGCTGATCTGCATGGGCCTGTACCTCGCCGGTTGGTGGAGCGGCCTCACCCGCCTCGAAAACCTGGGCCGTGGCCTGTGGCGGCATATCCAGCCGCTGGCCAACCGCCTGTTGCCAGTGTCGAGCCTGCCGCGTGCCTTACTGCTCGGCGCACTCTGGGGCTGGTTGCCGTGCGGGCTGGTCTACAGCACCTTGCTGTGGGCAGCGAGCCAGGGCAATGCGGCCCACAGCGCATTGCTGATGCTGGCTTTCGGCGTGGGCACTTGGCCTGTGCTGCTGGCCACAGGCCTGGCGGCGGAGCGGGTCACCGCATTACTGCGCCGGCGCAGGGTGCGCGTGGCCGGTGGCATGCTGGTGATGTTGTTCGGCTTCTGGACCCTGCCGGGCCCGCACCAGCATTGGCTGATGGGGCATTAGTCAGCCTGTGGCACAGCGCCACTCCCCGTTGATGCAAATCAACATGCCTGCCCCGCCCTGCCCCTAGACTCCGCCCATCAGCCTATCCGGGGGAGCGCCCGCATGCTCGACGCCATTTGTTGGGACACCGATCTGATTCACCGCTACGACCTCGCCGGGCCGCGCTACACGTCCTACCCCACCGCCGTGCAATGGCACAACCAGGTCGGCGCCTTCGAGCTGTTGCACGCGCTGCACGACAGCCGCAAGGCCGCGCGACCGCTGTCGCTGTATGTGCACGTGCCGTTCTGCGCAAACATCTGCTACTACTGCGCCTGCAACAAGGTGATCACCAAGGACCGTGGCCGCGCCAGGCCCTATCTGCAAAGCCTGACGCAAGAGATCGAGAAGGTGGCCTGCCACCTCGGCCCAAAACAGGTGGTGGAGCAGCTGTATCTGGGCGGCGGCACTCCGACCTTTCTCAGCCACGACGAACTGCGCCAGATGATGGGCAGCCTGCGCCGGCACTTCCATCTGCTGGATGACGACTCGGGCGACTACGGCATCGAGATCGACCCGCGCGAAGCCGATTGGGCAACCATGGGCCTGCTGCGCGAGCTGGGGTTCAACCGGGTGAGCATCGGCCTGCAGGACCTCGATCCGCACGTGCAGCGCGCGGTCAATCGCCTGCAAAGCCTGGAGCAAACGCGCGCGGTGATCGACGCGGCACGCACCCTGCAGTTTCGCTCGATCAATATCGACTTGATCTATGGCTTGCCCGAGCAGTCGCCGCTGAGTTTTGCCCACACCGTGGAGGAAGTCATCCGACTGCAACCGGACCGCGTGTCGGTGTTCAACTACGCGCACCTGCCGGAGCGCTTCATGCCCCAGCGGCGCATCAACAGCGATGACCTGCCCACCCCGGCCGCCAAACTGTTGATGCTGCAAACCAGCATCGAACAGTTGACCCAGGCTGGCTACCGCTACATCGGCATGGACCATTTCGCCCTGCCGGACGACGAACTGGCCAGCGCCCAGGAAGACGGCACCCTGCAACGCAACTTCCAGGGCTACACCACCCACGGGCACTGCGATTTGATTGGGCTGGGGGTGTCGGCGATCAGTCAGATAGGCGACCTGTACTGCCAGAACACCAGCGACCTCGGCGTCTATCAGAACGCGCTGGCGGGTGCGCAACTGGCAACCTGCCGTGGGCTGCTGTGCACCCCGGATGATCGACTGCGGCGCGAGGTGATCCAGCAGTTGATCTGCCATTTTCAGCTGGAGTTCGAGTGCATCGAGCGGGCGTTCACCCTCGACTTTCGCGGCTATTTTGCCGCGCTGTGGCCGCAGTTGCAGACCATGGCCAGCGACGGCCTGATCAAGCTCGACGCCCAGGGCATCCGCGTACTGCCGGCCGGGCGCCTGCTGGTACGCTCGCTGTGCATGCTCTTCGATGCCTACCTTGCGCAGCAGAACCGGCAGCAGTTTTCGCGGGTGATCTGAAGCGTTACTTAGACGCCAGGCTCATGGCTTCCATCTGCGCGTCGGCAGGCTGGTCCTTCATGGCCTTGCCCAACTGCATCTGCACCATGGTCAGGCTGGCCTGCAACGTGGCGATGCTCGCCTGCAGGTTGGCGACCCGCGCCTGACGCGCCTCGGGTGTCATCGAATTGTCGGACTGGGCGGCAGCGACTTCGGCCTGCTTATCGGCGATCTGCTTTTTCAGTTCGCGGATCATTTTCAGTAGCTGTTTGACCGGGTCGGTCTGACTGCTGTTATCGATGTCCTTGTTCGAGTCGGTTTTGGCGGCACGAAAGCCGGCATTGGAGATCGACACGCTCACACCCTCGGTCACCTTGGTCTCACTGACAGGTTTTTCGTCGTCGCGCGCCGCTTCTGCCGCCGGGTTTTTCCTGAGGTCCGGCACCGTGGGAATGTTCACACTGGAAGGATTGAGGCCACCGATGGAAGACATGATCCGGGTCCTGATTGAATGAGATAGGCCTTTGTATCGGCACCGATACACGAACCTTTATAGCGTCGGCGCCGTTTTGTACGCGCTGGCCTCACCTACCCTCGGTGCGTTACCCTTACGTCTTATGTGTGATTTCCCACAAGGATTTAAGAAATGCCTGAGCCAGTCAAACTGCGCGCTCACAGCCAGGCTCACTGCAAGGATTGCAGCCTGGCCCCCCTCTGCCTGCCACTTTCGTTGAATCTGGAAGACATGGATGCGCTGGACGAGATCGTTAAACGCGGGCGCCCGCTGAAGAAAGGCGAGTTTCTGTTTCGCCAGAGCGACCGGTTCGATTCCGTCTACGCAGTCCGCTCGGGCGCGTTGAAAACCTTCAGCCTGAGCGGCAGCGGCGAAGAGCAGATCACCGGATTTCACCTGCCCAGCGAACTGGTCGGGCTGTCAGGCATGGACACCGAGATGCACCCGGTGTCGGCCCAGGCGATGGAGACCACCTCGGTGTGCGAAATCCCCTTCGAGCGCCTGGATGAACTGGCCTTGCAACTGCCGCAACTGCGCCGCCAGTTGATGCGCGTGATGAGCCGCGAGATTCGTGACGATCAACAGATGATGTTGCTGCTGTCGAAGAAAACCGCCGACGAGCGCATTGCCACCTTCCTGGTCAACCTCTCGGCGCGCTTTCGCGCCCGTGGGTTCTCGGCCAACCAGTTCCGCCTGAGCATGTCGCGCAATGAAATCGGCAACTACCTGGGCCTCGCGGTGGAAACCGTGTCCCGGGTATTCACGCGTTTTCAACAGAGTCAATTGCTGGCCGCCGAGGGCAAGGAAGTGCACATCCTCGACCCGATCCAGCTGTGCGCACTGGCCGGCGGCTCCCTGGAAGGCTGATCCAGACACCTGCGGCCAAGCGCACCGGCGACGCCGCAGGTATACTTCGCGTCCGTTTTCCTCCCAGGACCCTCGACGATGATCCTCGATTCGTTCGACATCAAATCCCTGATCCGCCCCGTCATCGACTTCCCCAAGCCTGGGGTGATTTTCCGTGACATCACGCCGCTGTTCCAATCACCCCGCGCTCTGCGCCTGGTGGCCGATACCTTTGCCCAGCGCTACGTCGAGGCCGACTTCACGCACATCGGCGCAATGGATGCGCGCGGTTTCCTGATCGGCTCGATCATCGCCTACCAGTTGAACAAACCGCTGATCCTGTTCCGCAAGCAGGGCAAATTGCCGGCCGACGTGCTCGCCGAGGGTTACCAGACCGAATACGGCGAGGCTTTTCTGGAAGTGCACGCCGACAGCCTGTGCGAAGGCGACTCGGTGCTGATGTTCGATGACCTGATCGCCACCGGCGGCACCCTGATTGCGGCAGCGAACCTGGTGCGACGCATGGGCGCGCAGATCTTTGAAGCAGCGGCGATCATTGATTTGCCGGAGCTGGGTGGGTCGCAGCGTTTGCAGGCTATGGGGATTCCCACGTTCTGCCTGACGCAGTTTGCATTGACCGAAAAATAGCGGTTAAGCCGCAAGTCAAAATGTGGGAGGGGGCTTGCTCCCTCCCACATTTTTATTGGGTGTGCACCTTGAGGCTTGCGGTATTGCCTAGAGCGCGATGGGCTTGCGGCCGGCGAACGAGTGCGCGAGGGTGCCGCCGTCCACCAGTTCCAGCTCGCCCCCCAGTGGCACGCCGTGGGCGATGCGCGAGGTAATCAGGCCTTTGTTGGTCAGCAACTGCGCGATGTAATGCGCGGTGGCCTCGCCTTCCACGGTCGGGTTGGTGGCCAGGATCACTTCGGTGAACGTGCCCTGCTCCTGGATCCGCGTCACCAGTTGCGGAATGCCGATGGCTTCCGGCCCCAGACCGTCCAGCGGCGACAGGTGGCCCTTGAGCACGAAGTAACGGCCGCGATAGCCGGTCTGCTCCACCGCGTAGACGTCCATCGGCCCTTCCACCACGCACAGCAAAGTGTCGTCGCGGCGCGGGTCGGCGCATTGTGGGCAGAGTTCTTCTTCGGTGAGGGTGCGGCACTGACGGCAATGGCCTACGCCTTCCATGGCCTGGCTCAGGGCCTGGGCCAGGCGGATGCCACCGCTGCGATCACGCTCCAGCAGTTGCAGCGCCATGCGCTGGGCGGTTTTCTGGCCGACGCCCGGCAACGTACGCAGGCCGTCGATCAGTTGGCGAATCAGGGGGCTGAAGCTCATGGGCGAAGGGTCCGACAAAACAACGAGACGCGGTTTATACCCGCGCCTCGGATTAGCGTCAAATGCTCAATCCTGCGCGACGCGTACCACCAACTTGCCGAAGTTGCGTCCTTCGAGCAAACCGATAAACGCCTCGGGGGCCTGTTCCAGGCCGTCCACCACGTCCTCGCGGAACTTGATCTTGCCCTCGCGCACCCATGGCGCCATGGCGCTGAGGAATTCCGGCTGGCGGTCGCCATAGTCGTCGAACACGATAAAGCCCTGGATACGCACGCGCTTGGTCAGCAGGGTGCGTTGCAGCGCCGGCAGGCGATCAGGGCCGGTGGGTGCTTCGTTGGCGTTGTAGCCGGCGATCAAGCCACACAGGGGAATGCGCGCCTTGGCATTGAGCAACGGCAGCACCGCATCGAACACCTTGCCGCCGACGTTTTCGTAATAAATGTCGACGCCGTTGGCACAGGCCACGGCCAGTTCGTTGGCGAAATCTTCGCTCTTGTGGTCGACGCAGGCGTCAAAACCCAGCTCGTCCACCACGTAGCGGCATTTTTCCGCACCGCCGGCGATGCCCACTACGCGCAGGCCCTTGAGCTTGGCCACCTGCCCCACCACCGAGCCCACCGCGCCCGAGGCCGCCGCCACCACCAGGGTTTCGCCGGCCTTGGGCTGGCCGATGTCCATCAGGCCCATGTAGGCGGTCATGCCCGGCATACCCAGCACGCCCAGCGCCATGGACGGGCTGGCCAGGCCGTTGGGCACCGGCACCAGGTTACTGCCATCGGAAATGCTGTGGCTCTGCCAGCCGGTGGAACCGACCACCAGGTCGCCCACTTCAAATGTCGGATTGCGCGATTGCTCGACACGGCTGACGGCGCCGCCGGTCATCACCTCGTCGATTTCCACCGGCGCCGCGTAAGACGGCGCGTCGCTCATGCGGCCACGCATGTAGGGGTCGAGGGACAGGTACAGCGTCTTGAGCAGCACTTGGCCGTCTGCCAGCTCCGGCAGCGTCACCCGTTCCAGGCGGAAGTTTTCCGGCGTCGGTGCGCCCTGGGGGCGCGAAACCAGGACGATGCGCTGGTTGAGAGTCGGTTCTTGAGACATCAGGGTGCTCCTTATCGAAATCATCGGTATAGGGTGCAGACCGCGAGTGTCATGCCGGGGTTCGATCGGATCGGCACAAACAAAAATGCCAGGCGCAAGGCCTGGCATTGACGTACAGCCCAGGCTGAACGATCAGAACGGCAGCTTCATTCCCGGAGGCATCTGCATGCCGGCGGTCATGCCGGACATTTTGTCCTGGCTGTTGGCTTCGATCTTGCGCACGGCGTCGTTGACGGCCGAGGCAAACAGCGCTTCGAGCATTTCCAGGTCATCTTCGCCCACGCCCGGCAGCACGCTAGGGTCGATGCTCACGCGCTTGATGTCGTGACGACCCGTCATTACCACGCTGACCATATCGCCACCGGCCTTGCCGGTGACTTCGGCGTTGGCCAGCTCTTCCTGCATCTTGGCCATCTTTTCCTGCATCTGCTGCGCCTGCTTCATCAGGCCGGCCATGCCACCTTTCATCATGGGAATCACCTCAAAAGTATGTGGATCAAACAGTTAACAGCCCGGTGTCATGACGCTTGGGTCACCGGAGCCTCGACAGGTTCAATAGTATCGTGACGCACCACCGCACCGAACTGCTGCATCATCTGCTGGACGAGCGGATCAGCCTGGATCGACTGTTCCGCATCGCGCTGGCGGTTGATGCGCCGACGGGTCGCGGCCTGGGCCGGGGTTTCCTGCTCAGGTTTGATCAGCTCGATGGCGATGGTCAACGTGCGCCCGTGGTACTGGTTGAGCGCATCGTTGAGCCGACGCTGCTGGGTCGCATTGAACAGCGCACTGTGGGCCGGGTCCAGGTGCAGCAGCCAGTGGTCGCCGTCGATGGCGATCAGGGTGCAGTTGGCGGCGATGCTGCCGGTCATGCCGGAAATCGGCAGTTTCGGGAACAACTCCAGCCATTGCAGCGCCAGACCGGTGGCCGGGGCTGCGGCGGGTTCCGCCTCGGGCTCCGGAGCCGGTTCGGCAACGTGTTCGCTGGCCAGTTCGTCCAGGTAGCTGTAGGCCGAATCCATATCCGGCTCGATGTAATCTTCGTCCAGTGGCGGTTCGTCGTCGAGGTCGATAGCCGGAACGGCGGCTTCCACCTGCGCAACGGTCGGCTCGGGCACCGGCGCAGACACCCACTCGGGGGCATCCGGCACCACGCTGTCCGGGGTCGGCGTGGGCATCGGCGTCAGTTCGGGCTGCTCGCCGGTGGTTTCCAGCACGGGCTCCACGGCGGGCTGCTGTCCGGGTTCGGGCTCGACTGGGGCCTGCTCGTTCCAGGGCAGATCGACAATCGCCTCGGGCTCAGCCTCGGGTTCGACCACGACCGGCGCCGGCTCGGGCAATGGCTCTGGCGCCGGCGCCGGCTCCGGCACAACAGGCGCAGTCGCCACCGGCGCAACCACCGCCGCACCCGCCACGGAGTTGGCGGAATCAACTGTGGCCTGGCTGATCCCCACTGGCTTTAGCGGCTGCCTCGGCGCGTCGGCCGAGTCGGCGGGCCGGAAGGCCAGCATGCGCAGCAGCACCATCTCGAAGCCACCGCGCGGGTCCGGCGCCAGCGGCAGGTCGCGGCGGCCGATCAGGCCCATCTGGTAATAGAACTGCACATCTTCGGCCGGCAGCGCCTGGGCCAGGGCCAAAACGCGGTCGCGGTCACCATGGCCGTTGTCGACGCCTTCAGGCAGCGCCTGGGCGATGGCGACGCGGTGCAGCACGTTGAGTATTTCCGAGAGCACGCCGTTCCAGTCCGGGCCCTGCTCCGACAAATGGCGCACCGCTTCGAGCAGTGCCTTTGCGTCGCCCTCGATCAGCGCGTGCAGCACGTCGAACACCTGGCCGTGGTCCAGGGTGCCCAGCATGGCGCGCACATCGGCGGCCATGACCTTGCCTTCACCGAAGGCGATGGCCTGGTCGGTGAGGCTCATGGCGTCGCGCATCGAGCCATCGGCGGCGCGGCCGAGCAGCCACAGTGCGTCGTCCTCGAACGGTACGTTCTCGACGCCGAGCACGTGGGTCAGATGCTCGACCACGCGCTCCGGGGTCATGTTTTTCAGGGAGAATTGCAGGCACCGCGACAAAATCGTCGCAGGAAGTTTCTGCGGGTCGGTGGTGGCCAGGATGAATTTGACGTAGGGCGGCGGCTCTTCCAGGGTTTTCAACAGCGCGTTGAAGGAATGGCTGGAGAGCATGTGCACTTCGTCGATCAGGTAGACCTTGAAGCGGCCGCGGCTGGGGGCGTACTGCACGTTGTCGAGCAGTTCGCGGGTGTCTTCGACCTTGGTGCGGCTCGCGGCGTCGATCTCGATCAGGTCGACGAAGCGCCCTTCGTCGATCTCGCGGCACACCGAGCAGGTACCGCAGGGTGTGGAGGTGATACCGGTTTCGCAGTTCAGGCACTTGGCGATGATGCGCGCGATGGTGGTCTTGCCCACCCCCCGCGTACCGGTGAACAGGTAGGCATGGTGCAGCCGCTGGCTGTCCAAGGCATTGATCAGAGCCTTGAGCACATGGGTCTGGCCGACCATTTCGCGGAACGAGCGCGGGCGCCATTTACGTGCAAGAACCTGATAACTCATCGAAAACCGTCGCAACTGGGAAGCGGAAGCCGGTAATGCTAGCGGAGCAAGGGGGAAATTGCATCCGGCACGCTCGTCTAATCTGACTAAGCTGTGCTCAACCGCCTCTCGAAGGCCTGAACATGGAGGGCATATGCGCGTAGTTCTGGGCGCTTTATGGATGATAGCCACGGCCACCCTGGCGGCCCCTGCGCCGCTGCGTTTCTCGGTTTCCGACAGCTGGGCGATGCCGGTGGTGCAACTGGAGGGCGGCGTGCCCACCCAAGGGATTGTGTACGACCTCATGTCGAGCCTGGCCACCCAGGTCGGCCGCCCGATCAGTTTCCATGTGCTGTCGCGGGTGCGGATTGCGGCAGCCATGGCCCATGGCGACATTGATGTGCGCTGTTACGTGGCCCAGGCCTGGGTCAACGACCTGTCGGGCGACTACAGCTGGAGCGTGCCGCTGATGGTGCAGCGCGATGTGCTGGTCAGCATCAACAGCCAGCCGGTGAAGGTGGACGAACTGGCCGCGCAACCGATCGGCACGGTGCTCAACTACCGCTACCCCCTGCTCGACCTGCTGTTTGCCAGCGGCCAGCTCAGCCGCGACGATGCCCGCAGCGAGGAACAGGTGCTGCAAAAGCTGGTGGCCGGGCGCTTCGACTATGCGGTGATGAATGAATGGATCGTTGATCGCTTCAATCAGAAAGTCCCGGTTGGGCGGCGCTTGCACAAGGTGGCGACAATTGAAGAGCAAGACCTCAGGTGCGTGGTGCGCAATGCCGCGGACGTGCCGGTGCAACAGATCCTGCGCACCTTGCAGCAAATGAAGAGGTCGGGGGAAATCGACGGCATTATCCAGTTGTACACCGGGCGCCCCGCCGCCAATGCCCCTGCGGACTGAAGACCGGCAAGGAACCTTCGCTTAACTCAGAAAAGCCGTGTGGGAGGGGGCTTGCTCCCTCCCACACTTGGATTGTCTGTGTCGTTGAGGTCAGCTTTTCGGCGCAGTCAACCGAGCGTACTGATCCTGGCTGATCCAGCCGGTGTAGGTGCGATCCCCGGCATTGGTGAACTCGACCTGGGCCCAGCCATCCTTGAAGGCCAGCACCCCCACCACGTCATGCTTGACGATGTAAGGGCGCTTGGCAGCGTCGGCGCCCGGCGATTCAAGCAGGTAGGCCTTGTCGGCCGACACGGTCACCAGACCGATCCATTGCGTATCGGCAGTCTCGCTCAAGTCCAGGCCGGTGGCGATCTCGGGCATCAGCACAGTCATGCAACCGGGATGCTGCCGGCCCTGCTCCACGGTCAACGTCACGCCATCGACTGACGGCGCCACGCTGCCGGGGTAGGCGGCGTCGAGCCAGGTGGTCAGCGCGTCGGGCTTGCCTTGCAGGTAGAACGCGCAACTGCGCGTCACACCTTCGCCCATTTGTTCGGCGTAATAGCCTTCGACCTCATGCTGCGGCGTCACGGCCAGCATCAAGCCTTCGTATCTGCCCGAATGCAGTTCGGCCGCCAAGGCAGGGCCAACAACGCATAACGACAACACACCCATCGCCAAAAAACGGATCATCGTGTCTTTCCCCAGTTCACTATCAATTGCGCACACTTGACACGTGATGAGCAAGAGGCCGGCGGACGCTAACAAGCCGGTTCGGGGTTGTCCATAGGCTGTTTCCTGCCGAGAAACAGCCCAGGTAAGCCCGCTATTTAGTGGCTTGCAGCTTTTCATAAGCCTTTTTGATTCGCTGGTCGTAATCGCCGTATTGCCGACCATTGTAGTGACGGGCCATCCCAGCATAATCCCGGGCCTTCATGGCCTTGACCAACGTCGCATTCTTGCTGCAAAAACCCACAAACGCATTCAACTGCTGGCCGGCGTTGAGCTTCATCGCAGCAACAAAATCAAACACATCCTTGAAACCACACGCTGCAAAATTGAAGCCCATGATCTGAAACATGCCGTAAGACGCGGACATCAATGCAGCCTTCTGATCCAGGCTGTACGCCGCCCGCAAGGTTTGCCAGGCGGTGGCCTGATTCTTGTTATTGATTCGCCATTGCGTGTCGGCCTTTACCATGCTGGGGGCTGAAAGATTGGGATGGGTACTGGCATACTTTTTCTGGGTGTATTTATGGAAGATGTGCCGCTCGTAGGCGAGCACCGGGAATTTTTCCGGCCCGAATCCGGATCGTCCGCTCGACTCCACGATGGCGAACGCCTTGATGATATTCACCTCGATGCCGTTGCCCAACGCAAGGGCCGCACGCTTGAAGTCGGCGTCGCTGAGGTTCACGTTACCGTCGCAGGTGGCCTGGTTGACCAACTGCTGCTTGTCCGACACAGCCTGAACCGGCGATTGAACCGCCGCAGCAGGTTGCCCGGCCTTGCGCGCATCCTCGAGCAGACTCTTAAACGTCCTGCCGCCCGGATCAATGACCCCGTCGGGGCTGATCACATTGAGGCGAGTTTTCTGGAAGTCGCTAATACGCTGGATCAACAGCGGCCCACATTTGCCGTCTACCACCAGGGGCGTCGCGGAGGTGGGGGCGATCAGATTGAACAGCTGTTGAATGAATTTGACGTCAGCGGGCACATTGCTGGCTTTGGCAGCGGTGCCGACTGAAGCACCGATAGCACCGGATAAATCTGCAGAAGTGGTCATGGCAATCATCCTAAGTCTTCAGGAAATGAGCGCCTTCACTTCTTCACTACTCCAGCACTGAGGTCATTTGCATGATTGAAATTAGCAGGCAGCGTGGTGTTGTCCAGCCGGGATCGTCCGCGCCATGAAAAATGGGCAGAAGGCTGAATAAAAGGAGGGTGAGTTGAATCAGGAGGGAGAGCGTTATGGAGGCAACCCCACCAGCCACACCCCGGCACACAATGTTCCCGCTGTGGCTGCTGCCTTCCGGCTCTGACCAGGTTCACGGGTAATCGTTGCGGGGGGACCGATGGGGTCACCATAACGACGCCTGCCTCTCGGCAAGCGGGGCCATTGTACCGATCTCATCGGAAGTTACAACCGTTGGTGCCGGATTAAAAATATCCGCTGGTTCAAGCACTTGCCAGAGACTTGCGCCTCACCATTGGCGCTCTTTCATTTTGCCAGCAGGACCTCATCAGCCCGGCCGCCCTCTTCCTGAATCACCAGGTGAATGAAGTGCAGCTTGGCGATCACTGCAGGCGGCAGTACAAAGGGGTAAAAATCCGGCTGGCCCATGCTGCGTGACAGTTCGTTGAGCATGCCGGCCAGTTCGATCCAGGCGTTGACGAACGACAGGAACGCCGGGCCGCCGGGATGCTCGGGGTCATAGAGGGTGGTGAGGGGGAACGGCTGGTAGTCCAGGTCCATCTCACGGGCACTCATGCCAAAGCCCAGGGCGGTGTCGACGGCGTCCATCATGTGCAGGTAGTGGGCCCAGGTTTCCGCCCAGTCTTCCCACGGGTGCATGGTGGCGTAGGCGCTGACGCAGGTCTGCTGCCAGTCGGCACGCGGGCCGTGCTGGTAGTGCTGGTCAAGCGCCTCGGCGTAACTGGCGCGTTCGTCGCCGAACAGGTCGCGATATGGCTGCAGCCAGTGGCTGTTGGCGATCAGACGATCCCAGTAATAATGGCCGACTTCATGACGAAAATGCCCGAGCAAGGTGCGGTAGGGCTCGTGCATCTGCACGCGGACCTTCTCGCGGTGAGCGTCGTCGGCTTCCTTGATGTCGAGGGTGATCAGGCCGTTGGCATGGCCGGTGGTGGGTGCATTGCCTTCAAGGTCGACACCGACGAAGTCGAACGCCAGGCCCGCCTCTTCATCCACGCTTTTGGGCACCACTTGCAGGCCCAGGCTGATCAACTGTGCGACGAGCCGACGCTTGGCCGTCTCGACCTTGCCCCAGCGTTCGTGATTTTCTGCAATCGACAGGTCGGGAATGGTGCGGTTCAGGCTGCAGGCCACGCACAGCGTGTCGGTGCTGTGGGCCGGGATCAGCCAGTTGCACGCCGCCGGGGTGTCGAGGTTGGCGCAACGGCGAAAGGCGCCTGCGTCGAGGTTGTCATCCATCTGCCAGGTGTCGACCACCGGGCCCGGTTGCAGCGACGACAGCCGGCTCTGCTGCGGGTGGTAGCCCAGCAGGGCCGAGCAGGCCAGGCACTGGCTGTTGCGAAAAAACAGCGACTGGCCGCAGCGGCATTGCCAGACCTTGCTGTTACGCGAGGATCCGGCCATGAACGGGGCGGCGATGCGCGAACTGAGTTGCTCGAAGTAGCGGAACATGGCGATCTCTCACGGGAAGACAGAGACTAGATCACCTTGCGCACGGGATCGTTCCCGCGCAGCGTCAGGCTTTTCCGTACTTGCTCAGAAACGCCACAAAGGCGGCCTCATCCAGCACTTTGAGCCCCAGCTCGCTGGCCTTGGCCAACTTGGATCCTGCCCCTGGCCCAGCCACCACGCAGTGGGTTTTCGCCGACACGGAACCGGCCACCTTGGCGCCCAGGCTTTCGAGCTTTTCCTTGGCCACGTCACGGCTCATCAACTCCAGAGAGCCGGTGAGGACCCAGGTGTGCCCGGCTTCCGGCAGGCCTTCGACGACCTTTTTCTCGCTCTCCCAGTGCATGCCGAAATCCTTGAGCTGCTGCTCGATGGCCAACGCGTGGCTGGCGTTTGCCGGGTTATCGAAGTACTCGCGCACCGCCTTGGCCTGCTTCTCGGGCAGTGCCTGGCGCATGTCGAGCCAGTCGGCCTTGATTACGCCTTCGAGGCTGCCGAACTTATCGGCGAGCTTCTGCGCCGCGCCCGGGCCGACGGACGGTACGTGCAGTTTGTCGAGCAAGCCGCCCAGGGTGGTGCTGGCGGCGAACTCGGCGCTCAGGTCACCCTGATCCTGCACCTGCAGGCCACATTCGTCCGGCGACAGCAGCGCGCCGATCACCTGCCGGTTATGAGCGTCTTCGAAGAAGCTATGAATCTCGTGCGCCACTTCCAGGCCCACGTCCGGCAAGTACGTCAGCACCTGCGGCAAGGCCTGCTGCACCCGCTCCAGCGAGGCCAGAGAGCGTGCCAGCACCTTGGCGGTCTCCTCGCCCACATCGGGAATGCCGAGGGCATAGATAAAGCGCGCCAGGGTCGGCGTCCTGCTGTTTTCAATCGCGGTGATCAGCTTCTTGCTGGAAATATCGGCGAAGCCTTCCAGGTCGATGATCTGCTCGTACGTGAGCTTGTAGAGGTCAGCTGGCGAACCGATGAGCTTTTCATCCACCAGTTGCTCGATGGTCTTGTCGCCCAGGCCGTCAATGTCCATGGCCCGGCGCGAGACAAAATGGATAATCGCCTGCTTGAGCTGCGCACCACAGGCCAGGCGGCCGACGCAACGGTACACCGCGCCCTCGCTGACGGTTTCCTTGCCCTTGCTGCGCTTGACCAGCTGCGTGCGCTCCACATGGGAGCCGCACACCGGGCAGTGCTCGGGGATCTGCACCGCGCGGGCGTGCCCGGGGCGGCGTTCGGTCACCACCGAGACCACCTGCGGGATCACGTCTCCAGCGCGGCGGATGATCACCGTGTCGCCGATCATCAGGCCCAGGCGCGCCACTTCATCCATGTTGTGCAAGGTGGCGTTGGACACCGTCACGCCGGCCACTTTCACCGGTTTCAGGCGCGCCACCGGGGTGACGGCGCCGGTACGGCCGACCTGGAATTCCACATCGAGCAGTTCGGTGAGTTCTTCCATGGCCGGGAATTTATGGGCAATGGCCCAGCGCGGTTCGCGGGCACGAAACCCCAGTTCGCGCTGGGAGGCAATGCGGTTGACCTTGAACACCACGCCGTCGATTTCATAGGGCAGGCTGTTACGCCGTTCGCCGATGTCGCGGTAGTAGTCGAGGCAATCCTGAATGCCCTTGGCCAGTTTCAGTTCATGACTGATCGGCAGGCCCCACTGCTGCAGTTGCTGCAGGTTACCGATATGGCTGTCGCTGATGTCCGCCGTCACCTGGCCGATGCCATAGCAGCAGAATTCCAGCGGGCGACTGGCGGTTATCTTCGAGTCCAACTGGCGCAGGCTGCCGGCTGCCGCGTTGCGCGGGTTGGCGAAGGTCTTGCCGCCGACTTCCAGCTGCGACGCGTTGAGGCGCTCGAAACCGGCCTTGGACATGAACACTTCGCCGCGCACTTCCAACGTCGCCGGCCAGCCGCTGCCGTGCAGTTTGAGCGGGATATTGCGCACGGTGCGCACGTTGACGCTGATGTCTTCGCCGGTGGTGCCGTCGCCACGGGTGGCGCCACGCACCAGCTCGCCGTCCTGATACAAAAGGCTGACCGCCAGGCCATCAAGCTTGGGTTCGCAGCTGTACTCGACAGCGCCAAAGAGGTCGCCGGCCGGCAGGTCCAGGCCCTCGGTCACGCGCCGATCAAACTCCAGCATGCTGCTCTCATCGAACGCGTTGCCCAGGCTGAGCATGGGAATCTCATGGCGCACCTGGGTAAACGCCGACAGCGCCGCACTGCCCACCCGCTGCGTCGGCGAATCGCGCGTCACCAGCTCAGGATGCTCGGCCTCCAACGCCTTGAGCTCATGAAACAGGCGGTCGTACTCGGCGTCCGGAATGCTCGGCTCGTCGAGCACGTGGTAGCGGTAGTTGTGCTGATCCAGTTCAGCGCGCAGCTCGAGAATGCGGGTGTGGGCGGCGGTCATGGGTGTTCTCTCATAAAGCAAAAGAGCAGCCGAAGCTGCTCAATATGTTAGTGCACGGATTCTACAGACAACGCTTAAGATCGAACCTCAGCGTTTCTGTGTCAGGGCGCGACGCTCGAACTCGACGATGCGTTGACGGTAATGCTCGATGGTCTGGGCGGTCAGCACGCTGCGCTGGTCGTCCTTGAGTTCGCCGTTGAGTTCCTGGGACAGCTTGCGGGCTGCCGCCACCATCACGTCGAACGCCTGTTTCGGGTGACGCGGGCCTGGCAGGCCAAGGAAGAAACTCACTGCCGGGGTGCTGAACAGGTCGATGTCGTCCAGGTCGAAGGTGCCCGGCTTGACCGCATTGGCCATGGAGAACAGCACTTCGCCGTTACCGGCCATGCTTTCGTGACGATGGAAAATATCCATCTCGCCAAAGCGCAGGCCGCTTTCGAGAATGTTCTGCAACAGCGCCGGGCCTTTGAAACCACCGGCGTCGCGGCAGATCACGCTGATCACCAGCACTTCCTCGGCGGCCGGCTGGTCGCTGACCGACTGACGCGAGGCCTGCTTGCCGACGTTTTCATCGGGGAAATCATCGTCGCGGCTGCTGAAGCTCGGGCCTTCTTCCACGTCGAGATTCAAGTCACCCTGGTGCGGTTCGGCGGCGCCTGCACTGCCACGCTTGCCACGCTTGGTCGGCTCGCGGGCTTCACGCTGCGGCGCGCTCATCGACGGCAGGTCATGCTCGTCCAACTGCGGCTCTTTATGGGTATCGAGCACACGGGGCGGCCCCAGCAGCTCGGCGCTGCCGTCGTCGTCGGGCAAGTTGGACAGGTTGCGGTCCAGACGAAACTTAAGCTTGCCCTTGCCGCCGCGCATGCGGCGCCAGCCATCAAAAAGAATACCGGCAATCACAATGATGCCGATGACGATCAGCCACTCGCGCAGACCGATTTCCATGTAATCCCGTGCCTCTAATAAAAAATGCTGAAAAATAAGGGGTTTAGCACCGTGCAAACCGCTTTAAAACGTGGCGCCAACTCTATGTTCTGACTGACGTTTTGCCCACGTACACGAAAATTCACATTAAACTAGCACGACCAAAGATAACTTTACACCGTCTGTCAAAATGCCTTGAGCAAATATGTCCATTTGCCACTTTCTTCAGACCGGTAAAACGCCCTTTATCGCCCCCTGCATTGGCGCCGATGGCCGCGTTCAAGACTCCACCATCTTCAGCGCTTCTTCGACATCCACCGCCACCAATCGCGAACACCCCGGTTCGTGCATCGTCACCCCCATCAGTTGATCGGCCATTTCCATGGCGATCTTGTTATGGGTGATATAGATGAACTGCACCGTCTGGGACATCTCCTTGACCAGGCGCGCATAGCGCCCGACGTTCGCATCATCCAGCGGCGCATCCACTTCGTCGAGCATGCAGAACGGCGCCGGGTTGAGCTTGAAGATGGCAAATACCAGCGCCAGTGCGGTGAGGGCTTTTTCGCCGCCGGACAACAAATGGATGGTGCTGTTCTTCTTGCCCGGCGGGCGCGCCATGATCGTCACCCCTGTATCGAGTAGATCTTCGCCCGTCAGTTCCAGATAAGCGCTGCCACCGCCGAAAACTTTCGGGAATAACGCCTGTAAACCGCCATTAATCTGATCAAAGGTATCCTTGAAGCGGTTGCGGGTCTCCTTGTCGATCTTGCGGATCACGTTTTCCAGGGTGTCCAGTGCTTCGACCAGGTCGGCGTCCTGAGCATCCAGATAACGTTTGCGCTCGGACTGCTGCTGGTATTCGTCGATGGCCGCAAGGTTGATCGCGCCCAGGCGCTGAATGCGCGCGGCAATGCGTTCGAGTTCTTCTTCGGCGTCTTTCTCGTTGGCCTGGGCGGTCAGGGTATTGAGCACGCCGTGCAGGTCATAGCCGTCTTCGAGCAACTGGTCCTGCAGGGTCTTGCGGCGCACGGTGAGGGCTTGCCACTCCATGCGCTGTTGTTCGAGCTGGCCACGGATCAACTGCGATTGCTGCTCGGCCTGGGTGCGACGCTTCTCGGCGTCGCGCAATTCGCGGTCGGCATCTTCCAGGGCGATCTGCGCGGTCTTGAGTTCTTCGTCGACACTCATGCGCTTGTCGAGCAACTCTTCGAGTTTGAGGCGCAGCTCTTCCAGCGGCGCTTCGCCCTCCTCCAGGTTCAGGCTCAGTTGCTCGCGTTTTTCGGTAAGGCGTTCGGACTGCATCTCCAGGCGTTCGAGGGCCTGGGCGGTGGACGCATGCTGGGCGCGCACTGAACCCAGGCGCACCGCCAACTGATGGGCGTGATCCTTGTGCTGCCGGGCTTCCTGGCGCACGCGGTCGAGGCGTTCGCGCAGGCTGTCGCGCTGGGCCAGCAGCAGCTCGCGCTGTTCGGTGTCCAGGGCCATGCTGTCGAGGGCTTCCTGCAACTGCAGGCGCGCTTCGCCGATCTGTTCGTGTTCAAGGGCGCGTTGTTCGCCCATCTCCGCGACTTCTTCGTCGAGACGCGTGCGACGCAGGGTCAGCTGCTCGGCCTTGGCCTTGCTCGCCGAGAGCTGCGCCTTCAATTCGCCCTGCTGGCGCGCTTCGTCCTGCAACAGACGGCGCAGGTGCTCGCGGCCGGTTTCCTGCTGGCGCTGGGTCGCGCGCAGGGTTTGCAGTTCGGTTTCCAGGCGTTCCAGGGTGGCTTCGCGTTCTTCGCGCTCGGCACTCAGGTTGACGATTTCCTGGCCACGGGCCAACACGCCGCTTTCGGCTTCGCTGGCGCGGCGCACCCGCAGGAAGTGACGGCCGACCCAGTAGCCATCGCGGCTGATCAGGCTGTCGCCCGCCGCCAACTGGCTGCGCTGGGCCAGCGCCTCGTCGAGGGATTCAACCGGCCTGACCTGGCCCAGCCACGGCGACAGGTCAACGGCCGCCTCGACCTTGTCCAGCAGGCTGCCCGGCACCCGCTTGCCATCGGCGTCCGGGCTGAGCAGGCGCAGATCGCCCTGGGCAAAGCCGGCCAGGTCAAAGCCGGCGAAATCATCCACCAGCACCGCTTGCAGGTCGGCACCCAAAACGGTTTCCACTGCCAATTCCCAACCGGCGTCCACCTTCAGGCCCTCGGCCAGGCGCGGACGCTCGGCCAGGTGCTGGTCGCGCAGCCATTCGGCGGTGCCGGTGCCCGGGTCCAGGGCCGCTTGCTGCAAGGCCTCAAGCGACGCCAGCCGGCCATTGAGCCGCTGCAGATCGCCCTGGGCCTGCTGCTGGGCCTGGGTCGCCGTGTGCAATTGCTGACGCAGTTGCTCCAGGCGCTCCACTTGCTGTTCTTCACTGGCTTCGAGCTCTTCGAGGGTCATCTCGCTTTCGGCCAGTTGCTCGTTCAAGGCCATGATTGCAGCATCTTCAGGGTCGGCGGCGAGCAGCGCGCGCTCTTCGAGCATGCGGCGCTGGCGCTCGGCCAGGCGCTCCATGCTGGTTTCCAGCTGCTGGATGCGCGACTGCTGCACCTCAGCCTGACGGCGCGGTTCGGCCGATTGCAGGTTGAAGGCGTCCCACTGCTCCTGCCAGCCGTGCATGGTGGTTTCGGCTTCTTCCAGGGCAGCAGCGGCTTCCTCGGCGGCGGCGCTGGTGATTTCCTGCTCCGGGGTGAGCCTGTCCAGCTCTTCGCCGAGGGTCAGCAGCAGAGTGCGGTCATGGCCCAGGTGCGATTCGGTTTCCAGGCGCGCGCGCTCAGCTTCCTTCAAATCGTCCTGCAACTGACGCAGACGCTGCTGGCCATGCTGGATGCTCTGCTCGACGCGGGCAATGTCGCCGCCCACCGAATAGAAGCGCCCCTGCACCAGATTGAAGCGCTCGGACAGGTCATGGTGCCCGTCACGCAGGCGCTCGATGCTCGCGTCGGCGTTGCGCTGTTCGGCCACCAGGGCTTCGAAGCTGATTTCCTGGGTGCCGATGATCGCCTCGCGCTGGCCCACCTGCTCGTTCAGCGCCTGCCAGCGCAGGGCCGACAGCTGCGCCTTGAGCTGGCGTTCCTCGCCCTTGTATTCCTGATACTTCTCGGCCGCCTGGGCCTGGCGGTGCAGGCGCTCCAACTGACGCTCCAGCTCTTCGCGCAGGTCGGTCAGGCGGGCAAGGTTTTCATGGGTACGGCGGATGCGGTTTTCGGTCTCGCGGCGACGCTCCTTGTACTTGGAGATGCCGGCGGCTTCTTCGATGAAGTTGCGCAGATCCTCAGGCTTGGCTTCGATCAGCTTGGAGATCATGCCCTGCTCGATGATCGAGTAGCTGCGCGGGCCCAGGCCGGTGCCGAGGAAGATATCGGTGATGTCGCGTCGACGGCACTTGGTGCCGTTGAGGAAGTAGCTGTTCTGGCTGTCGCGGGTGACTTTGCGGCGGATGGAGATTTCGGCGTAGGCGGCGTATTCGCCGACCAGGGTGCCGTCGGAGTTGTCGAATACCAGCTCGATGCTGGCCTGGCTCACGGGTTTGCGGCTGGTGGAGCCGTTGAAGATGACGTCGGTCATCGACTCGCCACGCAGGTTCTTCGCCGAACTCTCGCCCATCACCCAGCGCACGGCGTCGATGATGTTCGACTTGCCGCAACCATTGGGCCCGACCACCGCCGCCATGTTACTGGGGAAGTTCACCGTGGTCGGGTCGACGAAGGATTTGAACCCCGCCAGCTTGATGCACTTGAGCCGCACGCTTAGGCGTCCGCCAACGCGGCGATCACCAGCGAGCTGCTGCGTTGGCAGTAGGCCGACAGCACCGCGCGAATCTGCGCCAGGTCACGCTCGAGCACGGCGGCGAGCAGTTGCTCGAACAGCGCCAGGTATTCGCTCATGCTCGCCTTGCGCTGATCCAGGGCCAGGTAATAGGCACGGTTCATCGCCGGTTGCAGGTTCTCGACGGTTTCCTGCAGATACGGGTTGTTGGCGAAGGGGTACGCGGCGCGCATCACATTGAAGCTTTCTTCGACGAAGGCGCGGATGTCCTGGCGTTCGAAATTGCTCACCAGGCGCTGCTGGATCTGCACGAACGGCGCCATATCGGCCTGGGTCTGCCAGCCCTCGGCGACCGCATTGCCGAGCAGGATGTACAGCTCGCCCATCAACGTGCACAGGCTCTGCACTTTGTGCGCCGTCAGTTCGGTGACGTGGGCGCCACGGCGCGGCAGGATCGCGATGAGGTGGCGACGTTCGAGGATCAACAAGGCTTCGCGCACGGAACCACGGCTGACATTCAGCGCCAGCGTGACCTTCTGTTCCTGGATACGCTCCCCAGGCTTTAAATCGCCGCGAATAATGCGTTCGGCGAGGTGGTGAGCGATTTGCTCGGCGAGACTGTCCGGCGCCTTGAACGTCATGTTTTCCCTTCAAAATCTTCTATCGTTGACAGCGCGGCAGTGTAGCGCATTGGCTCGCTGATGGCGCTACGCCCACAGGGGCGAATTTGGCATGAAATAAGCAGTTATTACAGCTCATCACCCTGTAAAAACGCCGGCTTCAGAAGCCCGCCCCCTAATTGAGGATGCTGTGATCGCGCTTTCTTGACCCTTAAGTCAGAAAAGCATTGACCGAAAAGTCAGACATGACTAGATTCGGCGCAAAGCGGTTACAACAATAATGAATCTGCGAGGCCTTCCGTGATCCAGTTTTTACTCAACCAGGAACTCCGTAGCGAGCACGCCCTGGACCCCAACCTGACGGTGCTCAACTACCTGCGTGAACACGTGGGCAAGCCCGGCACCAAGGAAGGCTGCGCCAGCGGTGACTGCGGCGCGTGCACCGTGGTGGTGGGCGAGTTGCACCGCGATGACAGCGGCGCCGAGCAGATTCGTTATCGCAGCCTCAATTCATGCCTGACCTTTGTCTCGTCGTTGCACGGCAAACAATTGATCAGCGTCGAAGACCTCAAGCACCAGGGCCAGTTGCACAGCGTGCAGCAGGCGATGGTCGAGTGCCACGGCTCGCAATGCGGCTTTTGCACGCCGGGCTTTGTGATGTCGCTGTTTGCCCTGCAAAAGAACAGCGACTCACCCGATAGCCACAAAGCCCACGAAGCCCTGGCCGGCAACCTGTGCCGCTGCACCGGCTACCGCCCGATCCTGGCCGCCGCCGCGCAGGCTTGCTGCAACAAACCCCAGGACCAGTTCGACAGTCGCCAGGCCCAGACCATTGCCCGCCTCAAGGCCATCGCGCCCACCCAGACCGGCGAGTTGAACAGCGGCGACAAACGCTGCCTGGTGCCGCTCACCGTCGCCGACCTGGCCGACCTTTACGACGCCTACCCGCAAGCCCGGCTGCTCGCCGGCGGCACCGACCTGGCGCTGGAAGTCACGCAGTTTCACCGCACGCTGCCGGTGATGATCTACGTGGGCAACATCGACGAGATGAAGCGCATCGACGCCTTTGACGACCGCCTGGAAATCGGCGCCGCCGCCGCCCTCTCCGACTGCTACACCGCGTTGCACCAGGCCTATCCGGATTTTGGCGAACTGCTGCAGCGTTTTGCCTCCCTGCAGATCCGCAACCAGGGCACCCTGGGCGGTAATATCGGCAACGCTTCGCCGATTGGCGATTCACCGCCGCTGCTGATCGCCCTGGGCGCGCAGATCGTGCTGTGCAAGGGCAACACCCGGCGCACCCTGGCGCTGGAAGACTACTTCATCGACTACCGCGTCACCGCCCGGCAAGACAGCGAATTCATCGAAAAAATCATCGTGCCCAAGGGCCACACGCTGTTTCGTGCGTACAAGGTGTCCAAGCGCCTGGACGATGATATTTCCGCGGTCTGCGCCGCCTTCAACCTGAAGATCGACAACGGTGTAATCCGCCACGCGCGCGTTGCTTTTGGTGGCATGGCCGCCACGCCCAAGCGCGCCAAACACTGCGAAGCCGCGCTGGTCGGCGCCACCTGGAACGCCGCCACCGTCGAACACGCCTGCGCCGCCCTGGCCGAGGACTTCACCCCGCTCTCGGATTTTCGCGCCAGCAAGGAATACCGCCTGCTCAGCGCGCAGAACCTGCTGCGCAAATACTTCATCGAGCTGCAGACGCCGCACATCGAGACTCGGGTGACCGCTTATGTCTAACCATCACGCCGTCGTTAAAACCCAGGCCGAACTGGCCGAGCTGTTCGCCGGGGAAATCACCTCTGGCGTCGGCCGCAGCGTCAAGCACGACAGCGCCGCCAAGCACGTCAGCGGTGAAGCGCAGTACATCGATGACCGCCTGGAATTTCCCAACCAGTTGCACCTGTATGCGCGCCTGTCCGACCGCGCCCACGCGCGCATTCTCAGCATCGACACCGCGCCCTGCTACGCCTTTGACGGTGTGCGCATCGTCATCACCCACGAAGACGTGCCGGGCCTCAAAGACATCGGCCCGTTGCTGCCCGGCGACCCGCTGCTGGCCATCGACACCGTGCAATACGTCGGTCAGGTGGTGCTGGCCGTGGCCGCCCGCGACCTCGACACCGCGCGCAAAGCCGCGATGGCGGCGCTGATCGAATACGAAGACCTGGAACCGGTGCTCGACGTGGTCGAAGCCTACCGCACCAAACACTTCGTGCTCGACAGCCACACCCACCAACGCGGGGATTCGGCGGGCGCATTGGCCGCGGCCAAACATCGTCTGCAAGGCACCTTGCACATCGGCGGTCAGGAACACTTCTATCTCGAAACCCAGATTTCCTCGGTGATGCCCACCGAAGACGGCGGCATGATCGTCTACTGCTCTACGCAAAACCCCACCGAAGTACAGAAACTGGTGGCCGAAGTGCTCGACGTGTCGATGAATAGAATCGTCGTCGACATGCGCCGCATGGGCGGTGGTTTCGGCGGCAAGGAAACCCAGGCGGCGAGCCCCGCCTGCCTGTGTGCAGTGGTCGCGCGCCTCACCGGCCAGCCAACCAAGATGCGCCTGCCGCGCGTCGAAGACATGCTGATGACCGGCAAGCGCCACCCGTTCTATATCGAATACGACGTGGGTTTTGACGACAGTGGCCGGCTGCACGGGATCAACCTGGAATTGGCGGGCAACTGCGGCTGCTCGCCGGACCTGTCCAACTCGATCGTCGACCGCGCGATGTTCCACGCCGACAACTCGTATTACCTGGGCGACGCCACGGTCAACGGTCATCGCTGCAAGACCAACACCGCGTCCAACACCGCCTATCGCGGCTTCGGCGGCCCACAGGGCATGGTCGCCATCGAAGAAGTGATGGACGCCATCGCCCGCCACCTCGCGCTCGACCCGCTGGCGGTGCGCAAGGCCAATTACTACGGCAAGACCGAGCGCAACGTCACCCACTACTACCAGACCGTCGAGCACAACATGCTCGACGAAATGACTGCCGAGCTTGAAGCCAGCAGCCAATACGCCGAACGCCGCGAAGCGATCCGCCAGTACAACGCCCACAGCCCGATCCTGAAAAAAGGCCTGGCGCTGACCCCGGTGAAATTCGGCATCTCGTTTACCGCCAGCTTTCTCAACCAGGCCGGCGCGCTGATCCACATCTACACCGACGGCAGCATCCACCTCAACCACGGCGGCACCGAGATGGGCCAGGGCCTGAACACCAAGGTCGCGCAAGTGGTGGCCGAGGTCTTCCAGGTGCACATCGACCGCGTGCAGATCACCGCGACCAACACCGATAAAGTGCCGAACACCTCGCCCACGGCCGCCTCCAGCGGCGCCGACCTGAACGGCAAGGCCGCGCAGAACGCCGCCGAAACCATCAAGCAGCGCCTGGTGGAATTTGCTGCGCGCAAGTACGACGTGAGTGAAGCGGATGTGGAATTTCGCAACGGCCATGTGCGCGTGCGCGAGCAGATCCTGAGCTTCGAGGCGTTGATCCAGCAGGCGTATTTCGCCCAGGTGTCGCTGTCGAGCACCGGGTTCTACAAGACCCCGAAAATCTTCTACGACCGCAGCCAGTCGCGCGGGCGGCCGTTCTACTACTACGCGTTCGGCGCAGCCTGCTGCGAAGTGATTGTCGACACCCTCACCGGCGAATACCGGATGCTGCGCACCGACATCCTGCATGACGTGGGCGCCTCGCTGAACCCGGCCATCGACATCGGCCAGGTCGAAGGCGGCTTCATTCAAGGCATGGGCTGGCTGACCATGGAAGAGCTGGTGTGGAACGACAAGGGCAAGCTGATGACGAATGGACCGGCCAGCTACAAGATCCCGGCGGTGGCGGACATGCCGCTGGATTTGCGGGTGAAGCTGGTGGAGAACCGCAAGAACCCGGAAGACACGGTGTTTCACTCCAAGGCCGTCGGCGAGCCGCCGTTCATGCTCGGCATCGCCTCGTGGTGCGCGATCAAGGATGCGGTCGCAAGCCTCGGTGATTACCGCCATCAGCCAAAGATCGATGCGCCGGCGACGCCGGAGCGGGTGTTGTGGGGGTGTGAGCAGATGCGGCAGTTGCAGGCTTCGCTTTAGGACCGAGGTGCTGCCTTCGCGAGCAAGCCCGCTCCCACAGGGGAACGCATTCCGACTGTAAGAGCGGCTTGCCCGCGATGACGGCCTGACAGACACCACGAGAGGTAACCATGAACAACTGGATCAGCGCCCTCGCCCACCTGCAAACCAGCGGCGAACCCTGCGTGCTTGTCACCATCATCGAAGAGCTCGGCTCCACCCCGCGCAATGCCGGGTCGAAAATGGTGATCAGCGCCGACCGGTCCTTCGACACCATCGGCGGCGGGCACCTGGAATACAAGGCGATGCAGATCGCCCGCGACATGCTCGTGCGCGGCCAGCAGAACACTCATCTGGAGCGCTTCAGCCTCGGCGCCAGCCTGGGCCAGTGCTGTGGCGGCGTGACCGTGCTGCTGTTCGAGCCCATGGGCCAGGTGCAGGCACACATCGCGGTGTTCGGCGCCGGCCATGTCGGCCGCGCACTGGTGCCGTTGCTGGCGAGCCTGCCGTGCCGGGTGCGCTGGATCGATTCGCGCGAGCAGGAATTTCCGCAACAGATTCCCGAGGGCGTGCGTAAAATCGTCAGCGAAGAGCCGGTCGACGAAATTGCCGACCTGCCAGCGGGCAGCTATTGCATCGTCATGACCCACAATCACGCGCTGGACCTGGCACTGAGCGCCGCCCTGCTCAAGCGCAATGACTTCACCTACTTCGGTCTGATCGGCTCCAGGACCAAGCGCGTCAAGTTCGAACACCGCCTGCGCGAGCGCGGCTTCGATGCCGCGCAGCTGCAACGCATGCGCTGCCCCATGGGCCTCACCGAGGTGAAGGGCAAACTGCCGGTGGAGATCGCCATTTCCATCGCCGGCGAAATCATCGCCACCTACAACGCCAGTTTCGGCCAGCACGCTGCCCGCGCCGAACCCATTGCCAAACTGCTGCCGGCGTCACGTCGCAGCCAAGCTATCTGAATCGAGACCCTCATGCCTTTGACTCGCAAAGCCTACCGCGCCGCCCTCCTGCACAGCATCGGCGACCCTGCCGAAGTGGGGATCGAAGCCTCCTACGAGTATTTCGAGGACGGCCTGCTGGTGATCGAAAACGGCCGCATCAGCGCCGTCGGCCACGCCGCCGACCTGCTGCCGAGCCTGCCCGCCGATACCGAAGTCGTTCATTATCAGGACGCGCTGATCACACCAGGTCTGATCGACACCCATATTCACCTGCCGCAGACCGGCATGGTCGGCGCCTATGGCGAGCAATTGCTCGATTGGCTCAACACCTACACCTTCCCCTGCGAAAGCCAGTTCGCCGACAAGGCCCATGCCGAGCACGTCGCGGACATTTTCATCAAGGAACTGCTGCGCAACGGCACCACCACGGCGCTGGTGTTCGGCAGTGTGCACCCGCAGTCGGTGGACGCGTTCTTTGAAGCCGCGCAAAAACTCGACCTGCGCATGATCGCCGGCAAAGTGATGATGGACCGCAACGCACCGGACTACCTCACCGACACCGCCCAAACCAGCTACGCGGACAGCAAGGCGCTGATCGAACGCTGGCACGGCAAGGGCCGCCTGCACTATGCAGTCACCCCGCGCTTTGCGCCCACCAGCACGCCGGAGCAACTGACACTGGCCGGGCAGTTGCTGGGGGAATACCCGGACCTTTACCTGCAGACCCACATCAGCGAGAACACGCAGGAAGTCGAATGGGTAAAAGAGCTGTTCCCGGAGCGCAGCGGCTACCTGGACGTGTACGACCACTACAAGCTGCTGGGCGAACGCTCGGTGTTCGCCCACGGCGTGCACCTGTGTGACGACGAATGCGCGCGACTGGCAGAGACCGGCTCGGCAGTCGCCTTCTGCCCTACCTCGAACCTGTTTCTGGGCAGCGGGCTGTTCAACCTGCCGATGGCCGAGAAGCACAAGCTCAATGTCGGTCTGGGCACCGATGTGGGCGGCGGCACCAGCTTTTCACTGCTGCAGACCCTGAACGAAGCGTACAAGGTCATGCAGTTGCAGGGCGTGCGGTTGAGCCCGTTCAAGTCGTTGTACCTGGCGACCCTCGGCGGCGCCCGGGCGCTGCGCCTGGAGGACAGGATCGGGACCTTGCAACCGGGTTCGGATGCGGATTTTCTGGTGCTGGATTACAACGCTACGCCACTGCTCAGTTATCGCTTGAAGCAGTCGAACACTATTGCCGAGACGTTGTTTGTGTTGATGACGCTGGGGGATGATCGGGTGGTGTTGCAGACCTATGCGGCTGGCCGGTTAGTGCACGAACGCTGATCTTGGCCACGGGGTTATTGTGTACATCTCCAGTGCTGGCGGTTCCACCCTTACATCGCCCCACCACTCGGCACCTCGTCCAGGCTCGGTGTGCCCCAGATCAAAAGCAAGAGCGCGGCAGCCTTAGAGCCGACCGGAATGGTTTGCCGAACGCTGTACAAAATGTGGGAGGGGGCTTGCTCCCGATGGCTGAGTGTCAGTCAACTTATTGGTAGCTGACCCACTGCTATCGGGAGCAAGCCCCCTCCCACATTTGGATCTCCATTTGTCTGATGGATATCACCTGCTTTTGCTCTGCTTTGCTTTGGCCTTTGATCTTGATCTTGATCTCAGGCGCCCCGTCAACCACGCTGGCCGAACGCAGGCTTGAATCCGTGGGTAACCCGGCAGGACGCCGGGTTAGCCGCACTGGGCCAGGGATGGCCCATTGCGGCGGCCCACGGATTCAAGCCGGAGTGCGGGCACACCGAGCCTAGGCGAGGTGCCGAGTGGTGGGGCAAGAGCGTTTTGCTTACTTTTGCGCTTTTCAAAAGTGAGCCGCCGTAAGGGCGGAACCCATATCAGCCGTTACCGCAGCAACGGATATGTACACAATAAAGCCACCATCGGGAGCAAGCCCCCTCCCACACTTTTAAAAATGTGTTCACACCTTCAAAGAAGAACGCCCAGCCTTCCTGGTCTGCAGCAAATGCGAAAACACCGCATGCAAATCATCCGAAGCCCCTTCCTCATCAAGGTTAAGCTTGCTGTCGATATGATCCATATGATGCATCATCAAATCCACCGCCAGCACCGCATCGCGAGCTTCGATCGCATCGATCAACTGGGTGTGTTCATCGTAGGAACAGTGCGAGCGGTTGCCACTTTCGTACTGAGCAATGATCAATGATGTCTGCGAAACCAGGCTGCGCTGAAAGCTGATCAGCGGCGCATTCTTAGCCGCTTCGGCCAGCTTGAGGTGGAATTCGCCGGAGAGACGAATACCCGCACCGCGATCCCCCCGGGAAAAACTGTCGCGCTCGTCGTTGACCATCTGGCGCAGTTCAGCCAGTTGCTCGGCAGTGGCGTGCTGCACTGCCAATTCAGTGATCGCCCGCTCCACCAGACGCCGCGCCATGAACACCTGGCGGGCCTCTTCGACACTCGGGCTGGCAACCACCGCACCGCGATTGGGCCGCAGCAGCACCACGCCTTCATGGGCCAGACGCGACAGCGCACGGCGAATGATGGTGCGGCTCACGCCAAAGATTTCGCCCAGTGCCTCTTCACTCAATTTGGTGCCGGGTGCCAGGCGCTGCTCGAGGATCGCCTCGAAGATATGCGCGTAGACGATATCGTCCTGGGTGCCGGTGCGACCGGCCTTGCCGGCGCGCGGTTGTTTCTTGAGAGGTTGCAACTGTTCGTTCATGGGCACTCGGGTTTGGAGAACGGCGGCGAATTAACGGTAATACGGCAACAGCGTGGCGCTGGCAAGTATCGCCTGAAAACGGGGCACATTGTACACAACCCAATACGCCAACACACTGTACGGCTGTTTGCGGCCCCGGCTGTATTGCAATGACCGGTTACCTTTGAGTTTAGGCTTGAATCCGCGCCCTCACCGGCAAATACCCAGGCAAAAGGAACACCCCGTCATGACCGACGCCACCCACGCGCCGCTGCGCCCGCTGGCCGACACTTCGCCGTCGGCCGTCGTCGCCGGTTTTATCGCCATGATGACCGGCTACACCAGCTCCCTGGTGCTGATGTTCCAGGCCGGCCAGGCTGCCGGTTTGACCACGGCGCAGATTTCTTCGTGGATCTGGGCGCTGTCCATCGGCATGGCGGTGTGCAGCATCGGCCTGTCGCTGCGCTACCGCACGCCGATCACCGTCGCCTGGTCGACGCCCGGCGCTGCGCTGTTGATCACCAGCCTGGGCGGTGTGAGCTACGGCGAGGCCATCGGTGCCTACATCACCTGCGCGGTGCTGGTGACGCTGTGCGGGCTGACCGGCAGTTTTGAAAGACTGCTCAAGCGCATCCCCGCCTCACTGGCCGCAGCCTTGCTGGCCGGGATCCTGTTCAAGATCGGCAGCGAAATCTTTGTCGCCGCGCAACATCGCACCGCACTGGTGCTGGGGATGTTTTTTACCTATCTGATCATCAAGCGCCTGTCGCCGCGTTATGCGGTGCTCGCCGCGCTGGTGATCGGCACCGCATTGTCCGGGCTGCTGGGGCTGCTGGATTTCAGCGTCTTTCACCTGGAAATGGCGGTGCCGGTGTGGACCACGCCGCACTTCTCGCTCGCGGCGACCATCAGCATCGGCATCCCGCTGTTCGTGGTGGCGATGACCTCGCAGAACATGCCCGGCATCGCCGTGCTGCGCGCCGACGGTTACAGCGTGCCGGCCTCGCCATTGATCAGCGTCACCGGGCTGGCCTCGCTGCTGCTGGCGCCGTTCGGCTCCCACGGCATCAACCTGGCGGCGATCAGCGCGGCCATCTGCACCGGGCCGCACGCCCATGAAGACCGAAACAAGCGCTACACCGCCGCCGTGTGGTGCGGCGTGTTCTACGGCATTGCCGGGGTGTTCGGCGCGACCCTGGCGGCACTGTTCGCCGCCTTGCCAAAAGAGCTGGTGCTGTCGATTGCGGCGCTGGCGTTGTTCGGCTCGATCATCAATGGCCTGAGCGTCGCCATGCACGAGCCGAAGGAACGCGAAGCGGCGCTGATCACCTTTATGGTCACCGCATCAGGGCTGACGCTGTTTTCCATCGGCTCGGCGTTCTGGGGCATTGTCGCGGGGCTGTTGACCCTGCTGATCCTGAACGGGCGCAGCCGCACTCAATGACGCAGCAGCTTGCGCAGCGGCACGCCGTCTTTCAGCACCGGTGATTTGATCACGATATAGCTGAAGTACTTGGAGATACCGATGTTCTTGTCCAGCAGGCCTTCGACCACTTCCTGGTAATGCTGGATGCTGCGGGTCATGAAACGCACGAGGTAGTCGTAGCCGCCGCTGATGAGGTGGCATTCGAGCACCTCATCCACCAGGCGGATGTTGGATTCGAACTTGGCGAAGTCTTCGCGCTTGTGGTCGCTGAGGGTGATTTCGGTGAACACCGTGACCGAATCGGTAATCTTGGCCAGGTTCAGATGCGCCTTGTAGCTGGAGATATAACCGGCCGACTCCAGCCGCTTGACCCGTTGCAGGCAGGGGCTGGCGGACAGGCCCACGGCATCGGCCAGGCTGACGTTGGTCATCCGACCATCTTTTTGCAGTTCAACCAGAATGCTGATGTCGATCCGGTCCAGCTTGACGAGCCCTTCCATTGCATACCTCTTGACTGCCGTTTGTAAGCAATCTTCTAGCAAAATCAGCGCCGTAAAGACAGCTGATGCTGAGCGACCAGATCAGCCATGCTGTTAATGCAGTAATCGGCTGCACACGGCGTGGGCTGCGGCGAGCGGTGACGGCCGATCAGGCAGCGGTCCAGCGCCAGAACGGCGCCGGCTGATGCGCGGGTCACGTGCAACACAGGCTCTACCTGCGCCCCTTGGCGGTCAAGCCATTGCTCGGCCTCGACCAGGGAAATGAAATGCTCCGCCTCAATGCCCAGGCGCTCGCACAACAGCCCACGGTCCTCGGCATCGCGGTCGCCGCGCACCAGCAGACGATAGAACTTGCGCAGGTACAGCATCGCCCCCGGCGCATCCTCGAACAGCGACCAGTTGCCCGCCGAACGCGCAAAGCTCATGCCCTCCTCCCAACTGGCGTGCAGCCCCCAGCGCTCGGCGAGCTGGCGATGGGCAAAACACAGCACGCCGCTGAAGCCCAGCTCGGCAAAACGCGGGTAGAGGCCCTCGATCACCGTGTTGAACTCGGCCAGCACCTGCTCCCTGGCCGGCGCTGGCCCGCCACGGCTGTCGAGCAGCGGCTGCAACGCGGCGAATACGCCCGAGTCACGGTCCACCAGCACCCCATCACAATCGATCAGCAACGCTCGATAATCTGTCAGTCCCATGAGGGGTCACGCCTCCAATGATGCAATGTGGTCGCCCGTGCGCCATAACGGGTCACGGGCGCTGCCGCCAACCGGGTTCGTCGCCGGTAGCGGCTCAGTTCAAGACCCGTACCAGGGCTGCGTCGAGAATCTGCACGGCTTCGTCGACCTGCGCCTCGGTGGTCACCAGCGGCGCAAGGAAGCGCAGCACGTTGCGGTACACACCGCACTTGATCACCAGCAAACCACCGGCGCGGGCTTCGTCGATCACCCGTTGATTGAGGTCGGCATCCGGGCTACGCGCCGCGTCGTCCTTGACCAGTTCGATTGCCAGCATGAAGCCGGTGCCACGCACGTCACCGATGCGCGGGTAGCGCGCCTGCAGACCGAGCAAACCGTGGCGCAGGCGTTCGCCGAGCACGTGGCTGCGCGCCAGCAATTGTTCCTCTTCGAACGCGCTGATCACCGCCAGCGCCGCCGCGCAGGCCAACGCATTACCGCCGTAGGTGCCGCCCAGACCGCCAGGCAGCGGCGCGTCCATGATGTGCGCCTTGCCCACCACGCCGGACAGCGGCAAGCCGCCGGCCAGGCTCTTGGCCACGGTGACCAGGTCGGGCTGGATGCCCGAGTGCTGGAAACCGAACCAACTGCCAGTGCGACCGAAACCAGTCTGGATCTCGTCGAGGATCAGCACGATGCCGTGTTTGTCGGCCAGTGCGCGCAAGGCCTGAAGAAACTCCGGCGGCGCGGCGAGAAAGCCGCCGTCACCCTGCACCGGCTCGATGAGAATCGCCGCGACGCGGTCCGGGGCAACCTGGGTGGCCAGCAGTTCATCCAGCGCCTTGAGCGCCAGCTCGCTGGTCATGCCGCGGTATGCGTTGGGATAGGGGGTGTGAAACACCTCCGGCGCGAACGGTCCGAAGTTCTGTTTGTACGGCTGGCTCATGCCGGTGAGCGTCGTGCCAAGCAACGTGCGGCCATGGAAGCCGCCGCGAAAGGCAATGACTGCCGAACGATTGGTGTGGGCACGGGCGATCTTCACGGCATTTTCCACCGCCTCGGCGCCGGATGTGAAGAACGCCGCCTTGTACGCCGCCTCCCCGCCAACCAGCTCGCACAGGCGCTGGGCCAGGTCGAGGTAAGGCTGGTAGGCCACCACCTGGAAGCAGGCGTGGGAGACTTTCTGCAACTGCGCCTGCACCGCCGCGACCACTTTGGGGTGGTTATGACCGATGTTCAGCACGCCGATGCCGCCGACGAAATCGAGATAGCGCTTGCCTTCCACGTCCCAGAGTTCGGCGCCCTGGGCGCGATCGATCACCAGCGGGTGCGCGGTGATCAGGCCACGGGGTACGAATTGATCGCGCTGACGGAGCAAATGTGGGGTTTTATCGACTCTGCTGTTCATGGCATTTCCCAAGGTGAGCCCGGCAACCGGAAGGTGGTTGCGATGACATTCAGATTACGGCCTGGCAAAAACGAACTGCACCGAACTTGCCCCGTGAGAAATTCGGATCGACTGTTTTTTCACTGCGTTTCAACAGATCCTGCGCCGGCATTGCGCGATGATGATGGCTACTTTCAGCCCTGCGGAGATGCCCATGGCCCTGCTCTACAAATCCGACCCCGTGCGCGGCGAACGCTGGAAGGCGCTGTTTGCCGAACACGCGCCGGACATCGAATGGCGCGCCTGGCCGGACATTGGCGACCCCAGCGAAATCGACTACCTCGCCGCCTGGCTGGCGCCGGACGATCTTGAACAATTGCTGCCCAACCTGAAGGTGCTGTTTGCCGTATCGGCCGGGGTCGATCAACTGGACCTTGCCCGCTTGCCCGCCGACTTGCCGGTGGTGCGCCTGCTCGATCCCGGCATCACCCAGGGCATGTGCGAATATGCCACCTGGGCCGTGCTCAGCCTGCATCGCGACATGCTGCGCTACCGCCAGCAACAGACGGCGCGCTGCTGGCAGGCGCACCGGTTGCAACCGGCGGCCAACCGCCGCGTCGGCGTGATGGGCCTGGGCGCGCAGGCGCAGCAGATCCTCGCGACCCTCGCACCGCTGGGGTTTGCCTTGTCGGGCTGGGCCCGCAGCGTACATCAACTGCCGGGGGTTACGTGTTATGCGGGTGAAGCGCAACTGCCGGCGTTTCTCGGCCAGTGCGACATTCTGCTGTGCGTGTTGCCGTTGACCGAGCAGACCCAGGGCATTCTCAACAGCCGCTTGTTTGATCAACTGCCACAGGGTGCGGGGCTTATCAACATGGGACGCGGCGGGCACCTGGTGGAGGAGGATCTGCTGGGAGCGCTTTCCAGCGGGCAACTCAGCGGCGCGGTGCTGGACGTGCTGCAGCAGGAGCCGGCGCCAGAAGAGCATCCGTTTTGGGGGCATCCGCAGATTGTGCTGACGCCGCATATTGCGGCGATGACTCAGCCGGAGAGTGCGTTTGGCGTGTTGTTGGGGAATATTCGAAGGTTTCAGCGCGGGGAGCGGATGGTTGGGGAGGTGGATCGGGGGAAGGGGTATTGATGGGGTACATATCCGTTATTACTGGGTACATATCCGTTATTTGGGTAACGGCTACGTAGGGTTCCGCCCTTACGGCGGGTCACTTTTGGAAAAGAGCCCCAAAAGTAACCAAAAGGGCTCTTGCCCCAACACTCGGCACCTCGCCTGGGCTCGGTGTGCCCTCACTCCGGCTTTGGAGCGTGGGCCGCCGCGATGGGCCATCCTTGGCCCAGCGCGGCTAACCCGGCGTCCTGCCGGGTTACCCACGCTCCAAAGCCTGCGTTCGGCCAGCGTGTTTGACGGGGCGCCTCAGATCAAGATCAAGAGCGCGGCGGCCTTAGAGCCGACCGAGGTTTTCCTACCTGTAAGCGCGCGCCGGATTTGGCACCGCATTGCGCGATGATTGGCATCGCGCGCCGCGATTCAAACCTCGGAATCTGACGACGTATTTGGCACCGAAGGCCAGTCAATAGTTTTAGGAAAGCCTGGTTGCTGCTGAATCCGATTCAAGGCCACTCGATAACGCTTCCAGCCCTCTAGCTCCGCTTGTTCTTTAGCGGAGGCATCACCAAGGTCAACGGCGTCCTGTAGAGGGCTGATCCTGGTGGCTGCATCAATTAGCATTCCGTCACGCTTACCCAACGCCTGTTGCGTCAGCACTTCAGCTTCCAATGCCTCATCAAGGCTCCAGGCGCCATCCTTCCAGACATGGAAGGGGCCTGGATAAGCTTCTGCTGTCAGTTCCTCCGGCAGCGGGCCGAGGCTGTGCCATTCAACGGCCTCACCATTGGAAACCTGGTAGACGATGCCTCGGAAGTCGACAACGAGACTCCATGCGGACTTTTTGCCTGCGATATGCGCAATTGCGAAGCCTGGCTTCGGCTCTGGGGGAACATCGGTAAAGGCCATCGCGGGAATTAACCATTTACCCTCATCCAGTGGGTCCGCGTCGGCCTGGCACGGGCCGAGATATTCTCCGGTTACGGGGTGTGCTTGGTACACCATCAGAGTGGATTCAGACATGGTTCACCTCAGTACTTGATGCACATAAGTCGTGCGGTGTTGCGCGGACGCGATTCGCTTCCGCCTGAAGATGCGGTTTCGTACATCACTTGACTGCCAGGGCTAACCCCGGCGTAGCCAGTAGCACTGAGACCAAAATTGGTGTTGTGTTGAGCGCCATAGGAATGCGTGTGGTCCTTATTTTGCGAATCCTGCCAACTACCTACAGCGCGCCCTGAATCGACACCGCGCCCATCGTCCGCGCCCCGGAAAAACTCACCACGGCTATCAGGCAAATTGAACGTAGTGCTGCCATCGCCCGCACCGTAGAAGGTGCCAATGACCGCAAACAGATTTGCGTAAACAGTGCGTGATACGGCTGCGCCGTTTTCTTTCAGGAATCCAACGGGAACCGATGAAGAGGCAAAGGCTATGGACGTACCAGTAGGCAAAAGAGCGTTAGGATCAAAATTGCCGGAGTGCCACAGCTTGCGTGTGTTGCCCCACACGCCATTTGACTGGCAGCCCCGGACTAATACTTCTGGTTCTACCTGACCCTGCCGGATACCAATTTGACCGGCATATCCCGCAATACCATAGGGGATGTTGACTAGGGAGACGTTGTTGCCAAAACCGGTACTACCCGCCCCGTAGTAATAGAACCCACCGGGAAGACCAACTGAGTCAATTGGTACACCAGAAGCCGTGCTACCCCCTAAACCAAACTGACCTATCGCTAGCTTGCCGGCCAGGCAAGGTATAATATCAACCTACTGAGGCGCTGGAGCCCAGTGCCAAAGGTTTCGCTAAAACCACCCGGCTACGGCGTTACAACTAATTTTGTCCTGTTTATTTTGTCGCACTTCTTTGGCACTGATTTGGGGGGACGGTATCTTCCGAATCCCTTGCGAGGCTTGGCCTGTCGCACCATCTCCCGGTTTGTCCCGGCTCATCCCACCAACCTCCCACCAGTGCCATATCTAAAACCTCCCCACACTACCTGGCGCTGTTCAAACTATGGGAGGGGGCTTGCTCCCGATGGCTGAGTGTCAGTCAGCTTATGGGTAGCTGACCCACTGCTATCGGGAGCAAGCCCCCTCCCACAGTTGATCTCCATTTGTCTGTTGGATATCACACTGCTTTTGATCTGCTTTGCTCTGGCTCTGGCTCTGGCTCTGGCTCTGGCTTTTGATCTTGATCTCAGGCGCCCCGTTAACCACGCTGGCCGCACGCAGGCTTGAATCCGTGGGTAACCCGGCAGGACGCCGGGTTAGCCGCGCTGGGCCAGGGATGGCCCATCGCGGCGGCCCACGGATTCAAGCCGGAGTGCGGGCACACCGAGCCCTAGCGAGGTGCCGAGTGGTGGGGCAAGAGCCCTTTGGTTACTTTGGGGCTCTTTTCCAAAGTGACCCGCCGTAAGGGCGGAACCCTACGTAGCCGTTACCCAAATAACGGATATGTACCCACCGCTAAAAAGCTGTCACCCCAACCCCCCAATATGAAATGCCTTAACCTCAAGATACTCATCCAACCCGTACTTGCTCCCCTCACGCCCCAACCCCGACTGCTTGATACCGCCAAACGGCGCCACCTCCATCGAGATGATCCCGGTATTGAGCCCGACCATGCCAAACTCCAGCGCCTCACCAAAGCGCCACGAGCGTGCCAGGTTCTGCGTGAAGTAATAGGCACCCAACCCATACGGCGTGGCATTGGCCAGCGCAAGCGCCTCAGCTTCGTCGGTAAAGCGCATCAGTGGCGCCACCGGCCCAAAGGTTTCCTCATTGGCCAGCAGCATCCCGGCGTGGGCTTCGCCCAGCACCGTAGGCTGCACAAACGGGCTGTCACCACCTGGGATGGCGCCACACAATAAGGTCGCGCCCTGGCTCAGGGCATCCTCGATATGCCGCGTCACCTTGGCCACCGCCGCAGGGTTGATCAGCGGGCCGATGGTCACGCCCTCCTGCAGCCCATTGCCGACCTTGAGCTTGCCCACCTCCTCCACCAGCCGCGCGGCGAAGCGTTCGTAGATGCCGGCCTGCACCAGGATGCGGTTGGCGCACACGCAGGTTTGCCCGGCATTGCGAAACTTGCTGAGCATGACCCCGGCCACCGCCTGCTCCAGGTCGGCGTCGTCAAACACCACGAACGGCGCATTGCCGCCCAGTTCCAGGCTCAGGCGCTTGATGTGCTCGGCGCTCTGGCGCATCAGCAGGCGGCCGACGGCGGTGGAGCCAGTGAAGGAAATCTTGCGCACCACCGGGTTGCCGGTCAGCTCGGCGCCGATGCCGGCGGGCAGCCCGGTGATCACATTGAAGACGCCGGCCGGAATGCCGACGCGCTCGGCCAGCACCGCCAGGGCCAGGGCCGACAGCGGTGTGAGGTCGGACGGTTTGACGATGATCGGGCAACCGGCGGCCAATGCCGGCGCGCACTTGCGGGTGATCATCGCGTTGGGGAAATTCCACGGGGTGATGGCGGCGCACACACCCACCGGCTGTTTCAACGTCAGCAGACGCCGGTCGCCACTGGGCGCCGGCATGGTTTCGCCATACACCCGCCGTGCTTCTTCGGCGAACCATTTGACGAAACCTGCGCCGTAGCGAATCTCGCCACGGGCTTCATTGAGCGGCTTGCCCTGCTCGCAGGTCATGATCAGCGCCAGGTCCTCGAGGTTGTCGAGCATGGCCTGGTACCAGCGCTCCAGCAGCGCTGCGCGTTCGGCGGCCGGGCGTGCACGCCAGGTGGGCCAGGCACGCTCAGCGGCGTCGATGGCGCGGCGGGTGTCGACCGTGTCCATGGCCGGCACCCGTGCGAGCACCTCGCCGCTGGCAGGGTCAAGGATGTCCAGGGTGGCGCCGCTGGCGGCGGCGATCCACTGGCCGTCAACGTAGGCGAGTTCAGCCAGAAGGCTGGGGTCTTGCAGGCGAGTAGTGAGCATGGTCGAGTCCTGATCCGAGACACGCTCCAGTCTAGGGAGGTGCCGCGAACGAGGATGCCGAAAGCGTGGCGTGGGCAGCGTGGCGTGCTGAAATTACCCGCGCAACGGCAGGCTCTGCTAAGCCCTCAACGAGCCAAGCAGGCCGTGCAGGAATGCCTCGCCGGCCTCCATCTGGCTGATCTCGATAAACTCGTCGGGCTTGTGCGCCTGTTCGATGGAGCCCGGCCCGCATACCACCACCGGCACGTCCAGGCGCTGCTTGAACAGCCCGCCTTCGGTGCCGAACGAGACCTTGGCGGTGCCGGTGTCGGGCGCGGCGAACTGCTTGAGAAAACGCACCGCTTCAACGCTGGGGTGCGTGTCGAGGCCGGGGTAGACGTTGACGGTTTCGATCTCGATGGCGGCCACGCTGGAGAGTTTTTTCGCCTCGTGCACGATCACTTCGGCGCGCTCGCGCAGTTGCTCCAGAAACAGGTCCAGGTTGTCGGCCGGCAGGTTGCGCACCTCGAAATCCAGGGTGCACAGGTTGGGCACGATGTTCAGCGCCTTGCCGCCGACAATCTGCCCGACATGCACGGTGCTGTAGGGCACATCGTAATCGCTGTCCTGGGCGCCATGGTGCTGCAACTGCTGCTGGCTCTCGCGCAGTGCGGCGATAAAGTCGCAGGCGACATGGATGGCGTTGACCGAACGCGGCGCCAGCGACGAGTGCGCCTCCAGGCCTCGACAGTAGGTGCGGTAGGAGCCCTTGCCCTTGTGCCCCAGCACGAATTGCATGTTGGTCGGCTCGCCGATCACACACAGAAACGGACGCATCGGTGCCAGGTGCAGCACATCGAGCAGGCGCCGTACGCCGACGCAGCCGATCTCTTCGTCATGGGACAAGGCCAGTTGCAACGGGCGGTTCAAGGTGTGCTGCGCCGCATCGAGCATGGCGTCGATGGCCAGCGCGATAAAGCCCTTCATGTCGCAACTGCCACGCCCGTAGATGCGCCCGTCCTGCACGGTGGCGGCAAACGGCGGGAAGGTCCAGGCCTGCCCTGCCGCCGGCACCACATCGGTGTGCCCGGAGAGCAGCACGCCAGGGCGCACTTCGGGCCCGGTGCTGGCAAACAGGTTGGCCTTCTTGCCGCTCTGGTCCTTGACGATCAGCGACTCGATGCCCTGGGTCAGCAGCAGCTCACGCACGTATTCGATCAAGGCCATGTTCGACTCGGACGACACGGTGTCGAACGCCATCAGTTTTTTCAGGATCTCCAGTACGCGCGGTTTCATAAGGACTGGCTCCGTTGCAGGGCAAAATATCGGCTCATGCGTAGGCTCCGCTGGTTTCCACCACGAGGCCACGCTGGGTCTTGATCAATTGGGCGCCGTCATGGTGGCAGAGCATTTCACTGCCATTGTCCAGGGAGTGACGGCTGGGGGCGACGCGGTTGCAGACGCCGTCGATACGCACCGGGCAACGGTTGAGGAAGGTGCACAGCTCCGGCACGGCGGCCCGCGCGCCCACTGGCGGCAGAGTGCCGCTGGTGGCGCCGCAGGTTTCCAGCCAGCCCTGGCGCAACTCCGGCACCGAATGAATCAGCAGGTCGGTGTAGGGATGGAACGGCGGCGCGGCAAACGACTCGCGGCTGCCGGCCTGCACCTTGTGGCCGCTGTACATCACCACAATGTCGTCGCACAGCGCGCGCACGGTGGAGATGTCGTGGCTGATAAACAGATAGGACACGCCCAGTTGCTGACGCAAATCGCGCAGCAGCTCAAGGATCGCCGCGCCGACCACGGTGTCCAGCGCCGAGGTCACTTCATCGCAGAGGATCAGGTCGGGTTTGGCGGCCAGCGCCCGGGCCAGGTTGACCCGCTGCTTCTGCCCGCCGGACAACTCGCTGGGGCGCCGCTCGGCCAGGGCGTGCGGCAGGCGCACCAGGTCGAGCAGTTCATGGGTGCGCTCGCGCAACGCCGCGCCCTTGAGGCCGAAATACATCTTCAGCGGCCGGCCAATGATGGCGCCCACGCTGTGCATCGGGTTAAGCGCGGTGTCGGCGTTCTGGAACACCATCTGAATGCGTCGAAACTGTTCCGGCGTGCGCTCGGACAGGCAACCGCCGAGGGGCTGGCCGTCGAATGTGAGGCCGCCCAGGGCCGGTGTCAGCAGGCCCGCGACCACCCGCGCCAGGGTGGATTTGCCCGAGCCGGATTCGCCGATCACGCCAATCGCCTGGCCACGGCGCACGGTGAGGTCGATGCCTTCGAGCACACGGATCAGCGGCATGCCCTGGGCGTTCTTGTTGCCGTAACCGGCGGTCAGGCCGCTGATGGTCAGCAGCGGTGTGTCTTCGGCGATGCCGCTGGGCGGGCGAATCGTCGCGTCGGGCCGCGCGGCCGCAAGCAGGCTGCGCGTGTAGTCATGGGCCGGCACCGCCAGCAAGGGTGCGGTGTCGCTTTGTTCAAGAATCTGCCCGTCATTGAGCACCACGATGCGGTCGGCCATCTGCGCCACCACCGCCAGGTCGTGGGACACGTACACCGCCGTGGCACCGCGCTCGCGCACCACGCGCTTGAACGCGCGCAGCACGTCGATCTGGGTGGTCACGTCCAGCGCCGTGGTGGGCTCGTCGAGCACCACCAGCAACGGGTCGCTGATCAGCGCCATGGCCGCCATCACCCGCTGCAACTGCCCGCCCGAGACCTGGTGCGGGTAGCGTTGGCCGATGGTTTCCGGGTTTGGCAATGACAGGTCGCGGAACAGCTCGATCGCCTTGGCCTCCAGCTCAACGCGGCTGCCCAGGCCATGGATCAAGGCGCCCTCCACCACCTGGTCGATAAGTTTTTTCGCCGGGTTGAACGCGGCGGCGGCACTCTGGGCGATATAGGACACGCGGTTGCCGCGCAGTTTCTGCAACTGGCTTTCGCTCGCCGCCAGCATGTCGTGCTCACCCACACGCACCACGCCGCCGGACAACCGGCAACCACTGCGCGCATAGCCCAACAGCGCGAGAGCGATGGTGGTCTTGCCGGAACCGGACTCGCCGATCAGCGCCAGCACCTGGCCCTGTTCCAGGGCAAAGCTCACGCCCTTGACGATTTCCACCTCGCCGCGTTCGCCACAGGCGACCACGCGCAAGTCTTCGACACGAATCAATTCAGTCATTTCAATGGCCTCCGGTGCGTCGGCTACGCCTGGAAGACAGGTAGTCGATCAACAGATTCACGCCGATGGTCAGGGTGCCGATGGCCAGCGCCGGAATAACGATAGCCAGCGCGCCCTGGCTGAGGCCGCCGATGTTTTCGCGCACCAGCGAGCCGAGGTCGGCGTCGGGTGGCTGCACGCCGAGGCCGAGAAAACTCATGCCGGCGAGCAACAGTACGATGTAACCGAACCGCAGGCCGAGGTCGGTGAGCACCGGGTTGAGGATGTTCGGCAGGATCTCCCGGCACGCTACGTACAAACGGCGCTCGCCCCGGGTGCGGGCGACCTGCACGTATTCCAGCGCCTCGATGTTCACCGCCATGCTGCGGGCCACGCGGAACGATCCGGGGATGTAGCTGATGACCGCCGTGCAGATCAGCAGGGTCACCGACGAGCCGAAAGCCGACACCATGATCAGCGCGAGCATTTTGCTCGGGATGGAAATGAAGGCGTCCATGATGCGGCTGATGATTTCGTCCAGCCACTTGGGCGACACCACCGACACCAGCGCACACAGGGTGCCCAGGGTGCTGGCAAGCACCGCGGCCACCAGCGCCAGCCCGACGGTGAAGCGTGCGCCGACCATCACCCGGCTGAGCATGTCACGGCCCAGGTAGTCGGTGCCGAACGGGTGCGCCAGGCTGAAGCCGTCGAAGACGTTATCGGACACCACTTCACCCACCGGGTGTGGCGCCAGCCAGGGGCCGACCAGCGCCAGCAGCAGCCAGGCGACGCAGATCACCGCACCGGCCAGACCCAGCCAGGACGGGCCGTTGGAGGCTTTGGCCAGTGCCAGGGCGGAGGATGCAGGCTTGGACTTCGCAATGAGCGTGTTCATTGGTTTCTCAGCCTCGGGTTGGAGAGGATTGCGCAGAGGTCGGCGATCAGCACCAGGCTCAGGTAAGCCGTGCAGAACAGCATGGTGCAGGCTTGCACCAGCGCCATGTCGCGGTTGGTCACCGCATCGACCATCAGGCTGGCAATGCCCGGGTAGTTGAAGATGGTTTCGACGATGACCACGCCGCCCAGCAGGTACGACAGGCTCAGGGCGATGGCATTGGCAATCGGGCCGATGGCATTGGGCAAGGCATGGCGCAGCACGATGCGGATCGGGCCGACGCCTTTGAGCCGCGCCATTTCCACGTAGGGGCTGTCGAGCTGGTCGATCACCGCCGCGCGGGTCATGCGCGCCATTTGCGCGACGATCACGCAGCACAGCGTCATCACCGGCAAGGCATAGGTGCGCATGAACTCCCACGGCGAGCTGATATCACTGGCATACGACAGCGATGACAGCCACCCCAGGTTCACCGCGAAGATCAGCACCGCCAGGGTCGCCACCAGAAACTCCGGCACCGCGACCATGGCCAGGGTGACGAAGCTCAGGATGTTGTCGATGCGCCCGCCTCGGGCCATCGCCGAACCGATGCCGAGCACCAGCGCCACCGGTACCGAAACCAGCGCCGTGGTGGCCGCCAGCATCAGGGTGTTGGGCACCCGCCCGCCCATCAGCTCACTCACCGGCATCGCGCTGGACACCGACATGCCCAGATCGCCGGTGAGCAGGTTCATCAACCAGTGCAGGTAGCGCAACACACCGGGCTGGTCCAACCCCAGTTTCAGGCGCAGTGCCGCCACCTGTTCAGGCGTCGCGAACTGGCCGAGGGCCTGTTGCGCCGCATCGCCGGGCAGGACTGCCGTGATCGCGAACACGACCATGGACACGATCAACAAGGTCACGACGGCAGCGCCCAGACGCCGGCCGATCAACCACAGTGTAGTGCTGTTCATCGCAAAGCCCTCATCACGCGTCCAACCACACCTGCTCGGCGAACATGTAACCCATGAAGCCGCCCAGCGGGTGAGTGCGGTAGCCCTTCAGGCGCTGGTCGACACCATCGATGTTGCTGATGAACACCGGCACGCCGATACCGCAATGGTCATGCACCAGGGTCTGCATATCGGCGTACATCTTGCCGCGCTTGGCTTCGTCGGTTTCGGCGCGGGCCAGCAACAGCAACTGATCGAACTGCTCGTTCTGCCAGCCGGACTCGTTCCACGGCGCCTTGGACTGGAAGAACTGCGAGAACATCACGTCGGCATTCGGCCGTGGGTTGATGTTGCCGAAGCTCAACGGATGCTTCATCCAGTGGTTGGACCAGTAGCCGTCGCTGGGCAGGCGGTTGACGTCGAGCTTGAGGCCGGCCTGTTTCGCCGATTGCTGCAACAGCACGGCGATGTCCACCGAAGAGGTCGCGGCGGGCGAAGCGGCGAGCGGCATGGTGATGCTTTCCATGCCGGCTTTTTTCAGCAGGAAGCGCGCCTTCTCCGGGTCGTACACGGTCTGCGGCAGGTCGGCGTTGTAGTAACGCGAACCGGGCGCAATCGGGTGATCATTACCCACCACGGCAAACCCGCGGAACACGGCGGACTTGACCTGTTCGCGGTCCAGCAGGCATTTCATGGCCTGGGTGAACTCCGGGCTTTTACCCGGCATCTGGTCCTGGCGGATGATCAGGTTGGTGTAGTTGCCCGAGGGCGAATCCACGTATTGATGGCCGGCGCTGGCCTTGATCCGCGTGGTGGAGCGCGGGTCGACCTGGTTGATCGCGTGCACATCGCCCGACAGCAGCGCATTGACCCGCGACGGTTCGTCGCTGATGGCGATGACTTCGATCTCGTCCAGGTACGGCAGGCCGGGTTTCCAGTAGTTGGGGTTGCGCACCGCCACCGAACGCACACCGGGTTTGAATTCCTTGACCTTGAACGGCCCGGTGCCGATGCCCTGGCTGAAGTCGGTGGTGCCTTCGGGCACGATCAGCAAGTGCGACACGGCAAGGATCGAGGGCAGCTCGGCATTCGGCGCGCCGAGGCGAATCTGCACCTCGTTGGGACCGCTGGCTTTGATCTCCTCGAACTGCGCCACCAGCGCCATGACTTTGGAGCCGATTGCCGGGTCCTTGTGGCGATTCAGGGAATACACCACGTCGGCGGCGGTGAGCGACTTGCCGTTGTGGAAGGTGACGTCCTTGCGCAGGGTGATGGTCCACAGCGTGGCGTCGGTGTTATCGATGCGTTCGGCCAGTTCCAGTTGCGGCACCATGTGCACGTCGAAACGGGTCAGGCCGTTGTAGAACATGTACTGGCGCACGTAGTCGGTAGACAGGCCGCCCTTGGCCGGGTCGAGGGTGTCGGCGGTGGAGCTGGCCACGCTGGCCACGCGAATCTTGCCGCCTGGCTTACCCTTGCCTGCCACCGGCGCGTCATCGGCCCACAGTTTGCCGGCGGCGCCGAACAGGCTGCCCGCACCCGCCGCCGCCACACCGGCGACGCCGAGCATCTGCAGGGCGTTGCGGCGCGACATGCCACGGTTTAGGCCTTCGAATACCCGCAGGCTTTCTGCTCCGGAGATGAGGTCGGGCGTGTTCTTGTTGTCTGTCATGGCAAGGCTACCTGTCGAAGATGAAAAGATTCGAGTGCTCACGGATATCCGGAGCGTCCTGGAAACGCAAACGACGGTGAGTCAACTGCGGCGCTTCAATGCAAGTAATCCTGGAAGCGGTAATAGGCGCCCACGAACGGCAGGAACCAGGGTGTGCCGAAGTGTCCGGGGATCGCCGGCCACTCAAGCTCGCGCCACGGGTTGGCCGCTGTATTACCGGCCATCACGTCGGCCATCACCTGGCCCATGTGCACCGACATCTGCACGCCATGGCCGCTGTAGCCCATGGAGTGAAACACGCCGCCGTGCTGGCCGGCGCGCGGCAGGCGGTCGGAAGTCATGTCCACCAGGCCGCCCCAGCAGTAGTCGATCTTCACCTGCGCCAGCTGCGGGAACATGTTCACCATCGCCGCTTGCAGCACCTTGCCGCTCTTGGCGTCGGACACACTGTTGGACATGGCGAACCGCGCACGCCCGCCGAACAGCAGGCGGTTGTCCGGGGTCAGCCGAAAATAATTGCCGATCATGCGGCTGGTGACATAGGCACGGTGCTGCGGCAACAGCTGATCGATCAGCGCTTGGGGCAACACCTCGGTGACGATCACAAAGCTGCCCACCGGCACGATGCGCCGGCGATACCAGCCAAGGCCGCCGTGCTGGCAGGCGCCGCTGGCCAGCAACACCTGACCGGCGTGCAGCGAGCCCTTGGCAGTGTTGACCTGATAGCCTCCGGCGTGCGCCTTCCAGTCGTTGACGAGGGTGTGCTCGTGAATCAGCGCGCCACGTCGCGCGGCGGCGTCGGCCAGCCCCACGCCGAAGCGCCCGATATGCATCTGCACGCCGTTGCGTTGCAGCAGGCCGCCGTGAAACTGCGTCGAATTGACTTCAGCACGGGCCTGCCCGGCGTCGAGCAACTCCACATCGGCGTCCACCTCGCGCCGGATCAGTTCGCAGGTGCGTGCCAGTCCCTCGTAATGCAGGGGCTTGGCCGCCAACTTGAGCTTGCCGTTGCGCACCAGGTCGCAGGCGATCTGCTCCTGCGCCACCAGCGACACCACCGTGTGCACCGCGCTTTCATAGGCCTGGTAATAGGCGCGCGCGCGGTCGGCGCCGAGGCTGGCGTGCAGCCCGGCGTAGTCCTGAGCCACGCCGGTGTTGCACTGCCCGCCGTTGCGCCCCGACGCTTCACCGACCACCCGCCCGGCATCCAGCACCACCACGCTGGCGCCGCGCATGGCCAGTGCACGGGCAGCCGACAGCCCGGTGAACCCGCCACCGACGACCGCCACATCGACCTGCCGGGGCAGGTCACCCGACTGTGCGCCGGTGAAGGCCGGTGCGGTGTCGAGCCAATAGGATTCACTGCCCATGTCTAACCTCGCGCGCTGTGGACGTTCGTTTTACAAACCCACCAGGCCTGGCAACCCGCCGATATCGGTAATCTGCTGGTAACCATAGGCGGCATTGGCCGGCACTTCATGCCCACGGGCAACGAAGGCTTTGTGCTTGATCTTCATGTCGTGGGCCGGCATCAGGTCGTAGCGGAAGCTGGACGACACATGCAAGATGTCTTCCGGACCGCAGCCCAGGTTGTCGAGCATGAACTCGAACGCGCGCAGGCGTGGCTTGTAGGCCTGGGCCTGCTGGGCGGTGAACACTTTGTGGAACGGTGCGCCGAGCTTCTCGACGTTGGACATGATCTGACTGTCCATGGCATTGGAAAAAATCACCAGGGGAATCTTGTCGGCGATCTTCGACAGGCCGGCTGGCACATCGGCATGGGGGCCCCAGGTCGGCACGGCGTCGTAATACAGCTGGCCTTCTTCGCGATACTCAATGCCCCAACGCTTGCAGGTACGGGCCAGGGCGGTCTTGAGCACTTCATCGTAGGGCCGCCAGTCACCCATCACCTGGTCGAGGCGGTAGGCGGTGAAGTCCTTGACGAACTGTTCCATCTGCTCGGGCGTGACGCGGTCGGCAAACAGCTCGCGGGTCAGGGTGCCCATGTGGAAGTTGGTCAGCGTACCGTAGCAGTCGAACGTAATGAATTTGGGACGAAGAAAGCTCATGGCGTGTGGTCCTGGAGTCAATGGAATGTGGCCAAGCGTTCGCGGCTCTGGCGGCGCGTCAGCCCTGTGCAACACAGCTTCATTACAACACTGTGAAATCAGCAGATGGCGTCAAAAACGCCTGCACCTCAATACAAAGCACCGTTTTTAGCGCCAGCGCCAGCAGAGTTTGCGGCGCGCACAAGCCTTGGGCAAAGCCCGTATTCATGCGCCTTAATGGGCCTTTTACGGCATGAAGGCTCAAGAATGGGGCTGGCGAGCGGCAGAAAGTGTGGTGGGCCGCTGCGCTTGGTGCTGCGCGCTGACGCGGCCATAAACAGCCCTCTCTACGGCAACGCATTTGCTGCTGAGCGCCGCCTCGAATTTAGTAGTAACTATGGTGGTGTGACCCTCCTGCATCGCAAATCTGCCGAATACTGCGCGCCCTCTTGCCAGCCCTGAAAACAGGTGGGATACAGGCATTCCAATGATGCTCCCCCTTTTGCTCAACGGAGGCCCGCCATGGCAGCCCAGCCACACACTGATTACCTCTATCGCTCGATGACGGTGGCCGACTTGCCGGCCGCCCATCACTTGTCGGTGCAACTCAAATGGCCCCACCGCCAGGAAGATTGGGCGATGTTGCAGCGGGTCAGTAACGGCTTTGTGGTACTCGATGGCGAACGCCTGATCGGCACCGCATTCGCCTGCCCTCAGGGCGACTACGCCACCATCGGCCTGGTGATTGTCAGCGACGACTATCAGGGCCGGGGCATTGGCCGACGTTTGATGGAGCTGGCGCTGAAAGCCTGTGCCGCGCGCACACCGTTGCTCAACGCAACCGTGGCCGGCGCGCCGCTGTATGCCAGCCAGGGTTTTGTCGAATTCGGCCATATACAGCAGCACCAAGGCAATGTGCAGGTGCCCGAGCAGACCGCGCTGGCCGAGGGTGAACACTGTCGCCCGTTGACGGCCGACGATCACGCCGCCGTGATTGCCCTGGCCAACGCCGGCAGCGGCCTGGACCGCCGTGAAATCCTGCGCGACCTGCAGGTGGAACACGCCGTGGGCATCGAACGCGACGGCCAGTTGCGCGGGTTTGCGCTGCTGCGCCCATTCGGCCGCGGACGTTGCATCGGCCCGGTGGTGGCCGAAACCCTCGAACAGGCCAAACACCTGATCACCACGTTGCTTGAGCAGGTGCCGGACGCCTTCGTGCGCATCGACATTCCCGCCAAGTGCGGCCTCGGCGACTGGCTCGAACAGGCCGGTCTCAAGTGCGTCGACACCGTCGCCCGCATGGCCAAGGGCACACCGCCCAAGGCCAGCGGCGGCGTCCAACTGTTTGCCCTGATCACCCAAGCGGTCGGTTGATTCTTTCCTGGAGCCTTACCCATGTCCTCTCCCCGTATTCTGATGCTGGCCCGCGCTGACGGCAGCGCCGTTGGCACCCCCTTTCGCCACGCGGCCCTGAACACGCTCGACCCGTTCGGCGATGCTCGCCAGATCGCCTGGCTCAGCGACGACGGCGTGTCGGCCGGGCGCGTTGCGTTCAGCGGCGAAGCTGTCATCGACGATTTCCCCTACAGCGAAACGCTGGTAGTGCAGGCAGGTTCCGTGCTGCTGCACAGCGCCGAGCAAACCCTGGAACTGGGCGTCGGCGACAGCGCCGTGATCGGCCGGGGCACACGCCTCACCCTGCAGGCGAGCCCCGGCAGTTGGTGGGCCTTCTGCACGCTGAACCTCACCGACGCGCCGCTGCGTCCCGGCCTCACCTGGCTCGATCCACGCACCCCGCTCAACCCGTCTGCCGCCCCCGACGCCCAGATTTTGATCGGCCCCGCGCCGCAGTGCCGCGCGAACAACCTGTTCGATGATGAAAGCACCGAGCTGCGCGTGGGCATCTGGGATTCCACGCCCTATGCCCGTCACGGTCGCCCGCACAAGCTGCATGAATTGATGTACCTGATCGAAGGCAGCATGACGCTGCAGGACGCCGAAGGTGTGGACACAACGGTCAACCCCGGCGACACCGTGTTCGTCGCCAAAGGCGCGCCCTGCGCCTGGCGCGGCTCGGTGTATGTGCGCAAGGTTTACGCGGTGAAATAAGCTGTTATCGCTCCAGGGAGCCCGTTGAATGACTACACACTCTTCGAACCGCTACAGCGTCGATGCGCACACGGCGGACAAGTTCTACATCGATGGCCGTTGGGTGGCGCCGGCCGTTCCGGCGAGCCTGGCGGTGATCAACCCGGCCACCGAAGAGGTGGCCGCGCAGGTGGCGCGCGGCTCCAGCGAAGATGTCGACCGTGCCGTCGCTGCGGCGCGTGCGGCGTTTCCCGGCTGGTCGGCCACTGCTCCGGCGGCGCGCGCCGTGGTGCTGGGGAACATCCACGCGTTGATTCTGGAGCGCAAGGAACAACTGGCCCAGGCGTTGTCCCTGGAAATGGGCGCGGCCATCGGTTTTGCCCGCGCCATGCAGGTGCCGCTGGCGGCCGAACATGTGCGGGTGGCGCGTGACCTGCTGACGAGCTACCGCTTTCACACGCTCGAAGGCAGCACCGCCATCGAACGCGAAGCCATCGGCGTGTGCGGGCTGATCACGCCGTGGAACTGGCCGCTGTACCAGATCACCGCCAAGGTCGCGCCGGCGATTGCCGCCGGCTGCACCGTGGTGCTCAAACCCAGCGAACTGTCGCCGCTGAGCGCGTTGCTGTTCGCTCAACTGGTGCACGACGCCGGCCTGCCGCCGGGGGTGTTCAACCTGGTCAACGGCAGCGGTCACGAGGTGGGCGCGGCGATGGCGGCGCACCCTGACATCGACATGATTTCCATCACCGGCTCCAACCGCGCCGGCGCCCTGGTAGCGCAGGCCGCCGCGCCGACGGTCAAACGCGTGACCCAGGAACTGGGCGGCAAGTCGCCGAACGTACTGCTGCCCGATGCGGACTTTGCCAACGTGGTGCCGCTGGGGGTGATGTCGGCGTTTCGCAACGTGGGCCAGTCGTGCAGCGCGCCAACGCGGATGATCGTGCCGAGGGCGCGGTTGGCCGAGGTCGAAGCCCTGGCGGCGGCGACGGCCAACGCGATCATCGTGGGTGACCCGTCAGCGGAGGACACGGTGCTGGGGCCGATTGCCAATCAGGCGCAGTTCGAGCGCGTGCAAGTGATGATCGAGGCCGGTATCGACGAAGGGGCGAAACTGGTGTGCGGGGGTCCGGGGCGGGTGGCGGGTTTTGATTACGGCTTTTACACGCGGCCGACGGTGTTCTCTGAAGTGGACAACCGCATGCGTATCGCCCAGGAGGAAATTTTCGGGCCGGTGCTTTGTATCATTGCGTATGACACGGTGGACGAGGCGGTGGCCATTGCCAATGACACGGTGTATGGGCTGGGCGCGCATGTGCAGGGGCAGGACCTGCAGGCTGCCCGGGCAGTGGCATCGCGTATTCGGGCGGGGCAGGTGCATCTGAATCATCCGGCGTGGGATCCGATGGCCCCGTTTGGGGGGTATAAGCGGTCGGGCAATGGGCGGGAGTATGGGGTGGTGGGGTTTGAGGAGTATCTGGAGATTAAGGCGATTGTTGGGTTTGGCGGGTAGATTAATGTAGGGGCAAAAACCAAAGCAAAGCAGATCAAAAGCAGTGTGATATCTATCAGACAAATGGAGATCAAATGTGGGAGGGGGCTTGCTCCCGATGGCAGTGTGACAGCCAGTCTATGTATTGACTGATTCACCGCTATCGGGAGCAAGCCCCCTCCCACAGTTTGAACAGCGCCAGGCAGGAAAACCTCGGTCGGCTCTAAGGTCGCCGCGCTCTTGATCTGGGGCGCTGTAAAAGCGGAACCGCCATTAGCCGTTACCGAAGCAACGGCTATACCCCCCTCAAAAAAACCTCAAAAGTCCGCCACCTTTCCCCAAGCCGAAGACTTGAACCGATCCGGGTGATAAGGCTGCGGATCCACAATCGGCTGTGCCCCGCTCACAATATCCGCAATCAAATGCCCCGCCCCCGGCCCAATCCCAAACCCATGCCCACTGAACCCCGCCGCCAACACCAAGCCTGGCAAGCTGGCCATCTCCCCAATCCCGGGAACTCCGTCAGGCGTGCTGTCCACATACCCCGCCCACGCGGCCGTCACCGATGACTCTTTAAACGCCGGCATCAGTTGCGCAGCCCGCGCGTAAGTCAACTTCACCGCCGCCGCATCAGGCGTCGGATCCAGAATCCGCATCTTCTCCATCGGCGTTGGCTCATCCAGACGCCAGCGCTTCCAGCTTTCATGCCCTGCCCGCGCGCCTTCGAACCCGCCCACCGCCAGGTTGCGCCAGCGGCGTTGAAACATCGGTAAAAACTGCGGCGCAAAGCTGAGCAACTGCGGCGTCGGGTCAACCCGGCCGCGTCCACTGATGGCCAGCGTATAGCTGCCATCAAAGCGACGTGTCATCGAGGCCTGGGAGGTGTGCAGCGCACTGGGCAGTTCCTGATTGGGCGGCGACACGCGAAGCACCGTTTGCCGAATGGTCGCCTGGGGAAACCGAATGCCGTACTGACGGCAGAACGACGACGCCCAGGCACCGGCGGCGAGTACCGCGAGACGGGTGCGGATGGTGCCCTTCTCGGTCACCACTCCCGACAGTCGCCCGCCTTCGGTCTCCAACCCGCGCACGGCGCAGTCCTGATGCACCGTGCTGCCCAGCGCCATGATCGCGCGCGCGACCGCAGGCGCTGCGCGGGATGGGTCGGCGATGCCGTCGGTGGGCGCGTAGACCCCGCCCTTCCACTGTTTGCCGGTGGCCCGCCCCCGTTCAGCGGCTTGCTGCGCGGTGAGCATATGGGTCTCGACGTTGACCGAACGGGCAAATTCGCCCCAGCGCGCCCAACCGTCGATTTCCTTTTCGTCATTGCTCAGGTAAAGCAGGCCGCAGCGGGTGAAGCCGGTCTGCTCGCCGGTTTCGGCGGCGAACTGCGACCACAGTTCCAGGCTCTTGGTGGCCATCGGCAGCTCGCGCGCATCGCGATTCTGCTGGCGGCACCAGCCCCAGTTGCGACTCGATTGTTCAGCGCCGATGCGGCCCTTTTCCACCAGCGCGACCTTCATCCCGCGTCTGGCCAGGTAATAGGCGGTAAAGGCACCGATGATGCCGCCGCCGATCACGACCACATCGGCGTCCGTCGGCAGGTCAGGCGAGGTTTCTACAGGAATCAGGGGAGCTGGCATGGGCGGGTTTCCGTCAAGGTCGGTCGTGGGGGCTCTGGCATCGCGGCAGCATGGATTTATTACACCACCATGAAGCCATGCATAAACGGCGAAAAATACCGGCTGACTGATACAAACCACCGTTTAACAGGCCTGCCCCGGCAGACTTTACCGATGAAGCGGATGAGGGTTTGCGTAACGCCGTGAGGCGGCCGCGCCTATTAGCTGGTAAAGTGCGCACCGTTATTTATTAAGAGGAATGTTTCATGGCCACTAACCGCTCCCGGCGTCTGCGCAAAAAACTGTGTGTGGACGAGTTCCAGGAACTGGGTTTCGAACTGAACCTGGAATTCAAGAAAGACCTGGCCGACGATGCAATCGATACTTTTCTCGACGCATTCCTCAAAGAAGCCATGGAAGCCAACGGCCTGGGCTACGTCGGCGGTGACGACTACGGTCTGGTCTGCCTGCAGAAGCGTGGCTCGGTCAGCGAAGAGCAGCGCGCCAAGGTTGAAGCCTGGCTCAAATCCCGCGATGAACTGACCAACGCTGAAGTCAGCCCGTTGCTGGACGTCTGGTACCCGGAAAAGCCGATCAACCCGGTTGCCTGATTGTCCTCAGGGCCATCTTCGTGATGGCCCTGTTTGTTTACGCGAGCCCCTCCTCTGGTGCTCCGCGCCCACGACACTTTGGTCGCCGGGCAACCGCTCAAAATCACTCGATCAATGAACTCACTGCCAACTCTGTAGTGTAAAGCAACGCCGTGCCTGCAAAAAAACGCCAATTTCCAGCTATCGTTCAGCTACAAGTGGCGCGACCTTGGGGCATAATGCCGACACTTTCATGACCACTGAGGGATTTTTCTTACGTTCCCCTCGCTTTTTTCACCCTCCTCAGCAGTAGGGTTCTATTTTTTATGATCAAATCCTTGCGTCCATTGTTACTCGCCGGTCTGCTTCTGCCACTGGCCTTTTCCGCCGCCGCCGCCCCCGTCAACAACAGCCTGCCGCCCAATGTCGCGCAGGCCCTGCAGAAAGCCAAGCTGCAAAATACCGCCCTGTCCCTGGTGATGATTCCGCTGAACGGCCCGGGCACGCCGACCGTGTTCAACGCCGACGTCTCGGTGAACCCCGCCTCCACCATGAAGCTGGTCACCACCTACGCGGCCCTGGAAATGCTGGGGCCCAACCATCAGTGGAAAACCGAGTTCTATACCGACGGCACCCTCAGCGGTGGCGTGTTGCACGGCAACCTGTACCTCAAGGGCGGCGGCGATCCCAAGCTGAACATGGAAAAACTCTGGCTGCTGATGCGCGACCTGCGGGCCAATGGCGTACAGCAGGTCACCGGCGACCTGGTGCTGGACCGCAGTTTCTTCAACCAGCCACTGCTGCCCGAGTTCAATGACGACGGCAACGACGAGAACAAACCGTTCCTGGTCAAGCCCGACGCGCTGCTGGTCAACCTCAAGGCCCTGCGCTTTGTCACGCGTAACGATGGCGGACGGGTGATCGTCTCGGTTGAGCCGCCGATTGCCACCATTCGTATCGATAACCAGGTCAAGGTCTCCAACGCCAAGCAGTGCACCGGCGATGTGCGCTACAACCCGGTCACCGCCGCCGATGGCAGCGTCACAGTGACCGTCAGCGGCCAGTTGGCCGATGGCTGCAGCTCACAGACCTACCTCTCGCTGCTCGACCACGCCACCTACACCGCTGGCGCCGTGCGCGCCATCTGGAAAGAGTTGGGCGGCAGCATCCAGGGCCGCGACCTCCAGGCCCCGGTGCCCAAGAGCGCCAAGGTACTGGCCCGCGCGTTCTCGCCGGACCTGGCGGAAATCATCCGCGACATCAACAAATACAGTAACAACACCATGGCCCAGCAGTTGTTCCTGAGCCTGGGCGCGCAGTTTCGCAACGACGCCGACGGCGACGATGCCAAGGCCGCGCAACGCGTGGTGCGCCAGTGGCTGGCGAAGAAAGGCATCACCGCGCCGCACCTGGTGATGGAGAACGGTTCCGGCCTGTCCCGCGCCGAGCGCGTCAGCGCGCGCGAGATGGCCGCCATGTTGCAGGCCGCGTGGAAAAGCCCGTACGCCGCCGAATACATCAGCTCCCTGCCGATTGCCGGTACCGACGGCACCATGCGTAAACGCCTGAAGACCACCGCCATGCGCGGCGAAGCCCACGTCAAGACCGGCACCCTGAACACCGTACGGGCGATCGCCGGGTTCAGCCGCGACAACAACGGCTACACCTGGGCGGTGGTGGCGATCCTCAACGATCCGAAGCCGTGGGGCGCCTCGTCGGTGCTCGACCAGGTGCTGCTGGACCTGTACCGCCAGCCGAAAGTGATGGCGGCAGCGCCGGTGCTCTAAATGTGGGAGGGGGGCTTGCTCCCGATGGCGGTGAATGAGTCCACGGATTGACTGATTCACCGCTATCGGGAGCAAGCCCCCTCTCACATTGGTTTTTGTGTCTGCCTTCAGGCCGGTAGTTTTTCCGGCGTGACACGGTCGCGGCCGGCCTGCTTGGCCAGGTACACCGCCGAATCGGCGCGCAGCAGCAAGCCGTCGATGCCCTCATCGACACGCCAACTGGCCACGCCGAAACTGGCGGTCACCGTACCCACTGCCTCCATCGGTACGCTGCGCAACGATTCCCACAGCTCCATCGCCAGGCTGTAGGCCTGCTGGCCATCGGTGCCGGGGCACAAGACCATGAACTCTTCGCCACCCAGGCGGCAGAACACATCGGTGCGGCGCAAGCGCTGGCTGATGCGCTTGCACAGTTCCTGCAGCACGCCGTCGCCCACCCCGTGACCATAGCGGTCGTTGATGCGCTTGAAGTGGTCGATATCCAGCATGATCACCGACAACGCCCCCGACGTACGCCTGACGCGCACCATCTCGGCCTTGAGACGGTCCTGGAAGTAGCGACGGTTGTGGATGCCGGTCAGGGAATCGGTGATGGAGAGCGCGCGCAGTTCTTCTTCCACTCGCTTGAGATCGGAAATATCCGACACATAACCGTGCCACAGCGTGCCACCTCCGGGTAACTCCTCCGGCGTGGCCTCGCCACGAATCCAGCGCAGACCCCGCTGCGGCAAGATCACCCGGTACTCTTCGCGCCAATGGCTCAGCTGCACCGCCGACGAGCGAATCGAGGCACGTATGCGTTCGACGTCCAGTGGATGGATGCGCTCGAAGACCTTTTCCGCATCCTGCTGCAACACCCCCACCTCGATTTCATAGATATCGCGCATGCCATCGCTGGCATATATGAAGCGCCACTCACCCCGGGGCTTGAGGGTGAACTGGAAAATCCCGCCGGGCACGTGGGCGCTGAGTTTTTTCAGCAGGCGATCCCTTGCGGCCAGTGCCTCATAGGCGCGCTTTTGCTCGGTCACGTCGAGGTAGATCGCCAGGTGGCCCACCCACAGGCCATGGTCATCGAGCAACGCGGTGCCGAGCATATTCACGATCAACTGGCTGCCATCCTCGCGGACCAGGGTCCATTCGCGCGCCTCGTGCAGGCTGTCCGGGCTCTGTACCAGCATGGCCTGGCTCGGCGGGATACGCTTGCCCAGCAGCAGGCTCACGCTCGCGGCGCTGGCTTCCAGCTCGGACGCCAGGTGCAGGCTTTCGAGGGTGGCGCGCCCAAGCACCTCAGCGGCCTTGAAGCCGAGCATCTGTTCGGCACCGGCGTTGAAGGTATTGATTACGCCGCGCAGGTCGGTGGCGATGATAGCGACCTGGGTGGCGGCATTCAGCACGCTGCGCAGTTGGCTGTGGGTACCGCGCAGTTCCTGCTCGCGCGCGCGCAGCTGCCCGGTGCGCTGCTCCACCAGTTTCACCGCGCGCTGGCGCTGGCTGACCAGCACGTAGAGCAAGACTGCAACCAACAGGCTAAGCAGCCCGCCCATGCTCAGGATGCTGATCAGCGAGGAGTGGCCGGTGCCGTCGAACACCTGGCTGGGACGCAGTGTCAGGGCATAGACATGGTCGCCCAGGGTCAGGCGGCGGGTCACGCTGAGGTCGTTGTCGCTCGGCGTGTTGCCCGACTCATAAAGCCTGCGTTGCTGCAGGTCGGAGGTGTCAACGATCTGCGTCACCAGGTTATCGCGGTCGGGCCTGGGCAAGCCGTCGGCCACCAACTGGCGCAGGCTGATCACTGCCATCACGAAGCCAAACGGCTCTGCTCCTGCCTGGGAAGCGACCGACGCAACCAGCAGCACGCCCGTCGCGTAGGCAGGCTCCACGCCCACCAGTTGCATCGGTTGGGACACTGCCAGCTTGCCGCTCTTCTGCGCCCGTTCAAGGGTCGAGCGCCGCAGGGGCTGGGCCAGCAGGTCAAACCCCATGGGCGAGCCGAACTGGCTCTGGGTCTGGTTGTACAGCACCGGCACGTATTCATCACGTTCAGCCGCCAGAGCCAGTTCGCCGACCGCATTGAGTTCACGGATGGCGAACGGCGTGCCGAGCGCGCGCGAGATGTCCTGTTCAAAGCGGCTGCGCTGCGCGCGCACTACGCGCGGCGCCCACGCATAGGCGCGCGCGTGCAGCAGCAAGGGCTGGGCAAAACCGTCGAATTCTGCGCGGGTCACGTTCTGGGAATTAGTGAAGAAACGTTGCAGGCTGCCCAGGCGTTGCTCCTGGTCTTCGAAACGTTCCTGCAGGCGACTGAAGCGCTCACTGACCAGCAATTGGAAGCGCTGGCGCACTTGTTGTTGATTGAGCTCGCAAGCGGCCCAGGCGACGATAATGGTCAAGGCAACCCCTGCCAGGAATACCACCGACGCCACCCACCACGCGGATGCCTGCTCACTGATAAAGCCTAGTATTTTCGGGCGGACGGCTTGCAACGGCATGGACAACACTCAAGACGCCAACGTGCGGAGGTGTCACGTTGGCCAGGCCTTAGTTATAGCCATAGGCCAGGGGTTTGACCAGCCTCAAACCACTGCAGAAGCAAGTAAGCTCGCGCCTGCAGTGGACACGCGCCGATCAGCGTGCGGTGATTTTCCAGGCGCGGTGAATTTTGGCATTGCGCGCAAAATCCGGGTCGAGGGTCTTGTCGCTGATTTCCTCGACGGCGTAGCGCTCGCTGAGGTTGTCCTCGAGCACGAACTTGCGGAAGTTGTTCGAGAAGTACAGCACGCCGCCCGGCGCCAGGCGCGCCATGGCGAGGTCGAGCAATTGCACGTGGTCGCGCTGTACGTCGAAGATGCCTTCCATGCGTTTGGAGTTGGAGAAGGTCGGCGGGTCGATGAAGATCAGGTCGAACTCATCGCGGCTCGCCTCCAGCCACGCCATCACATCACCCTGCTCCAGGCGGTTCTTGTCGGAGAAGCCGTTGAGCGAAAAGTTGCGACGCGCCCAGTCCAGGTAGGTTTTGGACAGGTCGACGCTGGTGGTGCTGCGCGCGCCACCCTTGGCGGCGTGCACGCTGGCGGTGGCGGTGTAGCAATACAGATTGAGAAAGCGCTTGCCGGCCGCTTCCTTCTGAATGCGCATGCGCATCGGACGGTGGTCGAGGAACAGGCCGGTGTCCAGGTAATCGGTGAGGTTGACCAGCAGCTTCACGCCACCTTCGCTGACCTCGGTGAACTTGCCCTGGGCGCTCTGGCGCTCGTACTGCTTGGTGCCGCTCTGGCGCTCGCGACGCTTGACCACCACGCGGCTCTTGTCGATGTTGAGCGCCTGGGGAATCGCGGCCAGAGCATCGAACATGCGTGCCGAGGCTTTTTCCGGGTCGATGGACTTGGGCGCGGCGTATTCCTGCACATGGACCCAGTCGTGGTACAGGTCGATGGCCATGGAGTATTCCGGCATATCGGCGTCGTACACGCGGTAGCAATCCACGCCTTCACGCTTGGCCCACTTGCCCAACAGCTTGAGGTTCTTTTGCAGGCGGTTGGCGAACATCTGCCCGCCTTCGCTCAGGCGTGCCTGCTCGACGACCGGCGCTGGCGCCGGTTTGATCGGGTTGCCGTTCTTGTTGTACTGGCGCTCTTGCGGCTCGACCGGGGCCTGGTCGTAAGCGGCCTGCTCGCGCTCGGCCTGACGCTGCTCCGGGGTGCGACGCTCGCCGGTGACGAACTGATCCGGGTTGACCTTGATCAGCAGCAGCTTGCACGGCAGTGCGCCGTTCCAGAACGAATACTGTTTGTGGCTGCGGATGCCCATGCGCTTGCCAAGGTCCGGCGCGCCGGTGAACACCGCCGCTTCCCAGCCCATGCAGGCCTGACGCAGACGTTCGCCAAGATTCTGGTAGAGGTACAACAGGCTGGCTTCGTCACCCAGACGCTCGCCGTAGGGCGGGTTGCAGATCACCAGGCCTTTCTGGTTCTGGTCCGGACGCGGCTCGAAGGTGCCGACTTCGCCCTGGTACACCTTGATCCAGTGACTCAGGCCCGCGCGTTCGATGTTGTTGCGTGCCGGCTGGATCAGGCGCGGGTCGGCTTCATAGCCACGCACCCACAGCGGCGGTTTGTTCATGCCGATGGCGGCACGTTCCGACGCTTCGGTGTGAAGTTTCTTCCACAGCGCCGGCACGTGGCCGAGCCAGGTGGTGAAGCCCCACAGTTCGCGATTGAGGTTGGGCGCCATGTCGGCGGCGATCATCGCGCCTTCGACGAGGAAGGTGCCCACGCCGCACATCGGGTCGGTCAGCGCGCCGCCTTCGGCAGCAATGCGCGGCCAGCCGGCACGGATCAGGATCGCGGCCGCGAGGTTTTCCTTCAGCGGCGCAGCGCCCTGCTGCAGGCGGTAACCGCGCTGGTGAAGGCTGTGGCCGGACAGGTCGAGGGAGAGGATGGCTTCGCCACGGTCAAGGCGCAGGTGGATGCGCAGGTCCGGGTTGATCTTGTCGATGGACGGCCGTTCGCCGGTCGGGGTGCGCAGTTTGTCGACAATCGCATCCTTGACCTTCAGCGCGCCGAAGTGGGTGTTGTCGATGCCTGAACCGTGGCCGCTGAATTCCACCGCCAGGGTGCCATCGGGGACCATGTGCTCGGCCCATTCGATGTCCAGCACGCCGTGATAGAGGTCTTCGGCATCCTTCATCGGGAAGCGCTTGAGCACCAGCAGCACGCGGTTGGCCAGACGTGACCAGAGGCACAGGCGGTAGGCGGTCTCCATGTCGGCCATGCCGCGCACGGCCGAGGTGTGCTCGCGGGCGTCCTCAAGGCCAAGCCCGACGGCTTCCTCGATCAGCAGGCCTTCAAGGCCTTTGGGGCAAGTGAGGAAGAGTTCAAAACGGTCCGACATGGGGCATTCCAGGCTTTTCAGCAATAAATGAACGGGCGACGCATCGCCGGTTCGGTTTTCAATCAAGCACTTTTCTTGAAGAGTGCTCGCGTGGCACGAATGTGCCGTCCCACCCGGGCGATAGGGCCCGTAAGCCCTGAATGCAAAGGCAGATCAATAATTTTAGGCAACAAAAAGAAATATTCCGACCCTTCGTCGAATAATAACCGACTGCAACGGGCGGGCATTCTCACCAAGGGATTGCACCCATGGTCTGCGCGGGGCACATCATAGCTGGCTTTGGCGATAAAAAGGGGCGAAAAGCCATCCCAGCTTATGGCTATAGCATCCAAAACGTTACGTGCTTATGACAAAACGATCATTGAATCCATGTGACCTATTGGTTAGAAATCAACACAGGTTGGCGCCGTAACGACGCCGACACACAGGCTCGCCACGCCGGCAGCGAGCCCACCAACGGCAGAAAAACTCTGCCCGGCCCCAGACGAGGCCGAAGGATATCTAGACAGTCAACCAGTGAGGGAAACACCCTATGAGAAGACTTAAGCGTGATCCGTTGGAAAGAGCATTTTTACGCGGATATCAATATGGCGTTCATGGCAAATCCCGTGAGCTTTGCCCATTTACTCTACCGTCGGTACGCCAAGCCTGGATCAACGGCTGGCGAGAAGGACGCGGCGACAACTGGGACGGTATGACTGGCACTGCGGGTATCCACAGACTCAACGAACTTCACGCCGTCGGCTAACTCAGGGCATTTAATTCCGACATACCACCTTTGAATATGTAACGACTTAACCACGCACGCCTGACCCAGGCGGCGGGCTTCGGCCCAGGGGCTCCTTTATGGAGCCCTTTTTATTGGATGGCAAAACCCATTGAGGCTAGCGTTTTTTGTGGGTTGCCCTATTGCCCGCTCTGTGGCGAGCAGGCTTGTCCTGCGTTGGGTTGCGCAGCAGCCCCAAAACCGGACACTCGGCTCCAACTGAAAGAACGCAGCGTCATGACTGGGTCTGCTGCGCAGACCAGCGCGGGGCAAGCCCGCTCGCCACAATGGCATCCACCGATTCGCGAATCAGCGCGGGGCCCTTGTAGATGAAGCCGGAGTAAAGCTGCACCAGGCTGGCGCCGGCGGCGATTTTTTCGGCAGCGTGTCTGCCTTCGGTAATGCCGCCCACGGCGATGATCGGCAAGCGTCCGGCCAGCTCGGCCGCCAGCACTTTGACGATGTGGGTGCTCTGCTCGCGTACCGGTGCACCCGAGAGCCCGCCCGCTTCATCCCCATGGGCCAGGCCTTCGACACCTGCGCGGCTCAGGGTGGTGTTGGTCGCGATCACCGCATCCATCCCCGAATCCACCAGCGCCTGGGCCACCAGCACGGTCTCTGCGTCGCTCATGTCCGGGGCAATCTTGATCGCCAGCGGCACGCGCTTGCCATGCCGCACGGCCAGGTCTTCCTGGCGCTGGCGCAGGGCTTCGAGCAGTTGTTTGAGCGAATCGCCGAACTGCAGGCTGCGCAGGCCCGGCGTGTTGGGGGAACTGACGTTGACGGTGACGTAGCTTGCGTGGGCGTAGACCTTGTCCAGGCAGATCAGGTAGTCATCCACCGCGCGCTCGACCGGGGTGTCGAAGTTCTTGCCGATATTGATGCCCAGGATGCCCTTGTACTTTGCCGCCTGAACCCGCGACAGCAGGTGATCGACGCCCAGGTTGTTAAAGCCCATGCGGTTGATGATCGCCTCGGCTTCCGGCAGACGGAAGATGCGCGGCTTGGGGTTGCCCGGCTGCGGCCGTGGGGTCACGGTGCCGATTTCGACAAAACCAAAACCCAACTGGGCAAAGCCGTCGATGGCCGCGCCGTTCTTGTCCAGGCCGGCTGCCAGCCCGACCGGGTTGGGAAACTCGAGCCCCATCACTGACACCGGCATTTTCGCCGGCGCCTTGCAGACCAGGCCATTGAGCCCCAGACGGCCGCCGGCACCGATCAGGTCCAGGGACAGGTCGTGGGAGGTTTCCGGGGAGAGTTTGAACAACAGCTGGCGGGCCAGGTTATACATGGGCGGGCTAGACTCGGATGGCGGCGAAAGGTGGCGCGATTATAGCCGGGGTGATCGCCCCGGTGCGAGGCGTGCCGCCCAATCGTCACTGACGCAGTGCGACCAGCGCCTCATAGCGGGCCCAGATTTTCTGCGCGTACTGCTCGCGCAAGGCGTCACGCTGCGGCCCCGACCCTGGCCCCGCGTTGTAGGAGCCCACGGCCGTCCAGTTGTAACCGAAACGCTGGATAAACTCGGCGAGGATCGAAGCACCCACTTCAACCGACAGGCACGGCTCGCTCAGCAGCCGCTCTTCGGTAATGCCCTGCTTGAGCAAGCGCGGCAGGTGCATGCTGTTGATCTGCATCAAGCCGATATCACGGCTGCCGTCGCTGTTCGCGTTGTTCATCGTGTTCGCACGGTATCCCGACTCCACCGCCGCGATGGCCTGCAGCAGCTCCGGTTCAATGTCGTAGCGACCGGCCACGTCTGCCCAGCAATCGGCCCAGGCCGGGCTGCCGAGCAGCGCCGCAGTCAATACGATGCTGCTGACCAGGCGTTTAATCATGCTGCACCTGGCCACAGGCCGAGCAGAGACGCGGCCCGTGCGCCCCTTCCCGCAGCGACCTGAACTGGACATTCACGGCGCAGGTAAAACGATAGCCCTTGCCATAAATCGTCTTGATAAAGCCCTTGTCGGTCTTCAGGTGCTTGCGCAGCGAATAAATGCAGCGGGTGAGCGACTCCTCGGACACCTCTCTACGGGGCCAGGCCGACTCCAGCAAATGGTCCTTGGTCATCAACGCACCGCCGGATGCCAGCAGCAATCGCAGCACATGCCACTCTTTGGGCGGCAACTGAAGGTCCACATTCTGCCCGGTCAACCGGCCATAGCCATGCAAGGTCCATCCGGCAAACACCCATGAGGCAGTCAGCTCATCATTCGCGATGGCCATGGGCACCTCGGTATCCATCTACTGACATTGAATTTCTTGCTTCCTGAATCGACCGATACGGCAACAGCAGGACTATAAAAACCTGATCGCCGAACGGAGCTAGGAAACTGCCTATACGCGTGAGGATTTCGAGAGTCACTAAGTAGGACTTTTCGCCGCGCGCAGATCACTCAGCGCCCTCGGGGTTCACGCCCATAAAGGCACGTCGCACGCGCTCGTATTGGGTCTCGGTCAGTGGCGGCGGTCCTACGGCGCCCGCCAGCAGCTTCGGCTCGCCGCCCACCGCGCGCGCCTGGATCACGAACAGCCGCACCTGGGCACCCCGGGCGCGGCGCATGCCCTCGTCATCACGGCGAAAAGCCCCCAACCACAAACGGCGGCCCTGAGGCACACGCACCACCGTGCTGATCGCGATGCGGCCCACCGCCCCTGTCGAACCTGGCGTGAGCTTGCCGGCCATGGGCCGCCCATCTTCAAGGTTCAGTTGCATCTCGATCTGGCTCGCATCGGCAAACCGCGGCAGCACACTGGCTTCGGTGCGATAGCGCACCGGTTGCCACTGGGCGTCGTCTTGCGCCGATTTGGGCAGGTAAAAGGTGTGGGCGTCATGGAACACCGCCGGGACGTTTTCCTGGGTAAGGATCACCGGAAACGCCACCACCCTGGCCTTGCGACGACGCTCCAGCGCAGCCAGTTGCGCCATCAGGCGGTTGTCATCCAGAGGGGCCAGCACCTGCGTTACTGAAGGCGGGTCGTTGCCCTCCCCGGACCAGGCGGTCGCCAGCTTTTCCAGCTCGGCACGGTCCACGTCGATCTGCCACAACGCCACCTCAATCGGCCGCCTGGGCGTGTCGAGTTGCGCCACCAGCTCCTCGATCACCTTCACCTGAGCCGGCATGCCCTTGATCAGCAGGCTGTTGGAGTCGGGATAGGCGATCACCAGCAGGCTCTTGTCCGCCAGCGGACCGCGCGCGCCGCCCTTGCGCTCGGCAGCCAGTACGGTTTCGATCATCGAGGCCATGCCGGGAACATTGACCTGCTCATCACCCAGGGCATATTGACGATCGGCCACGTGGGTGTTGAACACCTGCACCACGCCAAACGCCTGATCGCCCACTCGCACCTGAGTGCGCTGGCGATCCATCAGTTGCGCCAGGTGCAGCACCTGGTCCACATAATTGGGAGGGCCGGACACATAAAAGGTGGGCCCGGTGCTTTCGCGCAGGGGAAAGCGTGATTCATCCAACCCCGAACGGCGCATGAACCCGCGCAGCCGGTCGACCGAGATATGCCGCAGCGTCACTGCCGAGCTTTTCGCTTCGCTGGCGTCATACACACGCAGTACCTGGCCGTCGCTGTACCAGATCAGGCCATGCTGCTCGGCCACGGCCTGCAGGGTGTGCTGCGCGGCGCTCAAATCGAACACCCCGGAAACGCGCTTGCGCGAGACGTCGCGGCTGACCACCACGGGCAACCCCAAGGGCACTGACAATGCGCTGAACACGGTATGCAGGCTTTCATCCTGCGCCCGGTAGTCCTCGGCCGAGGCGAACGCGCTTGCGCACAGCACAGCCAGGCACAGCAACCGGCGCAAGCGGGTCATGACAGGGGAATCGATCGTCACCGTGGATGTTCCTGGCTGTATGGCGCAAAGAGGCGGCCATACTGAAAGCCGGTCGCGTTTCAATCTTGATGAGAAACTGACGGCCAGCCGCGCCTACGGGGCCGTGGCATGTGCCTTGCTAAGCCTTGCTCACTGGTTTTTTGATTGAAAAGGCGGCATTGATGAACGATTCGGCAGGCAGCGGCCCGGCCAGAGATCCATTGGCCTGGGTTCACGGCAGTGACGCCCCGGAAAAGAGCAGCCTCGATCTCGGATTCATGGCCTTGAGCGATTGTGCCTCGCTGGTGGTCGCGGCCACCCAGGGCTTTGCCCAACCCTACGGCTTGACCCTGAACCTCAAGCGCCAGTCATCCTGGGCCAACCTGCGCGACAGGCTGGTCAGCGGTGAACTGGATGCCGCCCACAGCCTGTATGGGCTGATCTATGCGGTGCACCTGGGCATCGGCGGCGTGGCGCCCACCGACATGGCGGTGTTGATGGGCCTGAACCAGAACGGCCAGAGCATCAATCTGTCCCACGGCCTGCAGGCACAAGGGGTGACCACTCCTGAGGCGCTGGACCACCACGTGCACCAAAGCCGCACAAAACTGACCTTCGCCCAGACATTTCCCACCGGCACCCACGCCATGTGGCTGTATTACTGGCTCGCAAGCCAGGGCATTCACCCCTTGCAGGATGTCGACAGCGTGGTGGTGCCGCCGCCGCAGATGGTTGCGCACCTGCAGGCGGGGCGCATCGACGGTTTCTGTGCCGGCGAACCCTGGGCCGCCAGCGCAGTGAAGCACAATCAGGGCTTCACCCTGGCGACCAGCCAGACGATCTGGCCAAACCATCCGGAAAAAGTGCTCGGCTGCACCCAGGCGTTCGTCGATCAATACCCCAACACCGCACGCGTGCTGGTGATGGCGGTGCTCGAAGCCAGCCGTTTTATCGAGCAGAGCCACGAAAACCGCCGTTCCACCGCGCAACTGCTCAGCGCCCGCGAGTACCTTGATGCCCCACTCGACTGCATCGAGCCGCGCCTGCTCGGCCAGTATGACGACGGCCTGGGCAACCAGTGGCAGGATCCCCATGCCCTGCGCTTTTTCGCCAATGGCGAGGTCAACCTGCCCTACCTCTGCGACGGCATGTGGTTCATGACCCAGTTCCGCCGCTGGGGCCTGTTGCGTGAAGACCCGGACTACCTTCAGGTTGCCCGCCAGGTCCAGCAACTGGACCTGTATCGCCAGGCCGCCGCCGTCGTTGACGTGCCTGCGAGCCGCCAGGACACGCGCAGCAGCCAGTTGATCGACGGAAAGATCTGGGACGGCTCCGACCCCGCCGCCTACGCCCGCAGTTTCCGTCTGCACGCCCTGGCGGACCACCCCAACCGCCAGGCCCGGCGCTGACAGGAGCACCAAGATGTTGCGAATCCTGTTGATCAACGACACCCCGCGCAAGGTTGGGCGGCTCAAGGCAGCACTGGTCGAGGCCGGCTTCGAGGTGATCGATGAGTCCGGCCTGACCATCGACCTGCCGGCCCGCGTCGAAACGGTGCGCCCGGACGTGATCCTGATCGATACCGAGTCAGCCGGGCGCGATGTCATGGAGCAAGTGGTGCTGGTGACCCGCGACCAGCCGCGGCCGATTGTGATGTTCACCGATGAGCACGACCCGAATGTGATGCGCCAGGCGATCAAGGCCGGCGTCAGCGCCTACATCGTCGAAGGCATCCAGGCCCAGCGCCTGCAACCGATCCTCGATGTGGCCATGGCCCGCTTCGAAAGCGACCAGGCCCTGCGTGCCCAGTTGCAGGCCCGCGACCAGCAGTTGGCCGAGCGCAAGCGCGTCGAACTGGCCAAGGGCATGCTGATGAAAATGAAAAGCTGCAACGAGGAAGAGGCCTACACCCTGATGCGCCGCCAGGCCATGAGCCGCCAGCAGAAACTGATCCAGGTGGCCGAGCAGATTATTGCCATGAGTGAGTTGCTGGGCTGACTGTGGCAAAGCCTTGTGATGGGCAGACTGGTTTTGATTGTGGTTGTGGCGAGCAGGCTTGCCCTAATGCCGTTCAGTTAAGCGCAAATTCCCTGTGGCGAGCAGGCTTGTCCTGCGTTGGGCTGCGCAGCAGCCCCAAAACCAGGCGCTGAGCCGTATCAGGTACACCGCGTTTTGCTCGATTGGGGGCGCTTCGCACCCCAACGCGGGGCAAGCCCGCTCGCCACAGGAGGCTTGTTCTGCACAACGTTTAGTGTTGGCGCAGGACTTGCTAAGCATTCATCACAGGTAGCCAACGGCGGTTGCCCTTCCACGACAAAGACGTCGCACATCCGGTTTGCTTTCGCGAACCCGATGGCGGCGTTTTTTTTCGTTTTGGCCTTCTGACAAGACCCCCAACCGTTGAGGTGCGTGATGAAATCAAGCTTCTGGAAATCCGGGCACACCCCGACCCTGTTTGCCGCGTTCCTGTATTTCGACCTGAGTTTCATGGTCTGGTACCTGCTGGGCCCGCTGGCGGTGCAGATTGCCGCCGACCTGCACCTGACCACCCAACAGCGTGGCCTGGTAGTGGCAACGCCGATCCTGGCGGGCGCGGTGCTGCGCTTTCTGATGGGCATGCTGGCCGACAAGCTGTCACCCAAGACCGCCGGGCTGATTGGCCAGGTGATCGTGATCGTCGCGTTGTTCGGCGCCTGGAAACTGGGCATCCATAGCTATGAACAAGCCTTGCTGCTGGGCTTGTTCCTCGGCATGGCCGGCGCATCCTTTGCGGTCGCCCTGCCCCTGGCCTCGCAGTGGTACCCCGCTGAACACCAGGGCAAGGCCATGGGCATTGCCGGTGCAGGCAACTCCGGCACGGTGTTCGCCGCGTTGCTGGCGCCAGTGCTGGCCGCCGCCTTTGGCTGGAGCAATGTGTTTGGTTTTGCGCTGATTCCGTTAGTGCTTACGCTGATCGTGTTCGCCTGGCTGGCGCGCAACGCCCCGCAACGCCCGAAAGCCAAAGCCATGGCCGACTACTTCAAGGCCCTGGGCGACCGTGACAGTTGGTGGTTCATGTTTTTTTACAGCGTGACGTTCGGCGGCTTCATCGGCCTGGCCAGCGCCCTGCCCGGCTACTTCAACGACCAGTACGGCCTGAGCCCGGTGACCGCCGGCTACTACACCGCCGCCTGCGTGTTCGGCGGCAGCCTGATGCGGCCGTTGGGCGGCGCCCTGGCGGACCGCTTCGGCGGCATCCGCACCCTGCTGGGCATGTACAGCGTGGCGGCGGTGTGCATCGCCGCGGTGGGTTTCAACCTGCCAAGCTCCTACGCCGCCCTCGCACTGTTCGTCTGCACCATGCTCGGACTGGGTGCCGGCAACGGCGCGGTCTTCCAACTGGTGCCCCAGCGTTTTCGCAGCGAAATCGGCGTGATGACCGGCCTGATCGGCATGGCTGGCGGGATCGGTGGTTTCGCCCTCGCCGCCGGCATGGGCGCGATCAAGCAAAGCACCGGCAGTTATCAACTGGCCCTGTGGCTGTTCGCCAGCCTCGGCGTGCTGGCCTGGTTCGGCCTTTACGGCGTGAAACGCCGCTGGAGAACCACCTGGGGTTCGGCCGCCGTGACCGCCGCGCGCGTCTGATGAGCCTGCAACTGAGCGTTGCCCAGGCCAGCGCCATTGGCCCGCGCAGTGAAAACCAGGACGCACTGCGGGTGGTCACGCCCAGCGCGCAACTGGCCGCGAGCAAAGGGTACCTGTGCGCCCTCGCCGACGGCGTCAGCCAATGTGCCGATGGCGGCCTGGCCGCACGCTCAAGCCTGCAGGCGCTGGCCCTGGACTACTACGCCACACCGCAGACCTGGGGCGTGGCCCAGGCGCTCGAACGGTTATTGCTCGCACAGAATCGCTGGCTGCAAGCCAACGGCGGCGGCCAGCCGTTACTGACCACCCTCAGCGCCCTGGTGTTTCGCGGTCAGCGCTTCACCCTCGCGCATGTCGGCGATTGCCGCGTGTATCGCTGGCTGGACGGAGAGCTGCAGCGCATCAGCGAAGACCATGTGTGGGAGCAACCGGGCATGCAGCATGTGCTCAAGCGTGCGCTCGGCCTGGATCAACACCTGGTGCTGGACTTTCTCGACGGCGAACTGCGCGCGGGCGAGTGCTTCCTGCTGCTCAGCGACGGCGTCTGGGCCACATTGGGCGAGCACAGCATCCGTGCGATCCTGCGCGAGCAAGCCGACCTCGACCTGGCCGTCAACACCCTGGTGAGCGCCGCGCATTTGGCCGGCAGCCAGGACAACGCCAGCGCGTTGCTGGTGCGCATCGACGCACTCGGCGCCGCCACCCTGGGCGATGCGCTGGTGCAGTTGCAGCAATGGCCACTGCCACCGCCGCTCAAGCCCGGCCAGGCGTTCGAAGGCTGGCAGGTGGAAAGTGTGGTCGCGCAGAGCCGACAATCGTTGCTGTACCGGGTCCGCGACGCGCAGCAACAGCCCTGGCTGCTGAAAACCCTGCCGCGCAGCCATGACAATGACACCGATGCGGGCCAGGCCCTGCTGTCGGAGGAATGGTTTCTGCGCCGGGTGGCCGGGCGCGCGTTCCCGCAGGTCCACCCCGCCAGCGAGCGTCAGCATGTGTACTACGTGATGCGCGAATACCCTGGGCTTACCCTGGCCGAGCTGTTCAAGCAGCAAGGCCCGTTGCCCCTGGCGCAATGGCAGTCCATCGCCGAGCGTTTGCTGCGTGCGGTCGGGCTGCTGCATCGTCGGCAAATCCTGCACCGCGATATCAAGCCGGAAAACCTGCTGCTGGGCGACGACGGTGAACTGCGCGTGCTGGATTTTGGCCTGGCCTACTGCCCGGGCCTCTCCGCAGACCCGATCAACACACTGCCCGGCACGCCGAGCTTTATCGCCCCCGAAGCGTTCAATGGCGAGCGTCCTGCGGCCCAGCAGGATTTGTACAGTGTCGGCATTACGCTGTATTACCTGCTGACGGGGCATTATCCCTACGGCGAAATCGAAGCCTTCCAACGCCCCCGCTTCCATCAACCGATCAGCGCCAGCCGCTATCGCCCCGACCTGCCGGACTGGCTGCCCCTGAGCCTGGAGCGCGCCGTGGCCGCGCAACCGGCGCAGCGTTATGAAACCGCCGAAGAATGGCTGCTGGTGCTGGAGCAGGCCGACCGCCGCGAACTGAGCGTGCGCCCGCGCCCGCTGCTGGAGCGTGAACCCTTGAAGGTGTGGCGCACATTGGCGCTGCTGTCGCTGCTGCTCAATCTGGTGCTGCTGTATGGGCTGTTGCACCACTAACGGGCAAAACGTTTCGGCTGTGGGTTTAAACGCCCAGTAAAACCGGGGTTATGCGGACTTGGCACAACCGCTGCATTAGCCTTCCCAACACCCCACATACAGCCGCCCCTTCAACGACGAAGGATCGAGCTTCCCGAGAGAACGGGATCGGACAAAGGCGTCCTCGCTAGGTAACTAGCGGGGACGCCTTTTTTTGTTTGCGCGTGATTGGTCGGAGAGCGACATGAAAAAACTCAAATTGGTGATGATCGGCAACGGCATGGCCGGGGTTCGTACCCTTGAAGAACTGCTCAAGCTGAGCAGCGACCTCTACGACATCACCGTGTTCGGCGCCGAGCCCCACACCAACTACAACCGCATCCTGCTGTCGCCGGTGCTGGCCGGCGAACAGACCTTCGAAGAGATCGTGCTCAACGACCTGGACTGGTACCTGGACAACAACGTCAAGCTGCTGCTCAACCGCAAGGTGGTGCAGATCGACCGGGTCAAGCGCAAAGTCATCGCCGATGACGGCACCGAGGCCGAGTACGATCGTTTGCTGATCGCCACCGGTTCCACGCCGTTTATCCTGCCGATCCCCGGCAACACCTTGCAGGGCGTGATCGGCTATCGCGACATTGCCGACACCCAGGCCATGATCGACACCGCCAAAACCCATAAACACGCGGTAGTCATCGGCGGCGGCCTGCTCGGACTGGAAGCCGCCAACGGCCTGATGCTGCGCGGCATGCATGTAACCGTGGTGCACATCGGCGAATGGTTGCTGGAGCGCCAGTTGGACAAGACCAGTGGCCAACTGCTGCAAACCGAGCTGGAAAGCCGTGGCCTGGTCTTCCGCCTGGGCGAACACACCCAGGCCCTGCACGACGCTGGCAATGGCCGGGTCGGCTCGGTGCAGTTCAAGAATGGCGACATCATCCCCGCCGACCTGGTGGTGATGGCCGCCGGCATCCGGCCCAACACCGAACTCGCGGAAAAATCCGGCATCCCGTGCAACCGTGGGATTCTGGTCAATGACACCATGCAAACCTACGACCCGCGTATTTATGCGATCGGCGAATGCGCCAGCCATCGCGGGATTGCCTACGGCCTGGTGGCGCCGCTGTTCGAACAGGCCAAGGTCTGCGCCAACCACCTGGCCCAACTGGGCTTTGCCACCTACAAGGGCTCGGTCACCTCGACCAAGCTGAAAGTCACCGGCATCGACCTGTTTTCCGCCGGCGACTTCATGGGCGGCGAAGGCACCGAGACCATCACCCTCTCCGACCCGATCGGCGGCGTGTACAAAAAGCTGGTGATCAAGGACGACATCCTGGTCGGCGCCTGCCTGTACGGCGACACCGCCGATGGCGGTTGGTATTTCCGCCAGATCCGTGAGAACCATGCCATCGGCGAGATCCGCGATCACCTGATGTTCGGCGAGAACGCCCTGGGCGATGTCGGCCATCAGGGCCAGGACAAGGCCATGAGCATGGCCGACAGCGCTGAAGTCTGCGGCTGCAACGGCGTGTGCAAGGGCACCATCGTCAAGGCGATCCAGGAACAAGGCCTGTTCAGTGTCGATGAGGTGAAAAAACACACCAAGGCCGCCAGTTCCTGCGGCTCCTGCGTGGGCCTGGTGGAACAGATCCTGATCAACACCGTGGGTGGCGCGGCCGATGTAAAACCCAAGAGCGAAAAAGCCATCTGCGGCTGCAGCGACCTCAATCACGGGCAAATCCGCCAGGCCATCCGCGAACAGCACCTGCTGACCATCGCTGGCACCATGAGCTACCTGAACTGGCGCACGCCCAACGGCTGCGCCACCTGCCGCCCGGCGCTGAACTATTACCTGATTTCCACCTGGCCTGGCGAAGCCAAGGATGATCCGCAGTCACGCCTGATCAACGAACGGGCCCACGCCAACATCCAGAAAGACGGCACCTACTCTGTCGTGCCACGGATGTGGGGCGGCGTGACCAACCCTTCGGAACTGCGCCGCATCGCCGACGTGGCCGACAAGTACAACGTGCCGATGGTCAAGGTCACCGGCGGCCAGCGCATCGACTTGCTCGGCATCAAAAAGCAGGACCTGCCCGGCGTGTGGAAGGACCTCGACATGCCGTCCGGCCACGCCTACGGCAAATCCATCCGTACCGTGAAAACCTGCGTGGGCAGCGAGTTCTGCCGCTTCGGCACGCAGAACTCGACGCAACTGGGCATCGAGCTTGAGCATGACCTGTTCAACATGTGGTCGCCGCACAAGGTCAAGCTGGCGGTGTCCGGTTGCCCGCGCAATTGCTCGGAAGCTGGCATCAAGGATGTCGGCATCATCGGCGTCGACTCCGGCTGGGAGATGTATATCGGCGGCAACGGCGGCATCAAGACCGAAGTCGCGGAGTTCTTCGTCAAGCTCAAAACCGCCGACGAAGTGCGCGAGTACAACGGCGCGTTCCTGCAGCTGTACCGCGAGGAAGCCTTCTACCTGGAGCGCACCGTGCATTACCTGCAGCGCGTGGGCATGGAACACATCAAAAAGGCCGTGCTGGAAGACCCGGCCCGGCGCAAGGCGCTGAACGAGCGCCTGCAATTCTCGCTGTCATTCGAGCAGGACCCGTGGAAAGAACGGCTTGAACAGCCGCTGCTGAAAAAGGAATTCGAGGTGATCCCCGTCAAACACCTGGAGGTGCAGGCATGAACTGGCTGGATATTTGCGCCCTCGACGACATCAACGCACTGGGCTCACGCATCATCAACGGGCCCAAGGGCGACATCGCGATCTTTCGCACCAGTGACGACGAAGTCTTCGCCCTCGACGACCGCTGCCCGCACAAGGGCGGCCCGCTGTCCCAAGGCCTGATCTACGGCAAACGCGTGGCCTGCCCGCTGCACAACTGGCAGATCGACCTGGCCTCCGGCGAAGCCCAGGCGCCGGATATCGGCTGCGCCCACCATCACCCCGCCCGTGTCGAAAACGGCCGGGTGATGCTGGCCCTGCGGGACGCCGGTTGATGGACCGCCAGGTCACCGCGTCCACCTGCTGTTACTGCGGGGTGGGCTGCGGCGTGCTGATCGAGCATGACGGCACGCAGATCCTCGGTGTGCAGGGCGACCCGAGCCACCCGGCCAATTTCGGCAAGTTGTGCAGCAAAGGCGCCAGCCTGCACCTGACGGGCGACCTGAGCGCGCGCGCGTTGTACCCGGAGTTGCGCCTGGGCAAAGGCCTGGCCCGTAGCCGCACCAGCTGGGATACCGCACTGGACCACGCGGCCAACGTGTTTGCCGACACCCTCGCCGAACACGGGCCGGACAGCGTGGCCTTCTATATTTCCGGGCAACTGCTCACCGAGGACTACTACAGCTTCAACAAACTGGCGCGGGGGCTGGTGGGCACCAACAATCTCGACAGTAATTCACGGCTGTGCATGTCCTCGGCGGTGGTCGGCTACAAGCGCAGCCTGGGCGCCGACGCGCCACCGTGCAGCTATGAAGACCTCGACACCAGTGACTGCGTGATGATCGTCGGCAGCAACATGGCCTACGCCCATCCGGTATTGTTCCGACGCCTGGAGGAAGCCAAGGCGCGGCGTCCGCAGATGAAAGTCGTGGTGATCGACCCTCGGCGCACCGACACCTGCGAATTGGCTGACATGCACCTGGCCATCCTGCCGGGCACGGATGTGGCGCTGTTCCATGGAATCTTGCACCTGTTGTTGTGGGAAGACTGGATCGACCGCGACTTTATCCAGGCCCATACCGACGGACTGGCGGAGCTAAAGCGCCTGGTACATGACTACACGCCGCAGATGGTCACGCAGCTGTGCGGGATCAGTGTCGAACAATTGCGTCTGTGCGCCGAATGGGTAGGCACCTCCCCTGGCTTTCTGTCGCTGTGGTGCATGGGGCTAAACCAGTCCACCGCCGGCAGCGCTAAAAACAGCGCGCTGATCAATCTGCACCTGGCCACCGGCACAATTGGCCGGCCGGGCTGTGGGCCGTTCTCCCTGACCGGCCAGCCCAATGCCATGGGCGGGCGCGAAACCGGCAGCTTGTCGAATCTGTTGCCGGGCCATCGGGAAGCCGCCAACCCTGAACACCGCGCAGAGGTCGCTGCTTACTGGGGCGTCGATGCGTTGCCGGAGCCGACCGGGCTGACGGCCATTGAGCTGTTTGAGCAGGTGCAGGCCGGTAAAATCAAAGCGTTGTGGATCGCGTGCACCAACCCCGCGCAATCGCTGCCGGACCAGACCGCTGTGCGCGCCGCCCTGGCAACCTGCCCGTTCGTGGTGTTGCAGGAAGCTTTTCGCACCACCGAGACCGCCGCCTACGCCGACCTGCTTTTGCCGGCCGCCAGTTGGGGGGAGAAAGAAGGCACGGTGACCAACTCCGAACGGCGTATTTCCCACGTACGCCGCGCCATCCCCCCACCCGCAGAGGCACGGCCGGACTGGGCAATCACCGTGGATTTCGCCCAACGCCTGGAACAGCGACTGCGCCCGGGGCTGCCGAGCCTGTTCGCCTTCGAGCATCCGGCGCAGATTTTTGATGAGTTCAAGCTGCTGACCCGTGGGCTTGATTTGGATTTGTCGGGTATCAGCCATGCCGTGCTCGACGAACTGGGGCCGCAGCAGTGGCCGTTCCCCATGGGCGCGCGCAGCGGCACCTCGCGTCTGTATACCGACGGGGTTTTCCCGACCGACGGGGGGCGCGCGCACTTTATCGCCGACCCTTATCGTGCGGCCAAGGAGCAGCGCGACGCGCGCTTCCCGCTCACCCTGATTACCGGGCGCCTGCGTGACCAGTGGCACGGCATGAGCCGCACCGGCACGGCGGCGCAGTTGTTCGGGCATGTGAGCGAAGCGCTGCTGAGCCTGCACCCCGATGAACTGCGTCGTCATCGCTTCAAGGAAGGCGACCTGGTGAACCTCAAAAGCCGGCGCGGCAATGTGATCGTTGCCGTGAGCAGTGATGACAGCGTACGCCCCGGCCAGGCCTTCCTGCCGATGCACTGGGGCGACCGGTTTCTCAAGGGCGGCGTGAATACCCTCACCCAGCCGGCGTTCGACCCGCTGTCGAAACAACCTGAACTCAAGCACAGCGGCGTGCGCCTGGAGGCGGTGCAGTTGCCATGGCAGCTGTTCGCGCTGATCGAGGGCGATGTGCAGCAACACTTCGAGGCCCTGCGCCCGCTGTGCGAGGGTTTTGCCTATGTGAGCCTGAGCCTGGCCGGGCGGGAACGGCCGGCGTTGCTGGTACGCGCGGCACATACCGCAGCGCCCGAGCTTGAGCTGCTGACCCGTATCGACCAACTGCTGGGCCTGCACGACGGCCCGGTGATGGCCTACGACGACCCGCGCCGCTCGATCGGCAAGCGGGTGAAGATCGAAAAAGGCCGCATCACGGCCGTACGTCTGGCCGGTGAAACCCTCGCCCGCCACTGGCTGCAGAGCCTGTGGCTGGAAGGCCGCACCGATGAGCAGTTGCGCCGCTGGCTACTCGCGCCCTTGAGCGCAGCGCCCGGCGGTGCGGCGGCAAGCAGCAAGGTGTTGTGTAACTGCATGAACGTCAGTGAAAACGCGGTGTGTACCGGTATTGCCCAGGGTCTGGACCTGGATGGACTCAAGCAGTCCCTGGGATGCGGCACGCAATGCGGCTCCTGTGTGCCGGAAATCAAACGTCTGCTGGTCAGCCATCCGCAGCCAATCGCTATCAGTGTGTGAGGACAGGAATATGAGCGCAAAAGTCTGGCTGGTAGGCGCAGGGCCGGGGGATCCGGAGCTGTTGACCCTGAAGGCGGTGCGGGCGATGAACGAGGCCGATGTGGTGCTGATTGACGATCTGGTCAACCCGGCGGTGCTGGAACATTGCGGCGATGCGCGGGTGATTACGGTGGGCAAGCGCGGCGGCTGTCGTTCAACGCCGCAGGATTTCATCCACCGTTTGATGCTGCGTTACGCGCGTCAGGGCAAGTGTGTGGTGCGGCTCAAAGGCGGCGACCCGTGCATTTTCGGACGCGGCGGTGAAGAAGCCATGTGGCTGCGCGAGCGCGGGATCGAGGCCCAGGTGGTCAATGGGATTACGTCGGGGCTGGCAGGCGCAACTAACTGCGATATCCCGCTGACGTTGCGCGGTATCAGCCGTGGCGTAACGCTGGTCACGGCGCATACCCAGGACGACAGCCGCCTGAACTGGCGCGCGCTGGCGGAAGGCGGGACGACGCTGGTGGTGTATATGGGCGTGGCGAAGCTGGAAGAAATACGCCAGCAGTTGCTGGACGGCGGCATGACGGCGGATATGCCGGTGGCGATGATCGAGAATGCATCGCTGCCCCAGCAACGGGAGTGCCGCAGCGTGCTGTCGCGCATGCAGGAAGATGCACAGGCTTTCGCGTTGAAGAGCCCGGCGATTCTGGTGATTGGCAGGGTTGCAGCGGCTGAACAGGCGGCTTATGTCGCAGTGGCCGCCAGCGCCTGAGGCAAATTGCGGACGAAAAAAAGCCCGGCCTGAGCCGGGCTTTTTTCTACTACTCAGTAATTACTGAGCGGTAGCTTCAACCGACGCTTCTACGCGACGGTTAACAGCGCGACCAGCTTCAGTTGCGTTGTCAGCAACTGGGCGGGATTCGCCGTAACCTACAGCAGTTACACGGCTAGGAGCCACGCCGTCTTTAACCAGGACTTGCTTAACAGCGTCAGCACGACGCTGGGACAGCTTCTGGTTGTAAGCGTCTGGACCTACGGAGTCAGTGTGACCAGCAACTTCTACGTTGGTGGACGGGTACTGAGCCATGAAGTCGGCCAGGTTTTTCACGTCGCCGTAGCTGTTAGGCTTAACAACGGCTTTGTCGAAGTCGAACTTAACGTCCAGCTCAACACGAACAACCTGAGCAACTGGAGCTTCTGGCTCTGGAGTTGGCTCTGGAGCTGGTGCTGGGGTAGGAGCTGGAGCGACTGCGCCAGCGTTACCGCCGAAGTTCACGCCCAGGCCGACCAGTGCGGAGTAGTCCCACTTGCCGTTGTCCAGACCGTAGTCAGCTTCAACACCGGCACGAGCGTACAGGTTGTTGGTGAAGTAGTACTTCACGCCGGTACCGACGGTGGCGAAAGTGGTCTGATCGCGACCGCTGTGGCCGTCAGCTTGCACGTTGCCACGGCTCTGGTGGCCGAAACCGCCTTCAACGTATGGACGCAGGCTGTCAACGCCGGCCTGACCGAAGTGGTACTGGGCCACGAGGCTGCCAGTGTCACCTTTGATCTTCTGGCTACCAGTACCGTCATTCGAACGGGTGTGGTTAGTCTTGTCGTAGGACAAGTTCAAGGACAGATCGTCGGTCAGGAAGTAACCAATGCGAGCGCCTGGGTTGAAGCCGTCTTCGATGTGCTTGACGCTATCGTTGTACTGCTTCTTGTAGAACAGCTCGCCTTCAACTGCGCCTTGGCCTTGTGCCAGAACGCCGAAAGAAGTTGCGGCAATAAGAGAACCAATGGCCAAGCCCAAGGTGTTTTTCAGTTTCATCCGTTAAATCCCCATCTGGTGATTGTAAAGCAGTCCCACAAACCGGGGGACAACTCGGCGACAAGTCTAACAGAACTTGCCTACACGTAAGAGATATTTGCCACGCACTAAGTTTCAGTCTCGTCCGCAAATTTCTCACGTAATTTATCTAGAGCACGTTTGTACCGCATTTTTGTAGCACTCAAACCCATGTGCATGATGTCAGCGATCTCCTGGAACTCCAGCTCTGCGACGAATCGCAGCACCAGAATCTCCCGATCGATCGGGTTCACATACACCAGCCAGCGATCGAGTCCGCCCTTGTCCTCGGGTGCCGGCGCCTTTTCTTCAGACGCTTCCTCAAGGGGGTCCAGACTCAAGGCGTCCATCAAGCGACGCTTTCGCCGTTCCTTCCGATACTGCGTGATGCACTCGTTGTACGTGATGCTGTAGAGCCAGGTCTTGAACTTCGATTTGCCCTCGAAGTTCTTGAGGCCGTACAGCACCTTTAGCATCACTTCCTGACAGACATCGTCCGCATCTCTATCGTTCCCTAAATACCTTGAACAAACGTTGAACAGAGTGCGTTGATACCTGCGCATCAATTCTTCATAGGCGCGCGTGATGTGAAACAGCTCCGTATGTGCACGCGCGACCAGCTCCTCATCAGAGAGCTCACGGGGGTCATAGCGCGTGGACAGCGTTTGAGCTTTATTCAAAACAAGTCGTGCCGACAGTCAGGTCAATGTCCGCTACGGCCCGGCAAGCCGGGTTCGCGGCGGCGTACATTAGCAGGGTGCCGGGTCAGCGGCTACTGACCTGCTGTTCAAGGAGTATCCGATTGGACAGCGACACCAGCTCGCCATCATCGGTCAGTACTGTCGTTTTGACGGTACCGATCTCCTCGATTTGCCCCTCGACCTCGCCTACACGCACATTTTGCCCTACCTGATACAGCTCACGCACGTAGATTCCCGCAAGAATCTGACCGGCAATTTCCCGGCTTCCCAACCCCATGGCCAGCGCAACTGCCAGACCAACGGTAATCAAAACAATCACAATCACGTGGTTGAGCAGGTCGGTCTTGACCTCCAACTGGCTGATCGCGACCGAAATACTGATGATGATCACCAGCCCCTGAGCGATTCGCCCCAGGCCGGCAGCATAGTCCAGCCCCACGCCTTCGGCGGCCCCGCGTACCAGCCCATTGGCCAATTGTGCGAGTAAAACGCCTACCAGCAATACCAGCGCGCCGCCGAAAACCTTGGGCAAATACAGCGCCAGCATGTCGAGCGTAGCTGAAACTCGCTCAAGTCCAAGGGATTGCGCCGCCGAAACCAGAAATATCAGCAAAACGAACCAATAGACAATCTTGCCGATCAAGGTCGAGATCGGCACTTGCAGCCCGGCGCGCCCCAGCAGCTTGGTCAGGCCGGTGCCTGCCATCAAGCGATCCAGGCCCAGTTTCGCGAGCAGCTTGGACAACAGCGTGTCGAGCAGCTTGGCCACGACAAACCCCAGCAGCACCAGCACCAGGGCACCAAACAGGTTGGGAATGAAATTCGCCACCTTGGTCCACAATGCCGTCATCGCGGTGACCAGGCTCTGGGTCCAGAGATCAAGTTCCATGTTCAATCAGCCTTATCAGTGCGAGCAAGAGGTTTGCCACGGGAAACCGGGGATACGTGGGCCGAACCGTTGTTCAGGGCCATCATCAACGCCGGCACCCAACGCCCGAGCAGCCCGAACAGGTCTCCCGCCCCAACCTGACGGTTGGCGGTTTTCAATACGCGGCCCAGGCAGGCATCGTCATCACGGTTGGATGGCGAAGCATTCAGCATGTCACGCAAAGACTGTTCAAACGGATCGTGCATAAAAGACCTCTCGCAAGTGAATTAAAAGACGAGGGTTAAATTCCTGAGGTCACATCCGACCCTTCCTACGTTCAGCTCGTATTCAGGTCAAACCCAGCGCAAGCGTCGAAACAACCACCATTGCCCGAGCGCCACCGACACCATCAACAGGCACGCAATCGCGAATCCATAGGGGCTGGAGGAAAAAGGAATTCCCCCCACATTTATACCCAGCAGACCAGTGAGAAAACTCATCGGCAGGAAAATCCCGGTGATGATTCCGAAGCGGTACATGGTGCGGTTCATGCGCACGCTCAAGCGCCGGTCCTCGGCCTCAAGTACAAGCCCCACGCGCTCCCGGGTCAATTCCAGCTCTTCCAGGTAGCGGGTCAGGCTGTTGTTCAATTCGTTCCAGTAGTCGGCATCGTCGTCACAGAACCACGGCAATTTGATCCGCGTGAGCTGACCGAAAATATCCCGTTGCGGCGCCAGGAATCGCTTCAATCCAGCGGCTCTGCGACGGATCTGCAGGATACTGCCATGCTCCGGAGTATACCGTTCGTCGGCATCGAGTTTTTCTTCCTCTGAATCGACGATTTCAGACAGGTCGGTAACCAGATCCTGCACCTTATTGGTCAGGTACTGCGCCATATAAAGGATGAGTTCAGAGGTATTTTTCGGCCCCTTGCCCTCCGCCAGTTGCACCAGCAACTCATCAGTCGCGCGCAATGGGCGCAAACGCAGGGAGATCACACGGCTGGCAGAGGCGAAGATGCGCGCCGAGACCATGTCTTCCGGTTCGGCACCCGGGTTGAGGTTGACCCCGCGCAGAAACAGCAACAGCTCGGCGTCCGGTAACGGCAACAGGCGTGGACGGGTGTTCTCCTCCAGCAGCAGGTCGCAGGCGAACTCGCTCAATCCGCTGGATTGGCGCAGCCAGGTGCGGGTTTGCGGATGGCTGCGATCCCAATGCAGCCACAGGCTTTCCCGCGGCTGCAGTTGCAGGTCATCCAGTTCAGTCCGGGCAATCGAACGCGCGCCGCCTTTACCGTCCAGCACCAGGGCATGCACCAGCCCCCATTGCGCGTTTTCTTCCTCGAACATCCTCACCCCTGTCGGCTATTGCGGTTTATTCAGGCATCTTCAGCGGACTGGGCGACACGATCACACCGTTATTGTCGGCATAGATGTATTCGCCCGGACGAAATGTGACGCCGGCAAAGGTCACCACCACGTTCAGGTCACCGATGCCGCGCTTGTCGGTCTTCATCGGGTGGCTGGCCAGGGCCTGCACACCCAGATCGGTCTGGGCGATCACGTCGACGTCACGGATGCAGCCGTAGATCACCATGCCTTCCCAGCCATTCTTTGCGGCTTTTTCGGCGAGCATGTCGCCCAGCAATGCGCGACGCAGCGACCCCCCACCGTCGACCACCAGCACCTTACCGGCACCCGGCAGGTCAACCTGCTCCCGGACCAGCGAGTTGTCTTCGAAACATTTGAGGGTGACGATTTCGCCGCCAAAGGAATCGCGTCCGCCGAAGTTGCTGAACATCGGCTCGACCACCTGCACCAGGTCGGGGTAGGCATCGCACAGGTCAGGGGTTACGTAATGGATCATGAAAAGAGTCCCTTGCGTCAAAAAGCTGTCTTTGGAAAGAAGCGTCTGCCTCGCAGGTACGCAACATCCCATCCGTTTCGCCGCAACGCAAGCGCGCAGCAGCGACTGAATATGACCAGAAGCGTTTAACGCGTCATAGCTTAGCCGCAACCGCAGATCAGCGAAAAGCCCCGGATCAAGCCGTGGCCATCAGCTCGGGCCGGGCAGCGGACAACGGTGTCAGCGGATCTTTCAGCCACTGCGCCGTCAACGGCCAGACTTCAGCCTGCGCGGCCTTGCTGACGAGCATTTCCACATGCCCGAAATCCCCGGTAAACCCTTGCCCACGCCCCAGGCACAGGTATTGGCGATGTTCGCTGCCCACTTGTTCGAACAGCTGGCGGCAGGCCCAGTCCGGGTCTTGCTCGTCGCCCGCGGCGCTCACCGCCAGCAAGGGCACATCGACCTGGGCCAGGCCCTTCCACCAGTCGGCATCAGCATCGCCAAACCGGCCAAACAGACCGTTCCAGCGCAACGCCTCGATCATCACGCCGGCGGGCTCGTCCTCGGGCCCGCGCTTGAAACGTGGTCCGGACACATGGGCAAAGCGCTTGAGCAACCAGCGACCTGCCCACTCCACCGGCGGGATTTTCAACGGCCAGTGCGTGCGGCTGACCTGACAGCCGAACAACGCCGCCGACGCCACCGCCGATGCTTCCAGGTGGCGCGCGCCCAGGGCGGCAGCCAGGGTGATGGCACCGAGGGAATGCCCGATCCAATGCGGCGTCTGCGCGCTTTGCTCACGCACGAACGCGCCGATGGCCGGCAAATCGTAACGCGCATAGTCGGCCACGCGATTTTTCGCATAGTCCTGATTACGCCTGGACAGCCCGTGGCCGCGCATTTCCGGGATCCACACATCAAACCCCTGGCGCGCCAGGTAGGCGCCCAGGCCGATGCCCTTGGGCGAGTACCAGAAACGCCGGTTGGAAAAACTGCCGTGCAACAAAATAACCGCAATGCCCCGGTTTTCCGGGACATCGGCCAGGCCCAGACGGGTCACTGCCAGCTCGACGGTGCCGTCGGGGCTGTTACCGGGTTTGAGGCGATACACGTCTTCACTCAGGTCGCCACGACGTTCAGCACTGATCAGGGCGACGGGAAACAGATTGCTGCTGCTTTGCATAATGCTCTTGCACAAAAAAGGGCGGCGTCCGCGAGGATTCCCGCCCTGTACAGATAAGAATGCCGGTCATCCGCAACGGGTGACCGGCACTTTTGACGTTGCGATCTTAAGCGGACGCTTGGCCTTCGGCGAGGAAGAACCAGGTTTCCAGCACCGAGTCAGGGTTCAGCGAGACGCTTTCGATGCCCTGTTCCATCAGCCATTTGGCCAGGTCCGGGTGATCCGACGGGCCCTGGCCGCAGATGCCGATGTACTTGCCGGCCTTGTTACAGGCCTGGATGGCGTTGGCCAGCAGCTTCTTGACCGCCGGGTTACGCTCGTCGAACAAGTGCGCGATGATCCCAGAGTCGCGGTCCAGGCCCAGGGTCAACTGGGTCAGGTCGTTGGAGCCAATGGAGAATCCGTCGAAGAACTCCAGGAACTCTTCGGCCAGAATGGCGTTGGACGGCAACTCGCACATCATGATCACGCGCAGGCCGTTTTCGCCACGGGACAGGCCATTTTCGGCCAGCAGGTCGACCACCTGGCTCGCCTCGCCCAGGGTGCGCACGAACGGCACCATGATTTCGACGTTGGTCAGGCCCATCTCATTGCGCACGCGTTTGAGCGCACGGCATTCGAGCTCGAAGCAGTCGCGGAAGGCTTCGCTGATGTAACGCGAGGCACCACGGAAGCCCAGCATCGGGTTTTCTTCTTCCGGCTCGTAGAGCTTGCCGCCGATCAGGTTGGCGTACTCGTTGGACTTGAAGTCCGACAGGCGCACGATCACCTTTTTCGGGTAGAACGCCGCCGCCAGGGTACTGATGCCTTCCACCAGCTTGTCGACATAGAAGCCCACCGGGTCGTTGTAGCCGGCGATGCGCTTGTCGACGCTCTCTTTGATGTCCAGCGGCAGCCCGTCGTAGTTCAACAGGGCCTTGGGGTGCACGCCGATCATGCGGTTGATGATGAACTCCAGGCGGGCCAGGCCCACACCGGCGTTCGGCAACTGCGCGAAATCGAAGGCGCGGTCCGGGTTGCCGACGTTCATCATGATCTTGAACGGCAGGTCGGGCATGGCGTCGATGGAGTTCTGCTTGATGTCGAAGCCCAGCTCGCCTTCGAAGATGAAACCGGTGTCGCCTTCAGCGCAGGACACGGTCACGCCCTGGCCGTCTTTCAACAGTTGGGTGGCATTGCCGCAACCCACGACCGCCGGGATGCCCAGCTCACGGGCGATGATCGCCGCGTGGCAGGTACGCCCGCCACGGTTGGTGACGATGGCGCTGGCGCGTTTCATCACCGGTTCCCAGTCCGGGTCGGTCATGTCGGAGACCAGCACGTCACCCGGCTGAACCTTGTCCATCTCGGACACGTCCTTGATGATCCGCACCTTGCCCGCGCCAATGCGCTGGCCGATGGCACGGCCTTCCACCAGCACGGTGCCGGTTTCCTTCAACAGGTAGCGCTCCATGACGTTGGCCGAGGTGCGGCTCTTCACGGTTTCCGGACGAGCCTGCACGATGTACAGCTTGCCGTCGTCACCGTCCTTGGCCCACTCGATGTCCATCGGGCACTTGTAGTGCTTTTCGATGATCATCGCCTGCTTGGCCAGCTCACTGACTTCCGCGTCGCTCAGGCAGAAGCGCGCGCGCTCGGCTTTGTCCACATCGACGGTCTTGACCGAACGACCGGCCTTGGCCTCGTCGCCGTAGATCATCTTGATCGCCTTGCTGCCCAGGTTACGGCGCAGGATGGCAGGGCGACCGGCCTCAAGGGTGTGCTTGTGCACGTAGAATTCGTCCGGGTTGACCGCGCCCTGTACGACGGTTTCGCCCAGGCCGTAGGCGCCGGTGATGAATACCACGTCACGGAAGCCCGATTCGGTATCGAGGGTGAACATCACGCCGGCGGTGCCGGTTTCCGAACGCACCATGCGCTGCACGCCGGCAGACAGGGCCACCAGCTTGTGGTCGAAACCCTGGTGCACGCGGTAGGAAATGGCGCGGTCGTTGAACAGCGAGGCAAACACTTCCTTGGCCGCGCGGATCACGTTTTCCACGCCACGGATATTCAGGAAGGTTTCCTGCTGACCGGCAAAGGAGGCGTCGGGCAAGTCTTCGGCGGTGGCCGAGGAACGCACGGCGACGGCCATGTCCGGATTGCCGGCCGACAGGGTGGCGAAGGCGGTGCGAATTTCTTCGTTGAGCTTTTCAGGGAACTCGGCCTCCATGATCCATTGGCGGATCTGGCTGCCGGTTCTGGCCAGGGCGTTGACGTCATCGACGTCCAGAGCGTCCAGCGCGGCGTGGATCTGAGCGTTGAGGCCGCTCAGCTCGAGGAAATCACGGTACGCCTGGGCCGTGGTGGCAAAACCACCGGGCACCGACACACCTGCGCCTGCAAGATTACTGATCATCTCGCCGAGGGATGCGTTCTTGCCCCCTACGTGCTCTACATCATGGACGCCGAGCTTATCGAGGGAAACTACGTACTCTACCAAGGTGATCTCTCCACTTTCTGTGTTGGAAAAGCTCATGGACGCCGACGGCTCAGTAGGAGCATTCGCCAGCGCTTGTGGCCTGGGCCTGGAAAATAAGTGAGAATGCGGCCCACTGCGGGACAGCAAAATCGCGCCTATCATATCCAAGATTCGCCATCAGCTTAAGGCCCAGGGCTCAAATGAAACGATCTGCTTTCTTTATCTCCGATGGCACTGGCATTACTGCCGAAACCCTGGGCCAAAGCCTGCTCGCGCAGTTCGAAAACATTACCTTCGCCAAATTCACCCGACCCTATATAGACAGCGTGGATAAAGCGCGGGCCATGGTACAACAAATCAATCTGGCGGCTGAAAAAGACAGCTGCCGCCCGATCATTTTCGACACCATCGTCAATCAGGACATTCGTGAGATTCTTGCGACCTCCAATGGTTTCATGATCGACATCTTCTCCACCTTCCTCGCGCCGCTGGAGCAGGAGCTGAGCGAACACTCCTCCTATTCGGTAGGAAAGTCCCACTCCATCGGGCATAACTCCAACTATATGGAGCGTATCGAGGCGGTCAACTTCGCCCTCGACAACGACGACGGCGCACGCACGCACTACTACGACAAGGCTGACCTGATCCTGGTGGGCGTGTCGCGTTGCGGCAAGACGCCAACCTGTCTGTACATGGCCATGCAATTCGGCATCCGCGCGGCCAACTACCCGCTGACCGAAGACGACATGGAACACCTGACCCTGCCCGCCGCCCTGCGCGCGCACTCGCACAAGCTGTTCGGCCTGACCATCGACCCGGACCGCCTGACCGCCATCCGCAACGAGCGCAAGCCCAACAGCCGCTATTCGAGCTACGCGCAGTGCGAGTTCGAGGTGCGTGAAGTGGAAAATCTGTTCCGGCGCGAGAATATTGCGCATATCAATTCCACGCATTTCTCGGTGGAAGAGATTTCGGCAAAGATTCTGGTGGAGAAAGGGGTGGAGCGCAGGTTCAAGTAATCAACGCCCCCTCCCACAAAAAGCCTGATCAGCCTTACAGATGAAACCTTCCGCCACCTTGCCCCAGCGCGGTTGCCAACGCATCGAACCCCGTCCGCAACAACTGATCATCCCCGGACGTATTACAGATACTCGCCCGAATAAACTGCGGCACCGCCGTCTGCCCCACCGCAAAGGCTTCTGCGGTGGCGATCAGGTAATTGTTCTGTTTGAGTTCGGCTTCTATTTCCGACGCGCGCCAGGGCTCCGGCACTTCGATCCAGAAGTGCGGACTATTCAGGTGAGTACGGTAAGCCAGGCCAGCCAGCAAATCCTCCACCAGCGCCTTGCGCCGGCTGATCTCACTGATCTGTTGACGCAACAGGTATTCCGCCGTGCCGTTTTCGATCCACTGGGTGGCCAACTCCAGGGTCACTGGCGTGGCCATCCAGCAGGTGGAGCGCAAGGCGGCAGAAATGCGGCTGACCAGCGCGGGCGGCGCATGCACATAACCCACGCGCAACCCGGCTGACACCGCCTTGCTCAGGCTACTGATCAAAATCGTACGCTCGGGCGCGAAATAGCTGAGAGGCGGCGGCCGGTCTTCCACCAGAACGCCGTGGGCCTCATCCTCAAGAATCAACAGATTGTGTTCGCGACAGACTCTGGCCAGCGCTTCGCGGCGCGCCACCGATAACACTGACGTCGTAGGGTTCTGAATCGTGGGTGTGCAGTACAACGCCGAAATTCGGTGATTACGACAGAGTTCATCCAGCGCGCCCGGCAGCACACCCTCCTCATCCATCTCCAGGCCGATCAGGCGGATACCGAGCATGCGTGACGCCGTGATCAACCCCGGATAAGTCAGCTGTTCGGTGACCACCGTATCGCCGGCCCGCAGCAGGGCCATCATGGCGCAGAGCAAACCGTGCTGACCGCCATTCACGCAGATGACCTGCTCGGGAATCGGATGGAAATCGCGCTGTACCAACCACTGCGCACCGGCTTCGCGGTAGCGTGGCAGGCCCGCGTCCGGGGTGTAGGCGCTGATCTCCTGGAGAAACTTGGCGTTGGTCGACAGGGTCTGGAAGCTCTGTGCCAGGAACACCGTCTCCTGCCCGGGGATATGCATGTTGCGGCTCATGTCGAAGTACTGGCGCGGCTCCTCGCTGACATTGCGAAAGCCTTCATCGCGCTGGCGCTCCATCCCGCGCTTGCGCACGAAGGTGCCGTCACCGACCCGCGCCACCACCAGCCCCAGACGTTCCAGCTCGCCGTAGGCGCGGCTGATGGTACCGATGGTGACGCCCAGATTGTCCGAAAGCACCCGATGGGGCGGCAGTTTTCGTCCCGGTTCAATCAAGCCTTCAAGGATGCCCCGCTCCATGACATCGGACAGGCGCTTGTACTTGACACCCTGCCCGTTGGACAACCCCTCACGCATAATTGACACCATGTCAATATTTGTTTTGACAGTCATCTTTCGCCCTAATAGTGTGCTTTTACGGGTTCAATCGCCGATTTTTACCGCTTGTTACACGCTCAATATAGAGTTCAATGTCGGCTCAGGGAAGCAATAAACGATGCCAATGTCTGCTGTTCTCGAAAACACCGCCAAAACCAAAACACCCAAACAGTGGTTGCCCGGCTTGGTCACCAGTGTGATGTTTCTTATCGTGTGCCTGAGTTGGGGGACCACGTGGCTGGGTATCAAGATCGCGGTGGAAAGCGTGCCACCGCTAACGTCCGCCGGCCTGCGCTTTCTGATCGCATTCCCGCTGTTCCTGTGTTTTGCCAGGGTGCGCCGCGAGCCGATCCTGTTTCCTCGGGAGAGCCGCTGGTTTTTCGTATTCGTGACATTGTCCTACTTCAGTATTCCGTATTACCTGCTCAACTACGGCGAGATGCATGTCTCGTCGGGCCTCACCGCCCTGCTGTTCAGCTGCATGCCGGTGTTCATCCTGATTTTTTCCGCGCTGTTTTTGCGCGAGCGCATCTACTTTTCCCAAGTGGTCGGCATTGGAATCGGTTTCGGCAGTCTCTACATGATCATCCGCAGCCAGGGCCTGCACCTGGACCACGCCGAGTTCTTCGGGGTGCTGGCGATCCTCGGCGCCGCGATCATGCATGCGTTGTGCTATGTGATTACCAAGCAAAAAGGCAGCGCCATCAGCGTGATCACCTACAACACCCTGCCCATCGGGATTGCCGGCCTGATGCTGTTCGTGGCCGGCTTGTGGTTTGAAACGCCGACGTTCGAAGACATCACCCTGCGCTCCTGGAGCGCGCTGTTCTACCTGGGGCTGGTGGCATCGGTGGGCGGTTTCATCGTGTACTTCATGCTGCTCAAGCGCCTGAGCCCGATCATCCTGTCGTTCGTGTTCATTATCTTCCCGGTGTTCGCGGTGATCATCGGCGCCTGGTACGAGGGCGTGGCGCTGTCCCGTGACCTGATGCTCTACTCGGCAGTCCTGCTGGCCGGTTTTGCGATCACCAAGCTGCCCATCGAAAAATTCCTGGCCAAGAAAAATTGAGCCGCCCACCACGACGCGAGAGCAACATGGATGTCCTTCGTCCCACCGCCCTGGAACAAATCTACGCCCACGCCGGCCGCTGCTACCCCGAAGAGTGCTGCGGTTTCGTCTTCGCCGATGGCAGCGTGTACCCGGGCTGCAATATCCAGAACGAACTGCACCGCAAAAACCCCGAGATGTACCCACGCAGCGCGGCCAATGGCTACACCTTTGCCGTGGCCGACACCCTGCTGCTGAACAAGGCGTTGCGCAGCGATAACCCGGTGGTGGTGATCTACCACTCGCACCCGGATGTCGGCGCCTATTTCAGCGATGAAGACCAGGACAAGGCGCTGTTCATGGGCGAACCGATCCACCCGGTCAGTTATCTGGTGGTCGACGTCCGTCAGGGCCAGGCCCAGGGTTCCAAGCTGTTTGCCTGGGATGGCAAGCATTTCGCCCTCACCCCTTTCAACGACCTGCATGCGGAGCTGTCCATGAACGCTGTCTCTTTCCCCGACATTCTGGTTCGCGTGGCCAAGTTGCCGGAGTCGACCCTCGAGGGCGCCGGATCGACATTGCGCGAGGTCATGGAAAACCTGTGCAGCCGCCACCCGCAGCTGCGCGCACACTTGTTTCACGAGAACAACAACCAGCTCAAGGAACATTTTCTGTTCACCGCCGAAGAAGCCTTGATCGACGCCGACGAGCCACTGCCGGAAAAAGCCCATATCGATGTGCTGCTCGCCACTTCCGGCGGCATGGACGTCGACGCGCTGAGCAATGAAGAAGTGCAACGCTACGTGCGGCACATCACCCTGCCCGGCGTCGGTCGCGAAGGCCAGTTGAAGCTGAAAAAGGCCAGGGTGCTGATCATCGGCACGGGAGGCCTGGGCTCGCCCATCAGCCTGTACCTGGCCGCCGCCGGCGTCGGCACCCTGGGCCTGGTGGATTTTGATGTGGTGGAAAGCAGCAACCTGCAACGCCAGATCGTTCACGGCAACAGCAGCCTGGGCATGTCCAAGGTCGAATCCGCCAAACAGCGCCTGCAGGACCTCAACAGCCATATCCGGATCAACACCCACGACACCGCCTTCAATGCCGATAACGCCCTCGAGCTGGTCGGCGCCTACGACCTGGTGATCGACGGCACCGACAATTTCGACACGCGCTATCGGGTCAACGACGCCTGCGTACAGCTGGACAAGCCGCTGGTGTACGGCGCCATCTACCGCTTCGACGGGCAGATCAGCGTGTTCAACTACCAGGGCGGGCCGTGCTATCGCTGCCTGTTTCCCAGCCCACCGCCAGCCGAACTGGCGCCCAACTGCAGCGCCGGCGGGGTGATCGGCGTGCTGCCGGGGGTGGTCGGGATGATCCAGGCCACCGAGGCGATCAAGCTGCTGATCGGCATTGGCGAGCCGTTGTCCGGGCGCCTGATGCGCTTCGATGCCCTGGCGATGAAATTCACTGAGGTGCGCTTCAAGCGCCGCGCCAATTGCCCGTGCTGCTCCGCCCAGCGCCACAGCCACACCGTCGCCCCGGCAGTTTGCGCCGACGCCGTGGCGCCCCAGCCGTGCCTCGCCGAGGAGCGCTACATCAAGCCGCACGTCCTCAAGCAAGTGCTGGAACACCCGAACAGCGCCGATGTGCTGGTGGATGTGCGCGATGCCAGCGAACTGGAGGTGTGCAAGCTGCCGGGCGTGGTGCACATTCCCCTCGACGAGCTGGATTCACAGCTCGGCCGCCTGAGCCGCGACAACACCCATTACCTGATCTGCTACGCCGGCACCCGCGCCGAGCAGGCGGCGAGCACCCTGCTGGCCGCCGGTTTTGCCAACACCAGGGTGCTGCAGGGCGGCATGAAGCATTGGGTGCGCGACGTCGAACCCGACATGCCGTTGTATTGAGCGGGGGGCAGAGCGATGTTGCATAACTCGATTATCGACGCCATCGGCCACACGCCGACTGTGCGCCTGGCGCAGTTTTCCGAAGACCTCGGCATCGAGGTCTACGCCAAGCTCGAATCCCTCAACCCCGGTGGCAGCCACAAGGCGCGCATCGCCCTGGGCATGATCCTCGACGCCGAACGCCGTGGTGTGCTGATCCGTGATTCCGGGCAAACCCTGATCGAACCCAGCGGCGGCAATACCGGCATCGGCCTGGTGATGGCCGCCAATGTGCTGGGCTACAAAGTGGTGCTGGTGATTCCCGACAACTACAGCCCGGAAAAACAGAAACTGCTGCGCCTCTACGGCGCCAGGGTGGTGTTGTCGGACAGCCGCCTGGGCAACAACTCCCACGGCGAGAAATGCATGGAGTTGCAGTTGGAAAACCCCAACTACGTGATGCTTAACCAGCAACGCAACGGCGCCAACCCGCAGACCCATCGCGACACCACCGCGCCGGAGATCCTGCGCGACTTCGGTGAGCTGCGTGCGGACTATTTCGTCAGCGGCATCGGCACCGGCGGCCATATCACCGGCATCGGCGAAACCCTCAAGGCCGCCTGGCCGGGCCTGCGCGTGATGGGCGTGGAGCCCGAAGAATGCGACCTGCTCAAGGACCGGCATGCGCCGCACGACATTCAGGGCCTGTCGATCGGCCTGATCCCGAGCATCCTCAACCTGGACGTGATCGACGGCATGCTCAAGGTCTCGCACCGGGCGTGCGTCGACATGATCAAACGCATCATGCGCACCGACGCCATCAGCCTGGGCCTGTCCTCGGCCGCCAATATGGTCGCCATCGCCCAACTCGCCCCCGAACTGCCGCCTGAAACGGTGGTGCTGACCCTGGTCTACGACAATGCCGACAGCTACCTGCCCAACTTCGAGTAACCGGCCTTCCAACTATCCAGACTGCGGAGGTGGCTCCATGGGGGGCTTTATCGACATGCAACTGCTGCACGATGAGCTGCTCACGCACCTCATCAAGACGCTCACGCCGGCTCAGATGAAGCAGCTGGAACCGCACCTGGCGCCATTGATCCAGGACGCGGCGCAGGCGGTGGCCGAAGACCTGATCGCCTACGCCAGCCGCGACCCGGCTTCACGCGGGCGCGGCGAGTTGATCCTGGAGTCCTACGCCTCGTTCAAGGCGGTGCTGTACTACCGGCTCGCGCACCGTGTGTGGAATTTCCCGGACCAGACCGATGAGGCGTTCGCGCACATCGCCTCGCAGTTGAGCAACCAGGGCAAGATGCTCTCCGGCGCCGACATTCACCCGGCGGCACGCATCGGCCGGCGGTTTGTGCTCGACCACGGCTACGGCACGGTGATCGGCGAAACCTGCGAAATCGGCAACGACTGCTACATCCTCTGTGGCGTGACACTTGGCGCGCGCGGCATCGCCAACAACCCCGACGGCAAGCGCCACCCGCGCCTGGGCAATAACGTCGAGATCGGCTCCGGCGCACGGGTGCTGGGCTACGTGCTGATTGGCGACAATGTGTTTATCAGCCCGGCCTGCGTGATCACTCAGGACGTGCCGGCGGGCACCAAGGTCAAGGTGGTCAACCAGATCCAGATGCAGAAGAACGATGCGTCCGAGCACAGCACCTACCTCGGCGCATTCGCCCTCGAGGAGCGCTTGCATGTGGTCGGTGAAATCACCGCCGGGCACAAGGTCACGGTGCTGGACGCCGACTTTCATCCGTTGCCGGGGCTGATGCTGGAGCCCACGATGAAGGAGCGCCACCACCTGCAATTTCGCCTGCATCGCACCGAACCGAACAACCCGCTGCCGCGCCTGCCGCTGAACCTGAAAGTCTGCGGGCCGGAGTTTGAAATCACCCTGCTGTCCCCGCCGGGCTTGAGTGCGATGGTGCGCTCGGTGTTGCAGGCCAGCCCATTGATCGTCGGAGGTTGAACATGTCTGTGCACTCCATGGAAACCCTGGCGCTGTTCGACAGCGCGCCCTACCAGAACACGTTCAGCGCCCGGGTAAGGGCCGTCGGCGAACACGGCATCGCCCTGGAGCACACGCTGTTCTACCCCACCGGCGGCGGACAACCGGGCGATACCGGCCACTTCATTCTGACCGATGGCACGCGCGTCGACGTGATCGGCACCGTGCGCGACCCGGTATCGCGCGCGATCATCTGGCACCAGGTGCACCAGTGTCCCGCGCAGTTGATCGCCGGCGTCCAGGTGGAGGCGGAAATTGATTGGGATCGGCGCTACTTGCACATGAAGATGCACACCTGCCTGCACCTGCTGTGCTCGATCATCGATGCGCCGGTGACCGGCTGCAGCATCAGCGCAGACAAGGGCCGCCTGGATTTCGACCTGCCGGAAATGACCCTGGACAAGGACAGCATCACCCGCGACCTGAACGCACTGATCGAACAGGCCCACGAGGTAAAAACGCTGTCGATGCCTGCGTCGGAATACGCCACGCTGCTGCAGATCACCCGTACCCAGGCAGTCGCGCCGCCGGTGATTCAGGGCTCGGTGCGGGTGATCGACATCGCCGGCGTGGATATCCAGCCATGCGGCGGCACCCATGTGGCCAACACCGACGAGATCGGCCGGGTGTTCTGCGAGAAAATCGAGAAGAAGAGCAAGCACAACCGTCGGGTGATACTGCGGTTCGAATGAATATCGGTACTGACGCCGCCAAGTGCAGGAGGTAACTCCTATACCGGCGGGCGGGGTGCTGGAGCCTATTTCTTTTGTTGAATGACTTGCTGACTCAAGCTGTCAACTTTCAGCTGAAGTTGTGCAATGAATTGCTCGTAAGCCTGTGCCGCGTTATCAAGGTGGGCGTTGAGCTGCTCGTTTTGTCTCTTCAGTTCTTCGATGGTGCGGGCCTCAGACGTTGCTGGCTGAGTGGCCGGAAGCGTTTCTTCGCTTTGCCTGGCGGCGGGTACTTTAGGCTGCATGCTGTCCGACTCAGTGGTCATGTCGCTATCCGCCGGCATGGTCGGAGTATCGCTGGGGGAGGCACCCGTGCCGCTGATCTTTTGAAACAAGCCATCAATTTGTTGACTCAGTCCCATCAGCAATTCCGCGAGCTTCCTGAGTGCCTCATCGACTTTCTGGTAAAACTGATCGGTTTGGCTGCTCAGTGCTCCGAGACCAGGAGTCTGCGGCGACTGCGTTTGCGGTGACTCTTGCATGCGTGTCTGTTGCTCGGGAGTCGAATCTTGAGTCTGAGCGAGGTTCTGCCCCTCGACTGCGGCATTCCTGACTTGGCTGCCGTTATCAAAAGGGGTTTGGTGAGTTGCCTTTTCCGGGTGTTCAAGTTGCTGGGTCAGGTCGGCAATCTGTTGCTGAAGCCCTTTTATCATCGACTCAAACCTGGCGACCAATGCGCTGAATTTCTCATTGAGCGCTTGGTTTTGCAGGGTCAGTTTCGTCACCTGGTCTGGTTCAGCGGCTTTCACCTGCTCGGTGTTGACCAGTGCACTGTGACCCGAAAATGGGCCGCGCTGCCGGGCCGTCATGGCGCTACGGGGCGGCGTCGAATCCTGGGGAGCAGCCAAATATTCAGCGGCCTCAGCGCTGTGCTCACGACGGATGGGCGCCGGATTGGGGGACATTTCGTAGCCGACGGTATAAGGCGTTTGTGACTGAGTATTTACGCTGGTCATAGGTACCTTCCAAGATTCAGGTAGTGGGTGTTCACAAGGCCTGCTCGAGCAAGTCTTATGGCTACCTGATTGGTGTTTATCCCGGAAGAAGTTCCGTACTGTTCAGGAGTCGTAAGTAGCAACCTGTTTCGAGTAAAAAACAGGCTGCTCAAGGCAACGAAGATCAAATGTGGGAGCTGGCTTGCCCGCGAAGGCGGTAGTCCAGCAACCATTGATGTTGGCTGACCCGGCGCGTTCGCGGGCAAGCCGCTCCCACAGGGGGAGTCGGCAGTTTTCGGGACGAAATTGGCTCTAGAACGCGTCGCCTGGGATGCGCACGAAGCCCTCCATCAGCACCCGCGCACTGCGGCTCATGATGGCTTTTTTGACCACCCATTCACCGTTCACCTGGCTGGCCTCGGCGCCCACGCGCAGGATGCCGGAGGGGTGCCCGAAGCGCACCGCGCTGCGCTCCACGCCACCTGCCGCCAGGTTGACCAGGGTTCCGGGAATCGCCGCCGCGGTGCCAATCGCCACTGCCGCCGTGCCCATCATGGCGTGGTGCAACTTGCCCATGGACAGCGCGCGCACCAGCAGGTCCACGTCGGCGGCCTTGATCGACTTGCCGCTGGACGCCACATAATCCGCAGGCGTCGCCACGAACGCGACTTTCGGCGTGTGCTGGCGCTGGGCGGCTTCGTCCAGGTGGCTGATCAGGCCCATGCGCAACGCGCCGTGGGCGCGCACGGTCTCGAACATCGCCAGGGCCTTGGGGTCGCCGTTGATCGCACCTTGCAGTTCGGTGCCGGTATAGCCGAGGTCTGCGGCGTCGATGAAAATCGTCGGGATGCCGGCGTTGATCAGTGTCGCCTTGAAGGTCCCCACGCCGGGCACTTGCAGCTCGTCGACGAGGTTGCCGGTGGGGAACATCGCACCACCACCGCCCTCCTCTTCCGCCGCCGGGTCGATGAACTCCAGTTGCACTTCGGCGGCCGGGAAGGTCACGCCGTCCAGTTCAAAGTCGCCGGTTTCCTGCACCGCGCCGTCGGTGATCGGCACGTGGGCGATGATGGTCTTGCCGATATTGGCCTGCCACACGCGCACGACGGCGACGCCGTTGTGCGGTATGCGCGCGGCATCGACCAGCCCGGCGCTGATGGCGAACGCACCGACCGCCGCCGACAGGTTGCCGCAATTGCCGCTCCAGTCGACGAAGGGTTTGTCGATGGCGACCTGGCCGAACAGGTAGTCCACGTCATGCTCGGCGCGGCTGCTCCTGGACAGGATCACGGTTTTGCTGGTGCTGGACGTCGCACCGCCCATGCCATCGATCTGCTTGTCATAGGGGTCGGGGCTGCCGATCACTCGCAACAGCAGGGCATCGCGTGCGGCGCCGGGCACCTGCGCCGCAACGGGCAAGTCCTGGAGACTGAAAAACACACCCTTGCTGGTACCGCCACGCATGTAGGTGGCGGGGATTCTGATTTGCGCTGCATGTGCCATGGTCAGTCCCTCAGGCGGTCGCCGCCGATGCCAGGAAGTCCTGGGCAAAACGCTGCAACACGCCGCCCGCCTCGTAGATCGATACTTCTTCGGCGGTGTCCAGACGGCAAGTCACCGGCACGTCGACACGTTCGCCATTTTTACGATTGATCACCAGGGTCAACTGCGCACCCGGAGTGCGCGCGCCAAGCACGTCATAGGTTTCACTGCCGTCGATCTGCAGGGTGTGACGGTCGGTGCCCGGCAGAAACTCCAGCGGCAGCACGCCCATGCCCACCAGATTGGTACGGTGGATGCGTTCGAAGCCTTCGGCGGCAATCGCTTCCACCCCGGCCAGACGCACGCCTTTGGCCGCCCAGTCGCGGGATGAGCCCTGACCGTAGTCGGCGCCGGCGATGATGATCAGCGGCTGCTTGCGCTGCATGTAGGTTTCGATGGCTTCCCACATGCGCGTGACCTGGCCCTCGGGCTCGATGCGCGCCAGTGAGCCCTGCTTGACCTTGCCGTTTTCCACCACCATTTCATTGAACAGTTTCGGGTTGGCGAAGGTGGCGCGTTGGGCGGTCAAGTGGTCGCCCCGATGGGTCGCGTAAGAGTTGAAGTCGACTTCCGGCAGGCCCATTTTTGCCAGGTATTCGCCGGCGGCGCTGTCGAGCATGATGGCGTTGGACGGCGACAGGTGATCGGTGGTGATGTTGTCCGGCAGCACCGCCAGCGGGCGCATGCCCTTGAGCGGCCGCGCCCCGGCCAGCGCGCCTTCCCAATAAGGCGGACGGCGAATATAGGTGCTTTGCGGGCGCCAGTCGTACAGTGGCGCCACCTTGGGGCCGGTGTCTTCGTGAATCGCGAACATCGGGATATACACCGCGCGGAACTGCTCCGGCTTGACCGAGGCCTTGACCACCGCATCGATCTCTTCGTCGCTGGGCCAGAGGTCCTGCAGGCGGATTTCATTGCCCTGCGCGTCGAGCCCAAGCACATCCTTTTCGATGTCGAAACGGATGGTGCCGGCAATCGCGTAGGCCACCACCAGCGGTGGCGAAGCCAGGAATGCCTGTTTGGCGTACGGGTGAATCCGCCCGTCGAAGTTGCGGTTGCCCGACAACACAGCGGTGGCGTACAGGTCGCGGTCGATGATTTCCTGCTGGATCACCGGGTCCAGCGCGCCCGACATGCCATTGCAGGTGGTGCAGGCAAAGGCCACCACGCCAAAGCCGAGTTTTTCCAGTTCGTCAGCCAGACCCGCTTCTTCCAGGTACATCGCCACCGTCTTCGAGCCCGGCGCCAGCGACGACTTGACCCACGGCTTGCGCGTCAGCCCCAGCCTGTTGGCGTTGCGCGCCAGGAGGCCGGCGGCGATGACGTTGCGCGGGTTGCTGGTGTTGGTGCAGCTGGTGATGGCGGCGATGATCACCGCGCCGTCGGGCATCTGCCCTGGTACTTCGTCCCACTGGCCGCTGATGCCTTTGGAGGCCAGGTCACGGGTGGCTACACGGGCGTGAGGATTGCTCGGGCCGGCCATGTTGCGCACCACGCTGGACAGATCGAACGTAAGGCCGCGCTCGTATTGCGCGCCTTTCAGATCATCGGCCCACAGGCCGGTGTGGCGGGCGTACTGTTCGACCAGGGCGACCTGTTCGTCTTCACGGCCGGTGAGTTTGAGGTAGGCGATGGTCTGCGGATCGATGTAAAACATCGCTGCCGTGGCGCCGTATTCCGGGGCCATGTTGGAGATGGTCGCGCGGTCGCCCAGGGTGAGCCTGGAAGCGCCCTCACCGAAGAACTCCAGCCATGCACCGACCACTTTTTGCTTGCGCAGAAACTCGGTCAGCGCCAGCACCATGTCGGTGGCAGTGATGCCCGGCAGCAGCTTGCCGGTCAGCTCGACGCCGATGATTTCCGGCAGGCGCATCCACGACGCGCGGCCCAGCATCACGCTCTCGGCTTCGAGGCCACCGACGCCGATGGCGATCACGCCCAAGGCGTCCACATGCGGGGTGTGGCTGTCGGTGCCGACGCAGGTATCCGGGAAGGCCACGCCGTCGCGCACCTGGATCACCGGGGACATTTTCTCCAGGTTGATCTGGTGCATGATGCCGTTGCCCGGCGGGATCACGTCGACGTTCTTGAAGGCTTTTTTGCTCCACTCGATAAAGTGGAAGCGGTCTTCGTTGCGGCGATCTTCGATGGCGCGGTTTTTCTCGAACGCGTCCGGGTCGGCACCGCCGGCTTCGACGGCCAGGGAGTGATCGACGATCAACTGCGTCGGCACCACCGGGTTGACCTGTGCCGGGTCGCCGCCTTGCAGGGCGATGGCGTCACGCAGGCCGGCGAGGTCGACCAGCGCGGTCTGGCCGAGGATGTCATGGCACACCACGCGGGCCGGAAACCATGGGAAGTCAAGATCGCGCTTGCGCTCGATCAACTGGCGCAGGGACGCATCGAGGGTGGCCGGATCGCAGCGGCGCACCAGGTTTTCGGCCAGTACGCGTGAGGTGTAGGGCAAGGTGGCGTAGGCGCCGGGGGTGATGGCTTCGACGGCCGCGCGGGTGTCGAAGTAATCCAGCCGGCTACCGGGGAGCGGTTTGCGAAATTCAGTGTTCATCGTCAGAACTCGGTCACGGTGATTGCAAAGGAAGCCGGAGCTCGAACTGGAACGCGATCCCATGTGGGAGGGGGCTTGCCCCCTCCCACATTTGATCCGATTGCCAATTCGGGATCGACGGTCTTCAGCGACGTTCGATTGCCACGAACTTGCGCTGCTCGACGCCGGTGTACTCGGCGCTTGGACGGATGATGCGGTTGTTGGCGCGCTGTTCGAACACATGGGCCGCCCAGCCGGTGAGGCGTGAGCAGACAAAGATCGGGGTGAACAGCTTGGTCGGGATGCCCATGAAGTGATATGCCGAGGCGTGGTAGAAGTCGGCGTTGGGGAACAGTTTTTTCTGTTCCCACATGGTTTTGTCGATGGCTTCGGAAACCGGGAACAGCACGGTATCGCCCACTTCGTCAGCCAGCTTTTTCGCCCAGCCCTTGATCACTTCATTGCGCGGGTCGCTGTCTTTGTAGATCGCGTGGCCAAAGCCCATGATCTTGTCCTTGCGCGCCAGCATGCCGAGGGTGCCCTCCACCGCTTCTGCGGCCGAGCCGAAACGCTCGATCATTTCCATCGCCGCTTCGTTGGCGCCGCCGTGCAGCGGGCCACGCAGCGAGCCGATGGCTGCGGTGACGCAGGAATACAGGTCGGACAAGGTCGAGGCACACACCCGCGCGGTGAAGGTGGAGGCGTTGAATTCGTGCTCGGCGTAGAGGATCAGCGACACGTTCATCACTTTGACGTGCAGGTCGCTGGGCTTCCTGCCATGCAGCAGGTGCAGGAAGTGGCCGCCGATGCTCGGTTCGTCGGTCACGCAATCGATGCGCTGGCCGTCGTGACTAAAGCGGTACCAGTAGCACATGATCGCCGGGAAGGCGGCGAGCAGGCGGTCGGTGACATCGTGCTGCGCACTGAAGTCTTTTTCCGGCTCGATATTGCCGAGGAACGAGCAGCCGGTGCGCATCACGTCCATCGGGTGGGCGTCAGCGGGGATGCGTTCGAGCACTTCCTTCAAGGCTTGCGGCAGGTCGCGCAACGTGCTGAGCTTTTTGCTGTAGTCCGCCAGTTGGGCCTGGGTCGGCAGCTCGCCGTACAGCAGCAGATAGGCAACTTCTTCAAACTGCGCGTCGGCGGCCAGTTCACGCACATCGTAGCCACGGTAGGTAAGACCGGCGCCGGCCTGGCCCACGGTGGACAGCGCAGTCTGCCCGGCCACCTGGCCACGCAGGCCGGCGCCACTCAATACTTTTGCTTCAGCCATGGTGTTTCTCCAATTTTGTCGTTGTTCAGGGAGCCACAAGGTTTATTTTTTGGCGGCGAACAGCGCGTCGAGCTTCTGTTCGAAGGTGTGGTAGTCGATACGGTCGTAAAGCTCCATGCGCGTCTGCATGGTGTCGATCACGTTCTGTTGGGTGCCGTCGCGACGGATCGCGGTGTAGACGTTCTCGGCGGCCTTGTTCATGGCGCGAAAGGCCGAAAGCGGGTACAGCACCAGGGAAACATCCGCAGATTTCAACTGTTCGGTGGTGTACAGCGGGGTCGAGCCGAATTCGGTGATGTTGGCCAGGATCGGCGCTTTGACGCGGGCAGCGAACAGTTTGTACATGTCCAGTTCAGTGATGGCTTCCGGGAACACCATGTCGGCACCGGCCTCGATGCACGCGGCCGCGCGTTCCAGGGCAGACTCCAGCCCCTCGACGGCCAGGGCGTCGGTGCGCGCCATGATCACGAAGCTGTCATCGGTGCGCGCGTCCACGGCGGCCTTGATGCGGTCGACCATTTCCTGCTGGGACACGATTTCCTTGTTGGGACGATGGCCGCAGCGCTTGGCGCCGACCTGGTCCTCGATATGAATGGCTGCGGCGCCGAACTTGATCATCGACTTGACGGTGCGCGCCACGTTGAACGCCGAAGAGCCGAAACCGGTGTCCACATCCACCAGCAGCGGCAGGTCGCACACGTCGGTGATGCGGCGCACATCGGTGAGCACGTCGTCCAGGCCGGTGATGCCCAGGTCCGGCACCCCCAGGGAGCCCGCTGCGACGCCGCCGCCCGATAGGTAGATCGCCTTGAAACCGGCGCGCTTGGCCAGCAGGGCGTGGTTGGCGTTGATCGCGCCGACCACCTGCAAGGGATGCTCGCTGGCGACGGCGTCACGAAAACGCTGGCCCGGCGTACGCTTATTGTGGGAACTCATGACTCACCTCGTGATTGGGCGCAACCGTCGGGAAAGTGACGGGCAATGTTGCGTTTGGAAGCGCCGATATGGCGGCGCATCAGCAGTTCGGCCAGTTCACCGTCGCGCTCGGCAATCGCGTCGAGAATGCGGTGATGCTCGGCAAAGGCCTGGCGTGGACGATTGGGCGTGGCGGAAAACTGGATGCGGTACATGCGCACCAACTGATACAGCTCGCCGCAGAGCATTTGGGTCAGGGTGCGGTTACCGGCACCTTGAATTATCCGGTAATGAAAATCGAAGTCGCCTTCCTGCTGGTAGTAGCCCAGGCCGGCCTGAAACGCTTCGTCGCGCTCATGGGTGTGCAGCACTTGGCGCAGTTCTTCGATCTCGGCGTCGGTCATGCGCTCGGCGGCGAGGCGGCAGGCCATGCCTTCAAGGGACTCACGGATTTCATAGAGCTCGACCAGCTCGGCGTGGCTCAAGGACACCACTCTCGCGCCGACGTGAGGCACCCGCACCAGCAGGCGCTGGCCTTCAAGGCGGTGGATCGCTTCACGCAGCGGACCGCGACTGATGCCGTAGGTACGCGCCAGCTCCGGCTCGGAGATCTTGCTGCCGGGGGCAATCTCGCCCTTGACGATGGCGGCCTGGATACGCCGGAACACGTTCTCGGACATGGTCTGGGAATCGTCCTGCGCCGGTACCGGGGCTTGCAGCTGATCCAGCATATTGTCGACACCTTTAAAAGCAATGTGGCAAAAACTAGCCAATCACCCCCTATTAGTCAAAGAATAAATCCATATTGTCGACAATCGTCTAATAACCTCCGACGAGCTCCAAGCAGACATGGCCGCCTGCCAGCGCTGGCGCCAAAAAAGCATCATGTTAGAATGCCCGCCGCTTTTGCCTGACATCATTGGATGAAACGGCGCACGAGGGAGTTTGCGCAGCAATGCCAGTCGCCTTGAATCGAACATCGCACTGCACGCCTCAGGATCTATGAGACTCAAGCCCTTCCTTTTATTGATGTGCCTGCTGGCCGTACCGGGCTTTGGCGTCGCTGCCGAGAAGACCGTGTATGGCCTCAACGAATACGCGCAATTGGCCGGAATCGACCTCGAAGTGGCCGCCAAACTGGACACGGGCGCCAAGACCGCCTCCCTCAGCGCCCGCGATATCAAGCGCTTCAAGCGCAACGGCGAATCCTGGGTGCGCTTCTACCTGGCGATCGACACCGCCCATTCCCACCCCATCGAACGGCCCCTGGCCCGCGTCAGCAAGATCAAGCGCCGCGCCGGTGACTACGACCCCGATGAAGACAAGAACTACACCGCCCGTCCGGTGATTGCCCTGAATATCTGCATGGGCAGCGCTTTACGCAGCATAGAAGTGAACTTGACTGACCGAAGTGCCTTCCAATACCCGCTGTTGATCGGCTCCGAAGCGCTGAAGCGCTTTGATGCGCTGGTCGACCCCAGTCTTAAATACGCAGCGGGCAAGCCTGCCTGCGCCGCCGACGCTCATACCGCCGAGTAAACCGAATGCGCTCTCTGACCCTGCACCTGAAAATTCTCATCACCATCCTGGTGGTGCTGGGTATTTCGGTCACCTGCTACCAGATCTTCGTGCTGGGCATTCCTGTTACCGAGGATGCCACCGACGATCTGTGGAACATCGACGCCAAGGTCGAGTTTGTCGCCAATCCGAAAGACCCGGTGAAGATCCAGATGTTCGTGCCGCCCCTGAGCCGCGACTTCGTGAGCCTTAACGAGAGCTTTATCTCGAACAACTACGGGGTCAGCGTCAACCGCACCGATGGCAATCGCAAGGTCACCTGGTCAGCACGCCGCGCCAAGGGCAACCAGACCCTGTATTACCGCCTGGTGCTGACCAAGCGTTACAGCGGTGAGAAGATCAAGGTCAAGGGCCCGACCTTCCGCGACAGCATCGCCGTGGAAGGCCCGGAAAAAATCGCCGCTGAAGCCCTGCTGGCGCCGATCCGTCAGCACTCGGCCGACGTCGAGACCTTCATCACCGAAGCGATCAAGCGCACCAACAACCTCAGCGACGACAACGTGAAACTGCTGCTGGCGGGCGACCCGTCCACCGCGCACAAGGCCAAGATCGTCGAGCTGCTGCTGTCCATCGCCCATGTGCCGGTGGAAAAGGTCCACACCATTCGCCTGGTCGCCGACCAGCCGCAAAGCCCGGAACTGTGGCTGCGCAGCTTCAACGGTAACGACTGGCTGTATTTCAACCCGGAAACCGGCGAACAGGGCCTGCCCGCCGACCGCCTGCTGTGGTGGACCGGCGATGAAAACCTGATCACCGTGGACGGTGGCAAGAAAGCCATGGTGACCTTCAGCCTGAACAACAGCGAGATGAACGCGATTCGCCTGGCCAAGCTGACGGACGAGAACACCGACGCCAACTTCCTTGAATACTCGCTGTACGGCCTGCCGCTGCAGACCCAGCAGACGTTCATGATCATGGTGATGATCCCGATTGGCGTGCTGGTGATCCTGATCCTGCGCAACCTGATCGGCCTGCAGACCCTGGGCACCTTCACGCCGGTGCTGATCGCCCTGGCGTTCCGCGAGACGCAGCTGGGCTTCGGGATTGTGCTGTTCACGATTATCACCGCGCTGGGACTGTCGTTGCGCTCCTACCTGGAACACCTGAAGCTGCAAATGCTGCCCAGGCTGTCGGTGGTGCTCACCTTCGTGGTGGTGCTGATCGCAGCCATCAGCCTGTTCAGCCACAAGCTGGGGCTGGAGCGCGGGCTGTCGGTGGCGCTGTTCCCGATGGTGATCCTGACCATGACCATCGAACGCCTGTCGATCACCTGGGAAGAGCGCGGCGCCAACCACGCACTGAAAGTGGCAATCGGCACGCTGTTCGCGGCATCGCTGGCGCACATCATCATGAGCGTGCCGGAGTTGATCTACTTCGTGTTCACCTTCCCGGCGATCCTGTTGATTCTGGTGGGCTTCATGCTGGCCATGGGTCGTTATCGCGGCTACCGCCTGACCGAACTGGTGCGTTTCAAGGCCTTCCTGAAGGCTGACCAGTAATGTTCGGTTTCTGGAAGACCTGGAAGGCCCTCGAAGCGCGCGGGATCATGGGCATCAACCGACGTAACGCCGACTACGTGCTCAAGTACAACAAGCGCAGCCTGTATCCGCTGGTGGATGACAAGATCATCACCAAGGAGCGCGCGATGGCCGCCGGCCTGCATGTGCCGGAGATGTACGGGGTGATTTCCACCGAAAAAGGCATCGACAAGCTCGACGAGATCATCGGCGGGCGCAGCGACTTCGTGATCAAACCGGCCCAGGGCGCCGGCGGTGACGGCATCCTGGTGGTGGCAGACCGTTTTGAGGGGCGCTATCGCACAGTGTCGGGCAAGATCATCAGCCATGAAGAAATCGAACACCAGATTTCCAGCATCCTCACCGGCCTGTATTCCCTGGGCGGCCACCGCGACCGCGCGCTGATCGAATACCGCGTGGTGCCTGACCAGATCTTCAAGAGCATCAGCTACGAAGGCGTGCCGGACATCCGCATCATCGTGCTGATGGGCTACCCGGTGATGGCCATGCTGCGCCTGCCGACCCGTCAGTCCGGCGGCAAGGCCAACCTGCACCAGGGTGCAATCGGCGTGGGCGTGGACCTGGCCACTGGCCTGACCCTGCGCGGCACCTGGCTGAACAGCATCATCACCAAGCACCCCGACACCACCAACGCCGTGGACGGCGTGCAGTTGCCCAATTGGGACGGTTTCATGAAGCTCGCGGCCGGCTGCTATGAGCTGTGCGGGCTGGGCTACATCGGTGTGGACATGGTGCTGGATCAGGAGAAAGGCCCGCTGATCCTGGAGCTGAATGCGCGGCCGGGATTGAACATCCAGATCGCCAACGATTGCGGTTTGACCCTGCGCACCCATGCCGTGGAAGCGCGGCTGGAAACCCTGAAAGCCGACGGCGTGACGGAAACGCCGGAAGAACGGGTGAGGTTTGTGCAGGAGATGTTCGGGCATATTCCGCCCGTGGAAGGCTGACCGCCAACACAATGTGGGAGGAGGCTTGCTCCCGATCGCATTGTGTCAGTCGGTTCATCTGTCACTGATCCGCCGCCCTCTCGAGCAAGCCCCTCCCACACTGAACGGGTCGTCTGCGGGCAATTGCCTCTAGGAGCAAATCCTACGCCGGACTACAATCCCCTCCCCCGCGCCTTGGCTGATCCACCCCGTATGTCGACCTGCTCCGTTTACCCGTTGCCCTACCAGGCAAATCCCGCCCAGTACTTTGCGGCGATCCGCCATGCACCCGGCGCGGTGCTGCTGGACAGCGGCCGGCCGACAGCCGAGCGCGGGCGATATGACCTCCTGAGCGCCTGGCCGCAGGCCACCCTCACGGTATCGCCGGATGAAAGCGGCAGCGATTTCCTGCAACGCTTGCGCAAAAACCTTACCCGGTTAGGTGAAGCGAACGTGCCCGACGGTTATGAATTACCGTTTGCCGGCGGGCTGATCGGCTATTTGAGCTATGACTTCGGCCGCCATCTGGAGCAGATGCCGCAGTTGGCCGCGGACGACCTGCACCTGCCGGACGCACGCCTGGGCCTGTATGCCTGGGCGCTGGTCAGTGATCACCTGGTGCAGACCAGCCAACTGGTGTTTCACCCGACTCTGGCAGAGAGCGAACGGCAACGCCTGATTGCCGTATTCAGTCAGCCGGTCGTGGCCTCAACCGCCAGTTTCAAGCTGCGTGGCCCCATGGCAGCGGACCTCAGTGCCGAGGCCTATCAGCACGCCATCGCGCGCATCCACAGCTATATCCAGGCCGGCGACTGCTACCAGGTCAACTTCGCACAGCGCTTTCGCGCGCCCTGCCTGGGCGATCCCTGGGCGGCCTATTGCGCCCTGCGCGAGGCGTGCCCGACGCCGTTCTCCGGCTTCCAGAGCCTGCCGGATAATGGCGCGGTGCTGAGCCTGTCACCGGAACGCTTTGTCAAAATCAGCCAACGCCAGGTCGAAACCCGGCCGATCAAAGGCACCCGGCCGCGCGGCCTTACGCCCGAGGAAGATGCCGCAAACGCCGCCGAACTGCTGGCCAGCCCTAAGGATCGTGCCGAAAACCTGATGATTGTCGACCTGCTGCGCAACGACCTCGGCCGCAGTTGCCGCACCGGGTCGGTGAAGGTGCCGGAACTGTTCAGCCTCGAAAGCTACCCCAACGTGCACCACCTGGTGAGCAGCGTGACCGGCGAGTTGGCAAGCGACAAGGACGCCCTCGACCTGATCGCGGGCAGCTTCCCCGGCGGCTCCATCACCGGCGCACCGAAGATCCGCGCAATGCAGATCATCGACGAGCTGGAGCCCACTCGACGCGGTTTGTACTGCGGCTCGCTGGTGTACCTGGACGTACGTGGCGAGATGGACAGCTCGATCGCCATTCGTAGCCTGCTGGTCAAGGATGACCAGGTGTGCTGCTGGGGTGGCGGCGGGATTGTGGCCGACTCGCAGTGGGAAGCGGAGTACCAGGAGTCGATGACGAAGGTACGGGTTTTGTTACAGACGCTGGAAAATCTGTAGTCCCCCCGGCAATCCGGCCTCTGACCTCACGAAGCGCGAAGCACGAAAAAGCCTGAATCAGTACGCGTGTGGACGACCTGCCGGCACGCCTATAGCGTCGACGGCTACTGCCTATACGCGCCTGTGAAGGATCACATATGCGACTGCTTACTCGTGAGAATTTGTTTCCGGAGTTGCATCTCCACCTGCCCATGCCTAACATCTCCCAAATCGGGAGGTCTGCACGATGCGAATAATCGCGTTATCAACCTTGCGACGGTTCTGGGAAAGCCACCCAAACCATGCCGACGCGAGGACGCCTTTGGTCGAACTGTATCGGTACATGGAGAACGCTACCTACCCGACACCACAGGCACTGAAGGCAACCCTCAGAACAGCGAGCATTCTCAAGGCCGGTAGGGTCGTCTTCAACGTAGGCGGCAACAAATATCGAGTCATCATGGCCATCGATTATCAGCGCCAGCTTGGGTTCATACGTTTTGTAGGCACTCACGCGCAATACGATCAAATCAACGCGGAGACCGTGTAATGAACATTAAACCCATTCATTCCTCTGAAGACCTGACCGCCGCGCTCGCGCGGGTGGAACAGCTATGGGGAGCGCAGATCGGCTCACCCGAAGGCGACGAGCTGGAAATTCTCGCCGTGCTCATCGAGAAGTACGAAGCGGAACATTTCCCCATGCCGGCGTCGGATCCAGTGGAAGCGATCAAATTTCGCATGGAGCAAATGGGCCTGACGGCCCGCGACCTGGAGCCCTTTATCGGCACCAGCGGGCGGGTCTCGGAAGTATTGAATCATAAGCGCAAGTTGAGCCTGGCCATGATCAAGCGCCTGCACGATGGCCTGAGCATTCCTTATGAGCGGCTGCTGGCAGGCGTTTGAGCAGAACGGGCTCACACATCAGAACAGTAGGATGCCCGCAGCCAGTTGGCGGGCCCGATGGCTCAAGCGCAGCGCCGCACCCCGGGGCTGATTTTGATACCATCGCTCCCCTATAGAGCGCTCAGCGCCACTGACCTGTAGGAACCGTCCTGATGAACCAAGCCTTCGACGTCGTTGAACTCGCCACGACCTATGCCAACAAGTCTGCCCAGGACATTCTCAAGCTGGCTTTCAGCCAGTTTGGTGATGACCTGTGGATTTCCTTCAGCGGTGCCGAAGACGTGGTGCTGGTGGACATGGCCTGGAAGCTGAACAAGAACGTCAAGGTGTTCAGCCTCGACACCGGCCGCCTGCACCCGGAGACCTACCGGTTTATCGAGCAGGTACGCGATTTCTACAAAATCGACATCGAACTGATCTCGCCGGACCAGAGCAAACTGGAACCCTTCGTCAAGGAAAAGGGCCTGTTCAGCTTCTACCGCGACGGCCATGGCGAGTGCTGCGGCATACGCAAGATCGAACCGCTGCGCCGCAAATTGTCCGGCGTCAGCGCCTGGGCTACCGGCCAGCGCCGCGACCAGAGCCCCGGCACGCGCAGCCAGGTGGCCGCACTGGAAATCGACACGGCGTTTTCCACCCCGGAACGCACCCTGTACAAGTTCAACCCACTGGCGCAGATGACCAGTGAGGAAATCTGGGGCTATATCCGCATGCTGGAGCTGCCGTACAACAGCCTGCATGAGCGCGGATTTATCAGCATTGGCTGCGAGCCGTGCACGCGCCCGGTGTTGCCGAATCAGCATGAGCGCGAAGGTCGCTGGTGGTGGGAAGAGGCAACGCAGAAGGAATGCGGGCTGCATGCCGGGAATATCATCAGCAAGGCTTGAGGCGACGTCTGTCACTCATCAAGGAGGTTTCATGCGCATCCTCGTGGTCAACGTCAACACCACCGAATCCATCACCGACGCCATCGCCCAGCAGGCGCGGACCGTGGCCTCTCCGGGCACGGAGATCGTCGGACTCACCCCGTACTTTGGCGCCGAGTCGGTAGAAGGCAACTTCGAAAGCTACCTGGCGGCCATTGCGGTGATGGACCGGGTGATGGCCTACGACCAGCCGTTCGATGCGGTGATCCAGGCCGGCTATGGCGAGCATGGCCGCGAGGGGCTGCAGGAATTGTTGAACGTGCCGGTGGTGGACATCACCGAAGCGGCCGCCAGCACGGCGATGTTCCTGGGCCATGCGTATTCGGTGGTGACCACCCTGGACCGCACCGTGCCGCTGATTGAAGACCGGCTGAAACTCGCCGGCTTGTATCAGCGTTGTGCGTCGGTGCGTGCCAGTGGCATGGCGGTGCTGGAACTGGAAGAGGATCCGCTGGCCGCCATGGAGGCCATCGTGCGCCAGGCGCAATTGGCGATTGCCGAAGACAAGGCCGAAGTCATCTGCCTGGGCTGTGGCGGCATGGCGGGCCTGGACGAACAGATCCGCCAGCGCACCGGCGTGCCGGTGGTGGACGGCGTGACGGCGGCGGTGACGATTGCCGAGGGCCTTGTGCGCCTGGGCTTGTCGACGTCAAAGGTACGCACCTACGCGACGCCAAGGCCGAAGAAAATCATCGGCTGGCCGGGCACGTTCAGCCGCTGAAGAACGACGGTGCCTGTTCAGGGCAGAGGCGGCAGGCCGTAGGCAGCCAGGTCGAAGTCCGCCAGCTTGCGGATGATCTGGTCGGCATGCTGGTATTTGCTGTCGGCCATGGCTTCATCGGGCACCGCAATGGCCGTCATCTGCGCAGCTTTGGCGGCCGTGACGCCGAACGGCGAATCTTCGAACACCAGGCAATCCTGCGGCGCCACACCCAGGCGGCGGGCGGCAGTGAGAAAGATGTCCGGCGCGGGCTTGGCGGCACCGACTTCCGGGTCGTCAGCCGTGACGATGGTGTCGAACAGGCCAAACCATTCGCGGTGCAAGGTGGTCTTGTGGCCAAACGAGTTTCGCGACGAACTGGTGCCCACGGCAATCGGAATGTCATGCGCCTTCAAATGCCGCACCAACGCCTCGGCGCCGGGCATGCCCAAAGCCTTGGGAAAACGCTCGCTCATCAGCGGCTCGCGGATCTCCAGGAACTCGGCCGGAGTGATCGGCAGGTCCAGCGCCTTGACGACGTAATCCGCCAGATCCTGTGAACCGCGCCCGATGATGTGCTGCTTGATTTCCCAGTCATAGGTGCGGCCATAGCGCTCAGCGATGATCTGCGTGACTTCGGTGTAGATGCCTTCAGTGTCCAGCAGCAAACCGTCCATATCGAAAATCACGGCCTTGATCGGGACAGCGGTACGCGGTGCACTCATCGGAGAAGGATCCTGGGGACTGACTGGAGGGATGCAGCACAATAGCGGCCACGCTTGCCTGCAAGCAACCCTTTAGACTGTAGGTTCTCCCCTTACAGAGTGATCCACGATGCTCTACCGTCTGGCCGCCGATGGCCTCGTGCTGTTCCACCTGTGTTTCATCCTGTTCGCGCTGTTCGGCGGGCTGCTCGCCTTGAAATGGCGACCGATCCTCTGGTTGCACCTGCCGGCAGCCGCGTGGGGCGTTGTTGTCGAGGTGCTTCATCTGCCCTGCCCGCTGACCCGCTGGGAAAACCTGTTTCGCCACCTGGCCGGGCAGGACGGCTACGGCGGGGGCTTTGTCGAGCGTTACATCCTCACGCTGATTTACCCGGCCGGGCTGACGCCGCAGATTCAACTGGGCCTGGGTGCCTTGGTACTACTGGTCAATATCGCTGTGTATGGGCGAATTTTCCGACGTTACGGACAGGCTTGAGACAGCCTCGCCAGTGAAGAATCAGACTCCCTCAGTTCGTTTGTAGCCGCCCCCCATGTCAGAAGCTTTCGAAGTCCCCAGCCCCCACGAAAAGCACATCGAACACACCACAGAACATGCCCACGGCCGCGGAGACAGGTTCGCCAGCCGCATCGCCGTGATGACCGCGCTGATGGCCACCCTCGGCGCCATGCTCAGCTATCAGGCCGGCTCCACCGAGAGCGAAGCCGCGATGGACAAGAACAACGCCGCCATATTCAAGACCGAAGCGGCCAACCAGTGGAATTACTACCAGGCCAAATCCAGCCGCCAGAATCTGGCCGAACTGGCCACGCACATCCCCGGTGTCGACGTCGCCCACTACAGCGACGAAATCCAGCGCTATAAAGGCCAGAAGGAGGAAGTACGCAAGCAGGCGGAAAAACTTGAAGCCACCTCCAGGGAATGGAATGACAAGTCCGAGGAGGCCCTGCACCAGCACCACCGCTGGGCACAGGCGATGACCGCGATCCAGATCGCGATTTCGTTGGCGGCGATTACCTTGCTCACGCGCAAGGAATGGCTCAAGCGCCTGTCGTATACCGCCGGCGGCGTGGCCGTGATACTCGGCAGCCTGGCCTGGTTGCATCTCTGATTGAAGGCGTGACGCGCTTTGTGGCGAGCGGGCTTGCCCTAATGCCGTTCAGTTAAGCGCAGATTCCCTGTGGCGAGCAGGCTTGTCCTGCGTTGGGCTGCGCAGCAGCCCCAAAGCCCGGCGCTGAGCCGTATCAGGTACACCGCGTTTTGCTCGATTGGGGGCGCTTCGCACCCCAACGCGGGGCAAGCCCGCTCGCCACAGAAACCCAGGAAATTTCCCACGACGGATTTCAATCCGGCCTTCACGCCATTAGAGTGTCGCGCCTTCGAGAATTGAATCTCGATATTCAGCCCATGGAGTTACCCGTGAAGTACGCCCGTCAAGCAGTTGCAGCAGCCGTTCTCGGTTTCACCCTCGCCGGCTGCACCGGCACCGCCATCAAATCCCCGCAATACGACAGCAGCCAGTACACCGTACTGGGCCACAGCGAAGCCAGCGCCACCGGCATCATGCTGTTCGGCATCATCCCGATCGGCCAGAACAGCCGCTTCGTGCGTGCACAGACCGCCGCCATCCAGGCCAAAGGCGGTGATGCGCTGATCAATACACAAATTCAGGAGAAGTGGTTCTGGGCGTGGGTATTGAGCGGCTATACCACGAAGATTTCGGGTGATGTGGTCAAGTTGAAGGTTGCGCAGTAAGCAGGAACCGTCAGAGTCATTACTCTGGCAAGCGACGTATCATGGGCCAGACCTCAGAGGACGGCCCATGGTTTTGCGAGCTGCCTGAACGCGCCTTTTCAAGGGCCAGAAACTACAAAACCCCTGATTTCTCTCGAAACCAGGGGTTTTGTTTACATCAAATTTGGCGGTGAAGGAGAGATTCGAAACTACCCGCAACGCTCCCTCAATTTCTAAAGTGCCCGGTTTACGGGGCCTGCAGCGGTGTTGCGTCGTCGAAAAAAAGACATTTTTAGTCCCATGGTAGTCCCATGGGTTTTGCACCAAGTTAGTGCGGGACAGCCGTAGAGTGGACAAAAACCGCATCCAAGCCGATTTATGTTGAGGCCTGGGAAAAAGGTAATATTGGTAATGCCGATGAAAATATCGGATAAAACCCTTTATATTCAATGAGTTGACAGCTATTTCAGAAGGTAATAATTTGGTAACTTATAGGTTAGGTCATTACCTTTTCACTTGGTAATTCCTCTCCCCTATAATCCCTAGCAAAACCGGGCACTTCGGCGAATATTACCTTTGCCATTACCAAATATTACCTCTCCAGGTAATGCGCCAAACCTACGGATTACGGGGGCTGCAGCAAGATTTACGCCCTGCCTAACCAAAATTACCTTTTTCCCAGCCCTGGTTCCAAAATAGCCCCCAATTGGGCGTGCCCTGGTGCGGCGGCCAGCCCGTGAATTCACCATAGGAGACTTGATATGACACATGAGTATTCGCTCTCAGATGTGCTTGAGAGGATGTACGAAAATCAGCTAGCCCTTGAAGCAGCTGTAATGGAGCTGACATTGCGGCTCGAAACACAAGGCTCAATAGATACAGGTGAAAACGTACGCGGCGTCTTGGAAACGATTGGCCAGAATGCAGGGCATATCAAGCAAGGTCTGGCCCGCCTCAAGAAGCGAGGAGCCAATTAGGCTCGTGCCAGTTTGTGAAATCCTCCCACACCGGCGAGCCCCTTATAGCTCGCGGCCTACGGCCGGATCTCAATGCAATGGAAAGCAGTTCCATGCACTGAAAAAATGGATATGTCTCGTTCTGGAAAGTCGCTACTTTTCTGGATTTTCACTCGTCCCGCCCAGTGATACCGGGACGGCAGCCATTTCCTTTGGTTCTCCAGGACCTCACGTCGTTTTGTAACCACGCTGCACTTCTTAGCAAAACTTAGCATTTTGTGAAATTGTCTTTTCCCCAAGCGAGCCCCCGGTCCGCCTGGCCTGCAGCGCTGAATGCACCACCCTCAACCTTTGCACAAAAAACGGACGTAGAGCCCGTCGGCGGGAGGGGGATAAGTGCTTTTCTTCTAAGTTTTTTTTGCATGCTGATTTTTTCACCACAGAAACCGTCAACCGGCATCGATCATTCCTCCCCTTTTCAACGGCAGAGTGACAGCCAACCTATTTTTCTCACAACCATAGCGTGTGGCCCCTACAGACGCTCCTGGCTATCCTGAATCGGAGCGTTACAAGGTATAGTGCGCTAGGGAAGCACGTGCCCTTCAAGGTGCCAGACACCAGGGTGAAGATATGCACACTGCTGCTGACAAAGGTCGTAGAAACCATTGCGACTAAGTATTTAAAGAATCGAGATCAACTTGCTAGTAATTAATCCAAAAAGAGTGAACGAGGAAGTAGAGGATAAACCCTACTGGTATAATTATTATGCTGGCTATTCTCATTCTTTTGCGAAAAACATTATCGACTCCAGCGACCTCACAGAGTCTTCAATAATTTTAGATCCTTGGAATGGCGCCGGAACTACAACGCTTATGTCTTCTGTTAGTGGTTTTCGCTCAGTCGGAATTGACTTAAATCCAGTAATGAAAGTTATAGCAAAAGCTAAACAAGCCACAACTAGAGAAGCAGCACATATAAATTCTAAGCTTCAAACTCTTTCCAATGTTCGCTTAAGAAAAACCAAAGAAAACGACCCTCTTTGTTTTTGGTTTAACACGTCAGGTGTACTTGCTATCCGAAAGATCGAATATTGGATCTTGGGGAGAGCACGTCACAATTCAATGCTCGACAAAGTCGAGTCATTATCAATCGAGCAATGCCTCCTATATACTGCGCTTTTTAATTGCGTACGCGAGTATTTAAAATCTTTCATACCTTCTAATCCGACTTGGATAAAAAAGCCAAAATCTGACGACGATAAAATTGACTTAGACTGGAAATCACTTAAAACAAGGTACACTTTTTTAGTAGCTGAAATGCTCAAAGCATTTAGTACGCAAACTCATATCTGGCCGTCTGATCGAGCTTCTCTATTGACCGCTTCATCTGTGAGTATGCCATTACCTGATGAATGCATAGACTTAGTTCTAAGCTCGCCCCCTTACTGCACCAGAATCGATTACGGAATTGCCACTCTTCCTGAGCTAGCAATAATGTCAGATCTAAGCACAAGCACAATCGAAGATGTTAGACGTTCGTTAATGGGAACTACGACAGTCTCCAAAGGCCCAATTTCCTGGGACTCATCGAATTTTGGAAACATGTGTACGCAGTTTCTAAACGACGTCAGAGAGCACTCATCAAAATCATCAGCAACATATTACTATAAAAACATATTGAAATACTTTATAGACCTCAACTCGTCATTAGCCGAGATATATAGAGTAATGAAACCAGAATCCAGTTTTGTTTGCGTAGTACAGGACTCATTTTATAAAGATGTACACTGCGACTTGCCAACCATACTTACAGAAATCGCTCTAATGTCTGGAATGAAATTTGACCAAAGACATGACTTTGAGAGCAAGCAAAACATGGCCAACCTAAATTCAAAAAGCCGAAATTACAGAAAAAAAAGCATAGCACACGAGAGTGTACTAATATTTCACAAGTAAGGAGACACACATGAATCAGGACGAATTAATAAGAGCTTTAGAGTCTAAAGTTGAAAAGGTACACACGCAAAGCCTCGATCTTTCTTTCAATGAACTTCTCGACATGTTCAAAGATGGCGAGCTAGATATAAATCCCGACTATCAAAGACTTTTCCGCTGGAGCCAGGGTGCACAGTCTAGATTTATCGAGTCCCTACTTTTAGAAATGCCAGTACCACCGATATATGTCGTCGAGGATGAAAACGGCAAGTATCAATTGATAGATGGCCTTCAGAGGTTCTCGTCCTACTTACATTTACGCGGAGAGCTAGATGCTCCGCACTTGAATGAGCCCATTAAAAAAGGAGAATATTTAAAACTTCAAGAGTGTGACATAGTTGAGGATCTAAATGACTTGGTATTTGAGGACTTCCCAACTGCATTAAAGATCAGGCTAAAGCGAGCATTTGTGCGTGTTGAGGTAGTTCGCAAAGGGAGCGATAATAAGTTTCGCTACCATATGTTCAAAAGATTAAACACAGGTGGTGAGGCGCTAACCAGCCAGCAATTACGCAATTGCACAATCCGCATGCTGGACTCTAAATTTATAGATTTCGTAATCCACCTTAGTAAAAATGCCGACTTCGAAATTTGTACAGCCAAAATTTCAGAGCAACAAAAACTTGGAGCATTTGACCAAGAGCTAGTAATCCGCTTTCTTGCGCTTAAAAACTACAAGCAAAAGTTTGTCCATGATGTTTCAGACTTCCTAACGGAATACACAGAAAAAGTAACAGACCCAGAAAACAAAGAAATAGTTTTTGATTACCCAGCCGAAGAACAAATCTTTCAAAAAACATTTTCAATCTTAAGAAAATGCCTTGAGGACAAAAGCTTTGGGAGATCGGGAAAACAAGGAATTCAATCAAACTTCTCTGTATATCATTTCGAAGCAATATGTGTAGGATTACAGCCTTACCTTCACAAAATTGACACTTTAAACAATATGCACATTGACTTAATCAAAGCAAAGCTTATAGAAATAAAGTCTGACGCAGGCTTCATTAGCCATACCACGGGTGGCGGTAAGAACTCGCCAGGACCTCTAAATAGCCGTATTCGAGTTGTGGTAGATAAACTCGCAGAGGTCAATATATGAGCCTGGCTATCTTTCAAGAACAAATTGAGTCAGAGCGCGAATGGCGCGAAGCCGAAATCAGGTTTCTAAACAACATGCAAGGAGGTTTAAGCGATAAAGATCGTACTAAAATACGTCGCTCAATAGTATGCCTCCTATATGCACATATAGAAGGCTTTGTTAGATTTGCATTTTCACTGTATGTAGACCAAGTAAACCGCAAAGGGCTAACATGTAAAGATGTAAGCCCTGCTATAGCCGCTGCTGCATTTGCTAAAGAGTTAAAAGCTCTTAAAGATATCAATAGTAAAAGCCCCTTCTTTATAAAGGCGCTACCTGACGACAAACACTTACACGGATTTGCTCGGGACGTAGACTTTATAACACAAATAGGAAACTTTTACGATCACCCAGTTGTAATTGCAGAGGGGTATGTAAACACGGAAAACAACGTAGGGAGAGAGGTGTTAGAGAAAATGCTGTTTCAAGTAGGTTTAGAATATTCTGACTTAAAAGACGCCTACTCCCCCCTAAACAGACTACTTAATGTTCGCAACGACATAGCTCACGGAAAAAGAAAACAAGGTATTAGCGATGAGGATTACAATACATTTCTAAACTGTTGTCGCAGCGTGATGACTACAATATCGCGAAGACTTACCAGTTCGTTCGGCGCGCAAAAATATCTTAAGTGAATTTTTTACTGGAGTTCTCACATTAGATGTTTAATCTTCAGGTGCGCCTTGTGCCCAACCTAACCCGACGAAGAGTCTTGGTACGGAAGGCACCTGTCCAACTGCCTCGATTAAAGCGTAATGAACTTTAGCTTTTTTTCAAGTAATGCAGCAATCGCTGCATTACTCACGAATACTCCAGAATTTTGTGGTGCAGATATAGGCGCATGGGTGTGACTAGCCAGCTGAGTATTCATATTTTTTACCAAATCGAACAAATCGCACAACAACTGCAATACATTGACGTCCTCCGACCCCAACCAAGTCAGGGGGGCAACCAGCCGCTGATTGATCGCAGCTACGCTCTTACGCAACCCTTCAATCCTTTCATCCATATCGCCACCCACCGTGGCGTTGTGCTTCTGCCCCACCACCAGGTTCAGATCCCGCCCGGTCGCCTGATGCAAATCATCCACCGCAGCCAGGCTCGCAGATCCGCCCGACAGTAGCTTGAGCGCGCCCAGCGCCTCAATCGTCTTGATACCACCCACTGACTCAGTGGAATGGTCGTCCACGGTCCTGTTGTGGCTCTGGTAGCGCTCAGTGTTGCCCATCGCCTCCACTTCCCGCTCGATCGCCTTGTCGCGGATCTTGCCGTCCGTTTGGCGAAGCCAGTTGCCGTCTGCGTCGACACGCTGCTGACAGGCGTCGCTGTGCTGCCACACCTGGTCACCCTTTGGGACGCTGGGCATGCTCAGACCGTGGGGCAGGATGGTTTGGATATACGGCTTGTGCGGCAGGCCATAGGCGAAGCACACCACAACTTGGGTGCCCTCCTCCGGGAACGCATAGATGCCCATTTCCTCGCCGCCGGTGGGCAGGGGCAGCGGCACACCCGCCAAGATCGGCAGCTTGCTATCTGGCTCGCCGTCCGGGCCCAGGACCTCAATGTCCACCGCATAGCGCGGGCGGAAGTCGTCACAGATGCCGGCGCCGGCCGGGGCGTCGGCCACGGCAACAACACGGGCAAAACGCGGCAGATGGTAACCGCCGGTGAGTTCGGGAAATTGTCGTTCTACGCTGCGGCGGATTGCGTCGTCCATCGGATGGCCATCTGGTTGTCGATGAGCGCCACACTTGTGATGCGCTCGCCGTGATTGATCGTTGCACCTGGTCGCAACCCGGGAAGGGCTGCAATCATTGCGCTTTGGTTGCCTTGGTAGTCGTCGAATAGCTCCACCGGCAGCTGCAGCGGCGCACGAACGCCAAAGAAGCTGTCGGCCCAACTGCCCACGAACACCTCCCCGTCACCCTGCTGCTGCCAGATGAAGTCGGGGATATTGAAAACCCGGGCAAGGCTGTCCATGGCTTGATAGCCGGCAGCCAGGCTGTAAAAGAACGGCGCTTTCACGCCCGCGTAGGGCTGATCCGGGACGCGGAACCGCAACCCGGTGTGCTGACCGATCTCAACCAGCACGGCGCGCAGGTCGACATGGCGAAGATTCAGCGGCAGCGGGTTGGCGAGGATCGCGGCCAGTTCGCGGCAGAACAGCACCTGCTGGCCGATGCTGGCTGTGGTGGAGCGTTCGACGTAGCCGATGAAGTGTCGCTGCAGCGTATTGCCGTTGTAGCCGATATCGAGCGTCACCAGGCCCTTGACCGGCGCCGAGGCTTGAATGGTGAATGTCGCCCGCCCGGGGCTCTTGGCATCCAGCCGCACTTCGTTTTTGACCAGGACGTACGGCTGGCCGTTGATGGCCAATTCCTTGTGCAGCTTCATGTCTGCGGGCTCCCGCCCAACCAGGTATCGACTTTTTTCAGGGTCGCCTCAAATCCCGTCAGTTCCTCCGGGCCACCAGGTGAGTCGCCACCGGCACCGCTGGCACCACCAACCGCTGCGCCCGGGCCAGACTGCGCCGTCACCGCGTTGCCTGATCGCCTGCCCTCGACCTTTTCAGGATTGGACAATTTCTCTGTCAGGGTGAACTGGATTAGCCAGCCACGCAGGTTGTCGTCCTCCCGGGCGCTGACTCCCTCAGTGAATGTCACCTGGCGCATGCCGAACGCGGCGGCGGTATCGTTGACGATGCGGTAGGTCTTGAGCTGGCCACCGCCCTCGGTGGCTTCCACCAGGCGCATCAGGTCGCGCAGTTGCACCTGGTCAACAAATGGAATCATCAGGCTCACCGTCAAGGTTTTGGGCTTGAAGCCCTTGTGGCCCTTGTCGGTGTTGCTGGTTTGCCCTGACAAATCGTCGCTCTCAATGCGCAGATTGCCGGTGACTTTCAGGTTCTTCCCGCGAACCTCTTGCCCGTCGAGTAGCAGTGTCATTGGCCCACCAACTCACGAACAAAGCTCAAGCCCTTTTCAGATCCCACGAGCAGCGCGCCGGCGCACAGCACCCATTCATGTCCTGGGGCCTCACCACTCAGCAGCGCCTGGCGCAGCTCAACAGAGTTACCTGGGCCAATCAGACGGGCGCGCATGCTGCTATCAGCGTTACTGCCAGCGAGGGAGGCTTTAAGGTCGGCCACCTGCTGGTCACGGCTCCGTTGCTGGGCGGCTTTGCGGGTGGCCAACGCTGATAGGTCATCCATGGGCGAACGGTCGGCGGCGTAGCCTTCCAGGACTGCGATCTGGCCGGCCATGGATTGCTGTGCAGCTTTCACCACAGTGCAGCGCTCCAGCGGAAGCGCTTGCCAGCGTGGTAAAGCACCGGCAGCGGGGATCTCCCACTTTTCCGTCTCCAGCTTGGAGAGGTGCCGTGCACGGCGCTCCGCCCGAACCAAGTCCGGCATCGGCAACAGCGCATTGAAGCGCGCCAAACTGTCGGCCAACTGATCAAAGCGGGTAGCCAGAAACATCAAGCACAGCGCGAACTGAGAGCCATCCGGCCGGCCGGTGTCGCTCACATCTACCAGTTTACCGGCCAGCTGCTGCAGCAGGTTCGGTGCCGACAGGAAACGCTGGTAGCCACGGCCCTGGCCAACTCCACTTTGAAACGGCGTCACCACCAAACACGCCGGAGCTTCACCCGTCTGCTCGGCGAGCGCCATACGGCCTGCAGCGATCGGAGCCTTGGCAGCCTCCCCCACCGGCCCTGGGCTGGTGGTGGTTTTGCCGTTGAGATCTTCCAGGCGCTTGGTGGTGCCCACCAGCTCGTTGCCGGCCAAGCCGTGGGCATGTGACAGATCGCCCATCCATTGAGTGGCTTGCTCGGGCCAGCGTATTTTGACCGCGCTCCAGGTCATGCCGGCGGCGCCCATTGAATAGCCTTCATCACCTTGAGCTTTTTGCCCTTGAGCGCGGTGGCCAAGTCCTGTTTGAGGTTATCGGCGTGCTGCAGCGCCGACTGCTTGAAGCGCACGAGATCCTGACCTACCTGGTGCAACTGTGCCGCCGTGTGAGGTCGGAAGCCTTTGACCTGGTCAGCGTCAAAACAGGCGTAGCTGGCATCCAGGCCACTTAACACCATGCCCGTCAGATTGATTTGGTCGTCCATCTGGCTGTTATATCGGTGCGGCTCACCCAGCGCACTGGACATAAAACCGGACTCGATATGGCTATTACAGCCAGCGTTGATCTCCTGCAGTTTCTGTTCGTAAAGCGTGGCCAGAATGGCGCCGATATCGTCTACCCACTCGCCATTCTTCCAAACCTGATCAGACCCTGGCTTTTTCACGGTATAGCCGCTGGGGATCGGGCCGAGGCCGGTGACGGTCAGAGGTTCGCCCGTGGTGATGCTGTAGACAATCAGGCCGTCGAAATACTCGACCAGGCTCCACTGGCCGCCGCTCCAGCAGGCTGCTTTGTTGGCCGGAATCTTCGGCGGTGCCATTTCTACGCATCCACCAGGAATCAGAAAAACACCTGGCTCCAGGGGCGATTCTTCGGCTTCGGCCAGGCCGACATAGAGGCCCAATTGATTGGTTTGGTAGACCGTTTTAGTGTTCATGTTGGACCTCAGTATTTGATGCAATACACCATGGCAACGTTGACCGGGCGTGCTTCGATACCGCCCGATGCGTCGACTGTGATGTTGTGATTGTGGGCGCCGGCGGATCCGCTGTTTGCCGAAAGCGAGGCGCCTACCGAGTAGTGCCCACCGCCCTGGCCGGTGGTGATGTTGAGCGCGATCGGCCAAATGCCGTGACTGTGTGCGCCCTGTACGTCGCTAGACGCGCCGTGCGTGTGGCTGGCGTTCTGACTGCCCTGCAGGGTCCCCAGTCCTCGATTAGCATCGAGTCCGCGACTGTCGTCCCAACCGCGCAAGAATGTGCCGCGAAGGTCTGGCAGATTGAACGTATTAACGCCGTCCCCTGCCCCGTAGCTCGTGCCAATCTGCGCGAACAAAGCCCCGTACGTGATTCGAGACACCGCTGCGCCATTCGCTTTAAAAAAGCCCGACGGCGGTGTCGCCATGGCAAACGCCACGACCGTTCCTGGAGGCACGATGCTCGAGGGATTGAGGTTGCCGCTGTGCCATAGCTCACGTGTGGGCGTCCAGTTGCCCGCGTTGTTCACTGATCGAATGAGCGCCCGGGGCTCGATCGTTCCCTGTTGGAGGCCGATCTGACCCGCGTAGGCGCTGCTCCCATAAGGAATATTCAGGACGCTGACATACTGCTCAAAGGTCGTTGGCCCTTCGCCAAAGTAGTGAAACCCGCCTGGGAGGCCGATGGTGTCGATCGGGCTTAGCGCCGCGCTGGACGATGCCAATCCGCATTTTCCGGTCTGGATGGCGTCAGTGATGCCATAGCCAGCAAGCGTTGTGGCCTTGTCTGCTTTCACCGCTGGTGTGAAATTATGAGCGGTCCAAATCGGAAGACCTTGCCACTGCAGTGCACCATGTATGTCCATCGCAAGATCGCCGGCAACCACACCGCCCCAGTGAAATTGCATACGTGGGGCGTAGTCGAAGTTGTTCTGCGTATCGGTGACCAACATCGCTTCCCGAATTTCTAACGCGCCCTTGTAGTACTCCCTCCCTGGTGCAGGCGCATATAGCTGGGGCCGTTTGCTGGTAAGGCCCAGCGGCAACGCGTTGGTAATGCCGTACCCTTCAAGGGTCGTAGGCTTGCCGCTGCTGATCTTCGACCAGTCCAACGCGGGCACATCGCTCGGCTGGAGATATTCGCCACTGACCACCAAGCCTTTGGAGTTGACCGTTACCTTGGTGTATTTCCAGGCGGCGACGATATCCGGCATCGTCAGCCGGATATCAACGTCTGCAGTGCCATCAAAATCCACGCTGCCGGTGCCGGCGCCGCTGATCGATAGCTTTCTCGCCGTTTCCAACTGCTTCGCCTTGCCGGCCGGCGTGGTGCCGTTGATCAGCTTTTTGATAGCGTCCTGCAGCGACAAACGAACGGCGTTAACCGCCCTGGTCGTAGCCAAAATCAAGCTGTCGTTGGTGGTATCGTCGTCGCTGATCGCATTCGGCAGATTGCTCAGGCCCACATCGCCCTTGGTCGTCGCACGAGCGCGCAGGTTCTGATAATCACCGTTGCGCGCAGCCAGATGTTGGATCAGCGGCCCATTGATAGCCTCAACCGTCCGGCGATCGCTCACTGCCGAGGCGGTCAGATCGGCCAGAGGCACGCAGTAGACCTGGGCACCGTCAGAGGTCACATAGTCGACTTGGTCCGGCGCGAACACCACTTTCCAAGAGGCCACCACATCGTTCAGCTCCCGACGCAATGAGACCTGCAGCCAGCTCTGGGTGGGAATTTGTGCCGGCACAACTGGCGAGACCTTGGCCAGCTCGATGCGCACACCTTCGATGTACGCCACGCCCGGATTCAGTTGGTAGGCGGATCCCACCTTTTCAACTTGAAACGCGCTGCCAAAAAAGCAGGCACGGCCAAACACATCCCGATTACTCAGACGCTCACGCTCATCAATGCCTTTGAGCCGCACAGTGAAGTCATGCTGCCAGGTGCTGGCGTCGATGGTGATGCCGGTGAGTGCCTGGGCACCATCAAACACCACCAGGATGTTGCGGGTAACGTTGTTGCCCAGCTGCAGCGGGGGAATGTTCTTGCGCTTCTGCTGCAGCGGCACATAAGCCACGGCAAGCAACACGTTCTCGGCAGTCTCAAGGCCGATCCAGTTCCAATCAAAATCTCCGACATCGCTGCCCAGCATCGAGCTGTAGACCACCTGATTGGGGTTCACATACCCCACGTTTTGCTGGGGGATGGTGTAGCTGTGCACGATCTGCGCGGCCGGGGGCTTCGCGGCGGCGCGATTGACCGGTGCGTTCGGGTTCAGGTCCGGCACGTTGGCAAACACAAAGCGCACGACTTCGAGGCGTTGTTTCGATCCCATTTTCTGGGCAATCAGGCTTTCACCTGCAAGGGTAATACTGGCTCCCATGAGGGCTCCTACAGGCTGGCGATCAGCGTTTGCTGGTCGTCGTTGAAGTCCACTGCGACGATGCGCAGCGATACAGGGGTGATGGTCACGAAGTCATAGCGCCGGCAGGTGCGGCCGTATTGCTGAATCAGCACGCGCAGCAGCTCGGGGTTCTGCGACAGCTGCGAGTCGGAGAGGCGCAGCAGCACCACGTCCCAGTCCCGATCGGCCATGCGCTCGTCAATCTCGACATAACCCACGCCCAGGCGCTGCAGGATGCGTTTGAGTCCGGCCGTGCTGCCGGCGTCGACGGCATTGATGAAGGCGTATTTCACCCGCAAGCGGTACAGGTTTTCCGGCTCGTCCTTGAAGCGGCTGATATCGCGCTGCCAGGCCAACAGGTCGAGCACCGTCAAGTGACAGGTTTCCGCATCCATCTGCAGCAGCGGCCAGTGCAACCAGCCCTCGACCGTTTCCCACCATGACTGCGCTGCAGCTTTCAACTTGGCCAGTTGCGGACCATCGAGCCAGAACGGCAAACCGAGCTTGATCATGGCAACACCACCTGCAGGCTGCTGATCCGTGGAATCGTCAGTTCCGACACAATGTCGGCATTGTCGAAGTGCAGCGACTCAATGCCGGCAAACTGCTGGTGGAGTTCTTCGCCCAGGCGGCTGAATGAAAAGCGCGCCTGTGGGTAGGTCAGGGTCGGCTGGTAATCGCCGGTACCGCTCTCGCGAAAGGCTGCCCGGATGAACTGCTCGACCTCGGCCTGCAGCTTGGTGCGCTGCTCGCTGGTCAGCACCGGGCGCGGCCACAGCAGCACACGCAGGGCGTGCTGCGTCTCGGGCATCACCAACACCAACAGATCGTCGCCGTGGCCATGGTTGCCCTGGTCGCGGATATGGGCGTTGATTTGCTCCAAGTAGGTCGCGGCCGGCACGTCGGCTTCAAACAGCACATAGGCATTGGCGCTGCCTGGGCCCCGGGGAGCACCGTGCAGGAAATACACGCCATCGGGGCGCACGCCTGGAAAGGCCGAGATCATGGCGCGATACACCGCATCGGTGTGCCACTGGTTGACCGCCGAGAACTGGTTGCGCACGCGCAAACGCAGTTGATCGTCTGGTTCTGGATCTGCACCTGGTGCAATCAGCCAGCCGTCCGCGTTCACCACCTGGACGATGCCGGCAATGGGCACAGGCAAAATGGCGTAGTAACCCGGCGCCAGGTTGTAGCCGCTACCCACCTCCTGCGCTTGTGCGGGGATCTCCAGCTGCAGCATACCGTCCGCAAAGGTTGCCGCCTGGGTTGTGACCAACTGATAAACATGGCCGTTAATAGCGGCGGACTGAACCTGTATGCCGGCGGGCAGCTGCAGCACGCCGCCGGCGACGTCACGGGTAAATAGCAACATACCCTGGGCCTTGGTTGCGCCCTTTCGCTCCACATTGACTGCCCAGGCCAGCATATCGAGCCACTTGTCTTGGGCCGTTTTCACAAAGAAGTTGGGCAGGATCGTGCCGCTGATGAAGTTGATCAGCCACAGCACCGGCTTGGTTACCAGGGCGGTGATCACCCGCCAGAACGGTGAATAGGCACTGGTGTTGCTCATCTTGCTGCCCTGGGCGGCCACTTCCTTTTCCCAAGCCTTGCGCAACCCGTCCTCGGTGATCGGAATGCCAGCGTCTGCGAGCGCCTGTTTAAAATCTACGTCGCTCACAACACCACCTCGATATCGCCGAATTTCAGCGTTTTGGCTGTGACCAGGTACTGGCCGGACCGCACCTGGTTGATCAGCGCCGTCCCAGGCACCAGGCGCTCGTCGGCCTCTACCAGCAGCTCCAGTTGCTGGATGCAATCGCGCTGACGCAACTTGCTGCGTTCGGCCACCAGCGTGACCAGCAAGCCGCTCTCGCGGATCATGTGCGCAATGTCCTGGGCGATGCTGGCCCGGTCCTCGATCAGCAAAGGCTGACGCGAGGGGTCCAGCACCAGGTCGTTTTCCACAATCAGCAGGTCGATGTAATCGCTCATCCGCCCACCGCCATGGCCAACATGCCTTCCAGCTCCAGCGGGTTCATGGTTTTACCGGTGTGAATGTTGACGTTCTCCACGTGGGTGCCCTTGTTTTGGGTTTGGTTGTTGTTCTGGATGCTGGACAGCAAGCCGCCCCGGGGCACCGCGTCCGGCCGCTTGGGTGACAGGCTGGTCACTGCACTGTTGATCCGTTCCTGGCTTTGCTCGGCCTTCTCGGTCGGTTTGGAAGCTGTCACCAGGGCGGGCGGCTGCGTAGGCTGGGGGACACGCAGCTGCGGCCCGATCGGCGCGGGCGTTTTCAAGGCCGGCGCAGCCACCAGTGCCGGTGCCGTGCGCGGCGCTTGGGGCGCGGTCAGCGGTTGCGCGACCGGCGCCGGTGTTTTTGGCACCGGTGCCAGCACCAGGGCCGGCGCTTGAGCCTGGGGCTGCAGCGTGTTGAGCGTGGGCATTGCCGGCGCCGCTGCCTTTGGCGGTGCAGCCAGTACCAAAGGCGGCGCCTGGATCGGTGGCTGGGGTGCGCTGACCAACTGCGGCAGCAATGGCGCCTCGACCTGGGGCGCGCTGATTGTCGGCAGATCCGGCGCGGCCGGCATGTCACCGAACGCCGCATCGATACTCACGCCGGGGATCTTGTTCAGCATATCGATCAAGCCATTGATCGCGCTTTTGAAGATGGCGACGATGGCGTCCCACGCGGCGCTGGCCATGCTCGACCAGCCGCCCATCGAATCGAACCAGTCCGACAGCGCGGTCAGTTGGCCACTGACCCACTGGAACGCCTCGCTGTTGAGCAGCGCGCTGGTCCACTGGTCCCAATAAATGATCGCCGCCGCGACGGCCGCGACCAGAGCGACAATGCCGATCACGATCCAGGTCACCGGGTTGGCCAGCAACGCGGTGTTGACCAGCCAGATCGCGCCTTGCCACAGCAGCATGGCGCCCTTGACCAGGCCCATCCAGGCGACCATCAGCACCAGGCCGGCGACAAAACCGATCACCATGACGGTGTGGTACAGGAACATGGCCACGCTGCGCAGGCCGGCCATGGTCAGGAGTTTCCAGACGGTGACCATGCCCAGCCAGACCATTTTCGAGATGCCAACCGTCATGGTAAGCAGGGACATAGCGGCGATGATGCCGAAGACCACCAGCACCGTGATGCCGATTGCGCGGGTGATATTGGGGAACAGCTGGGTCCAGCGGGTCAGCGTACTGGCGATGGCCACCAGGCGGTCCATCAGCGGGGCCAGAATCGGGATCAGTGACTGCCCGAAGGCGATACGCAGCGCCTGCACAGCGGCGCCAAACTGCTGCCACGGGTCCACCATGTTTTTGGCCATGCGCTCGGCGTTCTCCAGGCCGCGCACGTTGCCAAGTTGCTCCATGCCGTTTTTCAGGCGACCGGTGTCGCCCATCAAGGTGGTGATCAACCGCGCCGCTTCGCCACCGAAGGCGTCACGCAGCTTCTTGCCGTTGGCCTCAATAGACAGATCCCCGAACTTACCCTTGAGCTTGTCCAGGATGTCCATCATCGGCAGCAACTTGCCCTGCTGGTCGACAAAGGACATGCCGAGCTTTTCCGAGGCGCCGCTGACATTCTCGAAAAACGACTTATAGAGACCACCGGCCTCCCCGCCGTCCATGGTGCTGCCCAGCGTGCCCAGTACCGCCATTTGCTCGGCCAGGCTCACTCCGGCGGTGCTGGCCAGGCCGCCGGCGGATTTGAAAGCCTCGCCGATCTGCTCGCCGCTGGTGCGAAACAGCTGCACCGCGGTGGCCGTCTGCCCCGCCAGATTTTCCACCCACTGGCCCTTGCCCATGGCGTCGGCCTGGCCCTTGAACAGGTTGTACATGGTGCCAACGTAGGTGCCCATGGTGTCCGCATCGGACTTGGTGGCCTTGGCCAACACGGCACTGGCGTTGGTGAAGGTCGCCAGCTGACTGCCCGCAAGGCCTTTGATAGCGCCCTCGATGTGGTACGCCGAGGCGACAAAGTCCCGGGCGTTCTCGCCGTAGTTCACCGAAAACTCCAACGACTTGCGATTGAGCGAATCCAAGGCATCTTCCGCAACGTTCAGCGATCGGACCTCGCCCAGCGCCCGGTTCATCTCCAAGGCTGGTTCCAGCGATTCGGAGATGGCCACGCCGGCACCCACCATCCCAGCCAGGCCAACGCCCATTTGGGTGATGTTCTTCTGGCCTTGTTCAGCCAGGTCAGAAAAGCCCATTTTGACCTTGCCCAGCGGGGCGGTGACCTTATCGGTCAGGCTCAAAATGAAGGCCAGGCGGGCGCTTTTGTCAGCCATCTGTGTTTATCCGTTGAGTGCGTGGGCGATGCCGTTGGCAATGGCGATTTCCATCCGGCGCCAATGCTCGTCCTCCAGCCACTTGGCCGTGCCCATCACCTCGGCGGTGGGCTCGGCACCAGGTAGCCAGCGGCTGGCCAGGGCCACCAGTTGGCCAAGGCCGTTTTCGGTCAGTCGTTCGGCGTGGTCGAGGGCTTTTTTACGGTGATTTCAACGTCCGGCCCGTACTCCTCGAGGAGCGCGCCGGCCAGTTGCATGACCAGTACCGGATTGCCCAGCAAGGCCTTGAGCGTGGCGCGGTCTTCCTGCTTAACGGTGGTCACCAGCAGGTTGTTGGCCGGCGAAACCTTGTTGGTCTGCGTCACGGCATTGAAGTACTTGGTCACGTCCTGCGGGGTCAGTGCGAAGGTGAATTCCTTGTCGCCGACTTCCAGGGTGATATCGCGTGTATCGGTCATGGTGTTGCTCCGTTGAGGTTAGAAAAGTGCTGAATCAGCGCAGGCATACCCTGCGCACGTGGTCCTGCAGGCCCAGGATCATTTGCCGGCTGAGGGCGAGTTGATCTCTGAGGGTGAAATAATCCTGTCGAGCGTCTGCTGTGAGTTCGGCGGTGGCTGCATCAACCACGCGGCCGGCGCCGGCCGCTGGGGTGGCTGGGGCGCTGCAGGTGGCGTTGAGGCGCAACCGGTTAAGGCCAGCGTCAACAGCGCGGCGCAAGCCATCGTTTTCGATGCGTTCATCGTTGAGTTCCTGGGTACGTTGGAGGTCGATGGCGTCACGCGCGGCCAGCATTTCGCCGCTGATACGCGCCGCCTCTCGCAGGCCGCTGACTTCAAGCAGCGCGGCGTCTCGCTCGCTGCGGGCGGCGTTGCGTTGGCCTTCCAGCAGGTCGAAACCGAACCAGCCCACCAAACACAGCACCAGAATGAAAATGCCGTCGCGCATCACAGCCACGCCTCGCACAGCGCCGCTTCGGCCAACCGACGCGCATGTAGGCCAGGGATAAACACCTTTTTGCCCGGGGGGCCGGTGACATAGGCCCACACCGGCGTTTTGCCGTCTGGCGCCCAGGCCAGCGCCTGGCAACCGTCTTTTATTCGGCCGGCGTTGATCAGGCCTACGGCGCGACTGGCGCAGGTGCTGGCCGTGCCAAAGTTGTGGCCATGGCTGCTCAGTGCGTCAAAAGTGTTCTGGCCCACTTGTTGGTTGGTGATGCAGTCAGCCAACTGCAGTTGGCCTTTGCTGATCACTAGCTGCTCCACCTCGTTGCAGCGAGCGTCCGACCAGTAATCCCCCACAACCACCGGGTAAGGGCTGGTGTGATGGGTGATGCCCTTGCACACAGTCGGCAGGCCACCGGCCAGCTTGTCTGCATACACGGTGTTCTGGCCGTTGCCTTCCCAAGTGCCCAGAAACAGCACCAACGTGGAGCTGCAGAGCGCGATGGCGCCGGCGGCGATCTTGCCGCGCAGGCTCACGGCTTCACCTTCCAATCGCGCAACATCTGGCGATACTTGGGAACCAGCAGCAGGATCTGCAGCACCATGTAAACGGCAGTCAGCATGTAGGCGACAGCCGACCAGTCGACAGCCCCGGTCGCTCCAGTGGCCGCTACACCGATCGCAGGTGACGCCTTCGCCAGTGCGATGGCGGTGTCCTGGGCCGCCTGATTCGTGCTCATCGCTGCACTCCTTTTTCGAACAAGGACTGGCACGGGACACAACGGGTCTTGCCGCCGAGCGCCTGGCGCGCGGCAGGAATCTCGTTATCACAGTCCTGGCAGTGGGTGAGGCTTGGGCCCGCTGACTCACGCCGGGCCTGGGCCAACTGGGCGTTGATAGCCTGGTCCCGCTGACGTTGTTCCAGGGCTTGGGCGCGATCGAACGGGCAGACCATCAGCTAATGCCCTCGATCTCAGTGGCATCCAGGTACGGCACGCCGTTGATACGGATGAAGTCCGGGCTGGTGACCTCGAACGGCACCTTGTGCTTGGTCTTCTCGCCGCCCTTGGGATCGATGCTCAGCAGGCTGGATACCTTCAACTTGCAGCCGAAGGCCTCAATGCGCAGCTCGTCGTCGCCGGCCTTGGCGAAGAACACCGCGTCGAAAGCATCGAGCTTGCGGAAGCTGCCTGCGTTGCGCGCTGCCTCGATCAGCAGATTGAAGTTGGTGGAGTCCAGCTCCAGTTCACCGGCTGCTGCCACATCGCCGTCGACGTAGCCGTCAGGCACACCCCGGGTTTGCGCAGTCTTGCTGTTGTCGGTGATATCCAGGGTGCAGCTTTCGACGTGGACCTGCAGATCGCCCAGGTTCACGTCAAAGTTTTTGCCGCCAATACGTGACATGGGGTGTTACTCCGAATCGTCGTTGGAAAGGTCCAGGGCGATGTTCGCCGTGAGGTCTTTCGGGCAGTTGTGGGGCTTGATCTTGATGAACGCCTCGACGGAGGTTTTGCTCTTCCAGACCAGCACGATGTCGCCGTCTTTTGGCGATTCGATCTCGCCCGGGAATACCTCGCCGGCGAACTTCACCGACTTGGCCATGCGGCGCAGCGGAGCCATGAGCGCGGTGACGTTTACCGCCATGCTGTTGGGGGTGCTGTTCAACCGGCGATCGGCGACGCGGCGGATCAGAAGTGGACGCACCAGGCGGGCGGCCTTGTCCGCCAGTCGCAGATATTCAATGACCTGGTAGTCGCTGGCCGGGGTGTCCAGCATGTTGCCGTCGCCCCAATACACGCCGGGGTAATCGGGGTAGGTCTGGGAGACGGAGAAGCGTGCTTTGTCCAGTTCAGCGCGGATCGAGGACGGCAACGGGATACCGTCTTTGTCGATGGGCACGGCGCCAAGGCCCAGCACCGCACCGGTGGCCACACGCATAGGGCTATCGGCGATGCTCACCGCAGCATTGGCCAGGCGTCCGGCCAGCACGCCCAGGTCATTGCCATGCAATTGAGGGACGACCAGCACCCTGGGCGCGGCCAAGCCGTCCACGATCACTTTCTGGTCAACCAGGTATTCGGACCAAGCCTGCAGTGGCGTAGGGCTGGACGTGGAGGCCATAACGAAGACGCGGCGCCCGTAGACATTGCCAAGCGCGACAGCGGCGTCGTGCATCGCTGACAATTCAGCGGCCTTGACCACCGGTTGCGTGATGACAACCGCCTCAACAGAGAAACCCTGCTGCTGGGACTGCTCCAGGGCGGTCTTCCAGTCCCCTTCGGCCCCAATCGGCGCCGCCAGGCACGCCCAGCGATCGCCGCCGTTCAGGCGTGCAGCAGTGATCTGGGTTTTCAGGTCACTGGCTGGCAGCCCCAGAGAGGCGTCCAGGTCGCTGTCGGTGTTGAGGGGCATCAATTTGCCGACGTTTTTCGGGCCGGGACCGATGAAGAGAAAATAGCGCTCGATCTCAGTCACGGCGCCTTGGCCCAGATTGAGATTGTTAACGCTGACTTTGCCAATTGCCATGCGGTGCCTCGTTAGCGGGGTGAATTAAGGATTTGTTGGAAGACCTGGTTAACCAGCTCGCGGGTTTCGCTCCCGGTCTCCACGCCGAGGAACTGGCGTTTGGGCAGGGTGATATCCCAGCTTTGCGCGCCGGTGGTCTCGGTTCTTTCATCGTTCAAAATGCGGATCAGCAAGCCGGCCTTGGCGTAGTTGACGTGTTCTTGAATCCAAGCCACTGACGGCCTGGCCAGCGCTTTTTTGCCCTTCTGCCGCACGCGAAAGCCCAGCCGGCGCAGGCGTTTTGCCTGTTTGTCGGTGCATGCAATTCCTGGGGGGACTTTGTTCCAGCGGCGCATCTGCGCGGCGGTGCGCCGCTCGCTGACGCCGTTGTGCTGCTGGGAGGCGACCCATCGGGTGAGTGCGTTTTTCCAGCCCAATTCGGCCTCATCGGAACTGACACGCGTGACCTGCAGCAGCTTGGCCAGGCCGGCTTCCATCTTCTTTTTGCCCTTGGCACTGCCCTTGCGCTCCGCGAACGGGCTGCCGTCCAGGTTCTTCTGCTCCCGCATGCGCTTGCGGCTCATCGTCCGCACGCGCTTGGTCACGTTGTTCAGCAGTCGCCGGCGCAACTGCGGCGGCAGCTCAAGCAATGCCAGCTGCGCGTCGACGTTGAGCAAGCCGCGAATGTCCAGATCGAGCGCACTAGCGGCCATCGCTGCCCACCTCGCCCTGCTCGGCTGTCCACAGATCGAATGGGACAAACGCCCAGGTCTTGCCGAACGCCTCGATCTCGCCGCCTGGATCTTCGGCCAGGTATTGGGGCTCAACGAACTCCAGGGACAGGTCGACGTCGAAGCTGTCAGCGTCCAGCGGCTCAATCGCAAACAGCGGCGCCGGCAATTCGTGGCGGTCCCGATCGGGGTCGTGGGTTTCAAGCCAACTGCCGACCAGGGCCATCAACCTGCCCGGGTTACCGGTGAATCGTTCCAGGGAGAAAGCAGCGCGATAGCGCATGTCAGCCATGTGAAGGCCGTCAAGGTCGGGCTTCCAGATCAGCTCCAGGCTGACCTGTTCGGTCCAGCTGTCGAACTGCTCCGGTTCCACCAGGTTGCGAGCCATCAGGTAGGCGGTCAGCGCCTTCAACTGGATCACTGAAGCGCCGCCGTGATGCGGCCACGGCCCTGCAGTACGCGCACGGCCTGTTGGCTGAATGCCAGGAACGTTTCGACACGTTCAGGGGCTTCCTTGCCGGTGTTCTCCGCGCTCTCGCGACGATTGACGGTGGCGAACTGCGGCAGTGAGTGGGCTTTGGCGCGGCAGTAAACCGCACGCTTGTAGAGCGTGATTTTATGAGCGTAGGCCCATGCCGCAGGGGTGCCCGCACCCGCCGCTGCCGTCAGGCTCGATACGCCAGCGCCCTGCAGGGTAGCTTTCACGCGGGCTAGGTCGGTGTTCACCTCAACCATGGCGCTTTTCAGTGTGTCGACCAGCAGCTCTACCAGGTACTCCGCCGGCAGGCGTTGTTCCTTCTGGAATTCGGACACAGAGAGGTCTGGCCAAAAGCCGTCGTTCTCGATCGTCTGTTCCACAAAGGTGGTGGTTTTCCCGGAAAAGCTCATTGCTGGCCGCTCAAATAGGGCGGAGAGCCTGTTTTCAGTGGGACGGTCCATAAATGGGCGGCTCACTTCCACAGGTCCCCGCTGGGGGGGGGGTAGTCGATTATTCGGAGGCCGGATTAGCGGCCGCGTGTTTTGCCAAGGCCTTGCGGACCTTATCGATGCGGGTGTCGTTGCCAGCTTTCGGGTACAGCTCGGTGGAGCGCTCCAAATGCTTGAGCGCGGTTTGCCACTGCTCGGCCTCCATGGCGCCGAACACAAACAGAAGTTGGCCGATGTGGCCACGTTGCGCGACCTGCTCAAAGAGTCCCGCTCCCGCAAGTTTCTGGACAGCAACAAGGCCGTACACAGCGCTGTGCGTGCTGCGTTCAATAGCCGCAACCCGTGTTCACAACCCCGGCCAACCACAGTGAAATGCTGGACATTCAAGGCGTAAAGGAGGGCAAGACCGATGCAGATCCAAGTGTTTATGGGCAACGCCAGGGACGACAAAACCTGCAAGCTACAGGCCGTGCAGGATCGCCTGGACTTCGCGGGCGAAAGCGCGCCGATCATCCAGGCCGGTGCGTATGGCGAGGACCATTTGCTGGAAATTCTGGAAGTTCGGGCAGCCTGTGGCCAGCGCGAAATCCTGGTGGACGACTGCAGTAGGCAACAAATTTTGAGGGTACTGGAGTGGCAATCATGCGCTGAGCACGATCCGACTTTCGACGGCCTGGTGATCCACCTGGCCCGCAAGGACTGACTTTTTGAAAAGCAGTGTCGAGGAGTTGCAGCTCCCCGACACCCAACCACCACCGAGGACTAAACCATGCAAGCACAGACCCAAAGCAGCAGCGGCACGAAGGCTATCACACCGGCACGACACCTGGTGGCCACCGCGATTATCGGCGCGGCCGTCATTGGCTACCTGGTGCACAAAACTCCTGAATCGCGAACCCGCCTCGAAAGCCTCAGCCAGATGGCCAACACCCTAGGCGAACTTAGCGAAACGGATGCGGCGGTGGTGGCCAGGCTGCTCGCCGCCCCTCAAACCCGGGGGGCCATGCGTCATGTCTAACCGCTCCGACCGGTCACCTGTGCCACGCTTTCCCTGGAACATCGACTACACCAGCCTCTGCGACCAGTGTGGCAGGTGGCGCGCCCAGGGTAATCACCTGAAATGCAGCCGGCGGCGCCAGTTGCAGAATGCTCATCTTCGCAACCACAAGTCCAAACCATAAGCCGCGTCCACCAGAAGATGCGCTTCAAGATACTTGGCCCGGAAACGGGCCTTTTTGTTTCCGATCGTCAGACTGTCGCTATACCAGTACAGCTTTAGGGGTTTACATGAGTGGGGTCGAAGCTCGCGGCAATTCCGTGAGAATCTATTTTCAATACGACGGCGAAAAATGCCGCGAATCAATACCAGGAGGAAACAAGCCGGCCACAGTGGCCCAGGCAAAGCGCTTGCTCGCCATCATTGAATACGAGATTGAGTCCGGTAGCTTTGATTACGCACGCCACTTCCCCAACTCAGCCAGGCTGGTGGAAAACACCTTTGGTCACTACCTGGACCTGTGGTTGCGGATTAAAGCCAACAGCGTGGCGGCATCGAGTTATCGAGGTTACGCAAACAAGGCCGAGGTGCATGTACGGCCACGCTGGGGCAAGGTGCAGATCAACGCGATCGATCACTTGGACCTGCAGGAGTGGATCCAGGGCACGCTGTCCAAAACCCTGAAAAACAAGACCATCCGCGACATCATCAGCAACGTGCGCCAAGTGTTCCGGCTCTACCGAACTCGGATGAAAGTCGCCCACGATCCCACCGAAGGCTTGATGGTGCGCCTGCCTGATCCCGAGGCGCCGGACCCGTTTACCCGGGCGGAAATTAAGCAGATCCTCGAAACACCGACCACCCGCACGCTTGAGCTGTTGATGGTGCAGTTCATGATTTGGGCCGGCCCCCGGGTATCCGAGACCATTGCCCTGGCGTGGGAGGATGTCGACCTGGAACAAGGGACGGTGACCTTTCGCCGATCAAAGGTACGCGGCGCCTATCGGGTCACGAAAACCCGGCGCTCAATGCGCAAGGTTCGCCTGTTGGCCCCGGCGTGGGATGCCTTGCGCAAGGTAGATGCGCTAACGCGAAAGCGAAAAGCGGAAACCGTAGAGATTGTTGAGCGGGACAACAAGACGGTACGACGGCACACGCTGCATTTTGTATTCTTGAACACCAAAAGCGGCCTGCCCCACGCCAACGACTTTGTCGTACGAGACCGGTTTTTCAAGGCTCATTTACTCGCAGCCGGGGTTCGCTATCGAGGACCTGGTCAGTGCCGGCACACTTACGCCAGTCAGTTGCTGACGACGGGCATTGCCTCAATCGATTGGATCGCTGAACAGATGGGGCACACCAATGGCAACATGATCCGCCAGCACTACGGAACTTGGATCAATGAGGATGGCCCAGACGTCGTAGGAATGCTCCAAATGGCACTGAAACTTCAGCCACTCGCAATGGCACAGTAGAGTTCTGCCGCCCAACACACCACAAGATCAAGATGCAAGAGGCTTGGAACGCGTTGTGCGGCAGCTTTATCCAAAGCTGTGAACATCGACTCAATCGCACTCGCGCCGTTTAGTCGGAAATATTCAAGAACTTAAGGAACGAAAATCCGATCTCGGGCATCTCTATAAAAATGTAATTCGTAGCGATTTTATGACAGCTAAAGATGACCTAATTGACTGGAGCGCTAGGTGGCAAATCTGCATGGGCGTAATTTCATGTAGAAAATGCAAGGTTCAACAACCTGAGCACCAAAAGGCTGAGGAATTCATTCACTCCCCCAGTTGCAGCTTCCATGGCCAGCGTGCTGTGCCTTGGGATGAGCTGCAAGCCATCGCGAAAAGAATCCAAGAGGCCTAACTGGTCAGTAACCAACGCTCAATCTCGCGCGCTCCTGGAGCAGATACAGGGCATCGGGTCTCCGGCAATTTTTCGCACACGAGGGGGATAGGTCAGTGCAAGGAATTCCGGCAAGCGGTAGGACACAAAAAGGCCCCACACCTGGGCAAGGTGTGGGGCCTTTTGAACATAAGTGGCGTTATTCGAACCCTTCGTGAAACTCTGCACTGGTCATTTCGCCCAGGTAGGTACAGCACGACATAAAGGCATCAGGAGCTGCCCCGGCGACTTTCTTCGCATGCTGAATAAACTGTCGCGTGACCTTCTGTTCAAGCATTCCAAGTGTCGCAGCTGTATTTCGCTCTGTGCTAGGTCCTTCCGCGGAGTCTTTGAATGCAAAGTAATAGTAGTGATTTGTCACGTTACTCATAAAAAGCACCTTCCTTGAATGATGGCTCATTGTAACCAGTGCGGCCGCAGGGTGGGGTTCCTTTCTATCCGGTTTGGTGACGGTACAGCGTCACGAGAATGCGATTGCGGCCTGCGTCTAATCTCCCTATACCCTCCTGCACCCGTCCGTTGACAGTCACCCATACCTGGTTGAACTCGGCCAAATCGTCTAATGGCTCATGCAAGTTGATAATCAGTTGCTGATCACGGCCACTCTGTACTTGCTCAATCGTCACATCAACATTTTGATACAGCTGGCTGAGTTCTTCGCTTTGGGGCCTACCGATAATGGCGTACGCGAGCTTTAGATCTACGGTCGCTCTCATGAGGCATCCTTTCATCTGGTCAGCGGGGCATGTTTTGACGGCATATGCGTTAAGCCTCGCCGCCCTGTTCTGTGCACTGAAGAGTGACTATAGGGCAGCGATCAACGACCTCAAGAAGTTTTCTTTTGGCAGCAACCGAACCCGTGCGCTGACACCCGCTTTTTTCGCACCAAAATAAAGCACCAGTCCCATGGCGGTCCCATGGGGCTGTTTTTGGAACGCCAAAAACCACAAACCCCCGACTTTCTCTAGGAAAATCAGGGGTTTGCGTTTTCATAATTTGGCGGTGAAGGAGAGATTCGAACTCTCGATACAATTTCTTGTATACACACTTTCCAGGCGTGCTCCTTAAGCCACTCGGACACTTCACCGTATCTCGGCAAACCAGTTCAGTCTGTCGAGGCGCGCTAATGTAGTCGAAAGCCTTTCTGATGGCAAAGGTTTTTTTCAGAATTTTCATGCGGTTAGATCGCTCCGTCAGGACGCCCCCGACGAGGGCGGTGATTGTGCCATTCTCGGGCACTGGTGGCATGGCTCTGACTCGCCTTTCACACCCTGCTCCGGGCCATCTACCCTTGCAGGTGTGGGAAAAGCCTGACTGGGTAGTCAGTCACGGCGCTTTACCGAGGCGTGCGTGGTGGGTAACGTCTGCTGCATTCTTCTCTAACAAGTCCTGCAAGGAAACGCGTCATGAGTGAGTTGATTGCCTACCACTTCGAAGAAGGTATCGCGACCCTGACCTTGAGCAACGGCAAGGTGAATGCCATTTCTCCGGCGGTGGTCAGCGCTTTTAATGAGGCGCTGGATCAGGCCGAGAAGGATCGCGCGGTGGTGGTCATCACCGGGACGCCGGGCATTCTGTCGGGGGGTTATGATTTGAAGGTAATGACCGCAGGCCCCAAGGAGGCCATCGGCCTGGTAACTTCCGGTTCGACGCTGGCGCGGCGCCTGTTGTCGCATCCGTTCCCGGTGATTGTCGCGTGCCCCGGGCATGCGGTGGCCAAGGGCGCGTTCTTGCTGCTGTCGGCGGATTATCGGATCGGCGTGGAGGGCCCGTTCAGCATTGGCCTGAACGAAGTGGCGATCGGCATGACCATGCACCACGCCGGTATCGAGCTGGCGCGGGACCGTCTGCGCAAGTCGGCCTTTCACCGCTCGGTGATCAACGCCGAGATGTTTGACCCGCACGGCGCGCTGCAAGCGGGTTTCCTCGACAAGGTGGTGGCTCCTGAGGAATTGCACGCGGCGGCCCTGGAAGCGGCGCGGCAGTTGAAAAAGATCAATATGACTGCGCACAAGCAGACCAAATTGAAGGTGCGCAAGGCACTGCTGGAGGCACTGGATGAGGCAATCATCCAGGACCAGAGCCACGGCCTCAGTTAAGCCTCCTGCACAGCGCTCACCGAAGCCCGACCTCGTGTCGGGCTTTTTCTTACAAGAGAATCCGAAACTTTCCTAGCCGCTCTAGAAGGGGTTTGTCAGCGATTGTTGAAACATGTGCTTAAACATCGGCTATCTCCGACGTCCTTAGGGTCAATTGCCGAATACAGTGCACATCCGTACACTGCGCCACCTTTTGTCTCGATGGGCCGTGTCGATGCTGTTTCTGTTACGTATGTTGTTGATGGGTCTGCACTTTATGGTCGCCGGTGTGCTAGGCGTGCTGTTGGGTATTTGCCGGCCATTCAATCCGGACAACAGTCGCTTGTGTGCCCGCCTGTACGCAGTGCCGGCGATGTGGATCCTGCGCCTGAATGTAAAGGCGAACGTCGACTCGCTGCGTCAGAAACCGGGGCCCTGCGTGGTGATCGCCAATCATCAGTCCAACTACGACCTGTTTGTGCTGGGCACCGTGGTGCCCCACCGTACCGTGTGTATCGCCAAGAAGAGCCTGAAATGGGTGCCGCTGTTCGGCCAGCTGTTCTGGCTGGCGGGCAATGTGCTGATCGACCGGGGCAATGCGCACAAGGCGCGCCGGGCGATGCTCACCACCACGCGTACCCTGCAACATGAAGACACGTCGATCTGGGTGTTCCCGGAGGGCACGCGAAACCTGGGCAAGGGTTTATTGCCGTTCAAAAAAGGCGCCTTTCACATGGCGATTGCCGCGGGTGTGCCGGTGGTGCAGGTGTGCGTGAGCAATTACGTCACGCATATGCAACTCAATCACTGGAACAGTGGCGATGTACTCATACGGTCGTTGCCGCCGATTCCTACGATTGGTCTGACGACGGATGACATTCCGGCCTTGATGCAAGCATGTCAGACGCAGATGGATGAATGCATCGCGCAGATGGACCGTGACGTTGCAGAGCGCGCGCTCCTGAAGAACACCTGAACGACGTGAAATGCCATCGAGTAACAACGGAACGTCAATCAGACTAAGCTGCCCAACTCCTGTCCTCACGATAGAAGTGATCAGCATCATGGGTAGAGTTGTTGCGGCCGCCGTCTACAGCGATGGCAAGAAAGTCACGGATATCACCCTTGATGAAGGCGCGGCCTGGGCCGCCAAACCGGGTCATTTTGTATGGATCGGGCTGGAAGAGCCCACCACCCTGGAGCTGACCAACCTGCAACGCCAGTTCAACCTGCACGAACTGGCAATCGAAGATGCGATGGAAAAGCACAGCCGCCCGAAGCTCGAGACCTTCGGCGATGCGCTGTTTATCGTCACCTACTCGCCGGTGCGCGAGAACGGCAAGCTGGAGTTTATCGAAACCCATATCTTTGCCGGCAATGGCTACATCATCACCGCGCGCAACGGTCACTCGGCGTCCTACGGCTTTGTGCGTCAGCGCTGTGAGGCGCGGCCGCTGTTGCTGGAGCATGGGGAAGATTTCGTACTCTATGCGCTGCTGGATTTCGTCACCGAGAACTATCAGCCCGTGAGCGAGGCGATCCATGCCGAGATCGATGAGCTGGAGCGCAACGTGCTGTGCAGCTCGCTGAGCGAGCGCGACATCCAGAAGATCCACGGCCTGCGCCGCGATGTGCTGCGACTCAAGCGCCATGTGGCGCCGATGGTGGAGATCAGCCAGGAACTGCAGAAGCTGAGCTTCCCGTTCATCGACAAGAACATGCGCCCGTACTTCCGGGACGTGCAGATCCACGTGACGCGGCAGATGGAAGACCTTACCACCCTGCGCGATATCGCCAGCCAGACCATCGAGATCGGGGTGTTGCTGGAGGCGTCACGCCAGAGCGTGGTACAGCGCAAGTTCGCCGCCTGGGCGGCGATCCTGGCATTCCCCACGGCGGTGGCGGGGATTTATGGGATGAACTTCCAGAACATGCCCGAGCTGCAATGGCACTACGGCTACTTCGCGGTACTCGGGTTGATTGCCACCGGCTGCATCAGTCTGTGGGCCAGCTTCAAGCGGTCGGGCTGGCTTTAAGCCGACTCGGGCTTGTGCGCCACGAAGCGCATCATCCATTCCGCCACAGTCGCGCCGTGGTGGTCTCGCTCAAGGCTTGCGACGCCCTGGGTGTAGACCTTTTCCCCAAGAGTCGTCTGAAGAATTTCCAGCAGCTCGCGCGAATAGTCAGCGACAAACTCAGGGTGGCCCTGGAAGCACAGCACCTGGTCGCCGATGTGATACGCGGCGATGGGGCAGAACTCACTCGAGGCGATAACCGTGGCATTGGCCGGCAACGTGGTGACCTGGTCCTGGTGACTGATCAGCAGGGTCAGTTCCGGCACCTCGGGGCTCATCCACGGGGCCTTGGCATCGAGCGTGTAATCGTGGATGCCCATGCCCCAACCCTGGCTTGCGCGTTCGGTCTTGCCGCCGAGCAGCAATGCCAATAACTGGTGACCAAAACAAATGCCGAGCAATTTATCGCCGCGCGCGTAACGCTCCAGCACATACGTTTTGAGGGTCTGGATCCAGGGGTCGGTGCCGAAGGAATCGGCCTTGCTGCCGGTGATCAGATACGCATCAAAAGTTTCGTCATCTGGCGGGTATTCGCCTTGCACAACGTTGTAGACGACAAACTCGGCAGCAATGGGCTGCCGGGAAAACAGACGCTTGAACATCTGCCCATAACCCTGGTACTGATCGATCAAGCCAGGGCGCAGGATATCGGTTTCCAGAATGCAGACGCGTAGCGACATAAAAAATACCTGACACGGCGATGGGAATAATGAACACCCAGAGCCTGCCTTGAAACATACCTGCAACGCAAGCGCAGAACTGCGCATTCACCCCGTACGCCTTTATTCACGCCCGATTGACACGGTTTCAATGGCGGATGCGTTGACTGCTTTGACCCCCTGCGCCCGGACGAACGGTAGGCACCTGGGCGAATGACCTGATTAATCGTTTTAGCTGTCTAGCCAAGGCATTGGCGCCAATATGGCGTTCTGCCTTATGCCTTTTTAATCTCGAATGACGATTATCTGATATGAAATGAGTCTAAGACTGCAAGAACGAGCGCTCTAAGGTTGAACTCAGTAAGAGGTTGCTGCCGGGTTTTGCTGGAGCAGCTGTAAGAAAAATGTCACGCCAGATCGCGATACTGAATTCAACGGCACGCATTTGACGCTCAGGAATAACAACAAAAGGCAGTCAGCCATGTTCAAACATTCGAAAGTACGTCAGGCGGGACTTATTCTTTTCGCCACCACATTGATTTTGATCCTGCCCAATTTAACCAAGGTTATCGGGTAACGATCCGAGCCACGAGTTCTGTGCACCCACCGCATCAGAATTACAGTTTTTGACAGCACCTGCGAGGCATTGCGCATAGCGATCCCGTTGCAGGGGCTGTCTTTTTACATGCTGATTTCCGCTATCTTGCAGGTCATCGCCACTTGAAAACGGACTCACTGTTGAAAACGATCCTTGCGCTGTTCGCCCTGCTGCTCAGCGTGCCAGCCGGCGCCGCGCAATTGACCATCGAACTGGACCACACCAGCAAGACCTGGCAGACCGCCGAGCTGCTCGAACACCCGGATGCGCAGACGGTGCACATCATTGATGACGTTTCCTACAAGCGCGACATGACGTATCGCGCAGTGCCGCTGGCGGTACTGCTGCCGGGGCTTGCGCCGCAGAGTCATCTGCAGGCGGTCGCCCTGGATGGGTTTGCGGCCGAACTCAGCGCCGCGCCCCTGCTGGAAACAACCGGCGCCCGCGCCTGGCTGGCGGTGGAAGACCCGGCCCACCCCTGGCCACCCCTGACGTCAGGCAAACCTGGCGCCGGGCCTTTTTACCTGGTGTGGACCGACCCGCAGGCGGGACCGATCAGCCCGGAGCAGTGGCCGTTTCAGGTTTCCCGGATCAAACAGTTGAAGACCGTGGCCGAGCGTTTCCCGGCGTTATTGCCCGACCCGAAGCTGGCGGCGAATGATCCGATCAACCAGGGCTTTGCGCTGTTCCAGAAAAACTGCCTGGCCTGCCATCGGCTCAATGGCGCCGGGGATGCAGAGGTGGGCCCGGACCTGAATATTCCCTACAGCCCCACCGAGTATTTCAGCGGCGATTTTCTCAAGCACTATATTCGCGACCCGCAAAGCATGCGGCACTGGCCACAGGCGAAGATGCCGGCGTTCGCCGCCAATGTGTTGCCCGACAGCGAACTGGATTTGCTGGTGGGGTATTTGAAGCACATGGCCGGGCGTAAATCCCAACCCTGAGTTTTATGTTGTGGGAACAGTGCGATTATTGCTGCTGCACAGCGATCACCGGCGTCGGCATGACCACTACCCTGGCGTGCATCTGCTCTTGCCCGCCGCCCCGGCGCATGCCACGCACCGGGCACGCGTCGAGGTAGTCCAGGCCCACCGCCAGCTTGAGGTGCCGCTCCGGCCGCGCCATCTGGTTGGTCACGTCAAAGCTGTACCACGCGCCTTCCAGCCAGGCTTCGGCCCAGGCGTGACTGGCCAGGTGCGTGCTGTCTTCGCTGTATAAATACCCCGACACATAACGCGCCGGAATCCCCAGGCTGCGCGCGCAGGCCAGGAACGCGTGGGTATGATCCTGGCACACGCCCGCCCCGCCAGCGAAGGCCTGGGCCGCGCAGGTATCGACCTCGGTGGCGCCGGGCGTGTAAACCATGGTTTGGTTGAGCGCGTGCATCAGGTCGATCAACGCGCTGCGGTCACGGCGTTGATGACAGTGCTGGTCGGCAAAGCCGCGCAGAGCCTCGTCCGGCTCGGTCAGGCGGGTGCAGCGCAGGAAAGGAAATGCCGACTGGCCCTCGTGCTCCGCTTCACGCAGCTCGTCGATCTCCACTTGGCCGCGAGCACGGATAACGATTGCATCGTGGGGTTCATCCAGGGTCAGCACATGCAGGATGTTGCCGAACGGGTCCACCTGGGCGCGCACCGGGCGCGGCAGGTCGAGCTGCCAACTGATGACCTGCTGGCGCTCGCTGTCGTGGGGTGTAAGGCGCAGGTACTGGATGCTGGCGCGCACCTGGTCTTCGTAGTGGTAGGTGGTTTCGTGACTGATGGAAAGTCTCATGGGGCCTCCGTGCAGGAACCGTAAATGGCGTCGCCCAACTGGCGCACCGAGGGGATGAAGGTGGCGTGGAGGTTTCCCCGCAGGTGGTGCAAGGCAGCTCGATTCAACATGGCATCAGTCCTCCACCACCCAGGTGTCCTTGGTGCCGCCACCCTGGGACGAGTTGACCACCAGCGAGCCCTCGCGCAGCGCCACACGCGTCAAGCCGCCGGGCACCACGCGGGTTTCCTTGCCGGACAGCACGAACGGGCGCAGGTCGATATGGCGCGGGGCGATGCCGTTGTCGACGAAGGTCGGGCACGTGGATAAACACAGGGTAGGCTGGGCGATATAAGCGTGGGGCTTGGCTTTGATGCGTGCGCGAAAGGCTTCGATTTCGGCGGCGCTGGATGCCGGCCCGACCAGCATGCCGTAGCCGCCGGAGCCCTGGGTTTCCTTGACCACCAGGTGCGGCAGGTTGGCCAGCACGTGGGACAATTCGTCAGGCTTGCGGCATTGAAAGGTTGGCACATTCTTCAGGATCGGTTCTTCATCCAGGTAAAAACGGATCATCTGGGTAACGAAGGGGTACACCGACTTGTCATCCGCCACGCCAGTGCCAATCGCGTTGGCCAGCACCACATTGCCACAGCGATAGACCGCGAGCAGACCGGGCACACCGAGCATGGAATCGGGGTTGAATGCCAACGGATCGAGAAACGCGTCATCAAGGCGACGGTAGATCACATCCACGGCCTTGGGCCCGTCGGTGGTGCGCATGAACACGTGGTCATCGCGCACGAACAGGTCGGCGCCTTCCACCAGCTCAACGCCCATTTCCCTGGCCAGGAACGCGTGTTCGAAGAAGGCGCTGTTGAAGCGTCCCGGAGTCAGTACCACAACGCTGGGGTTGTCGATAGGGCTGGCGCTCTTGAGCGTGTCGAGCAGCAGGTTGGGGTAATGATCGATCGGTGCAATGCGCTGGGCGGCAAACAGTTCGGGAAACAGGCGCATCATCATCTTGCGGTCTTCGAGCATGTAGCTGACACCGCTGGGTGTACGCAGGTTGTCTTCCAGTACGTAATAAGTGCCGTCGCCATCGCGTACGAGATCAACCCCGGAGACGTGTGAATACAGGTCACGGTGCAGATTCAGACCCTGCATGGCCAGTTGGTATTGCTCGTTGGCCAGTACCTGTTCGGCGGGAATGATGCCCGCCTTGATAATGCGCTGTTCGTGATACAGGTCGGCAAGAAACAGGTTCAGCGCCTTGACCCGCTGGATGCAGCCGCGCTCGACAATCTGCCATTCACTGGCCGGAATGCTGCGGGGGATGATGTCGAAGGGAATCAGGCGTTCAGTGCCTTGCTCGTCGCCATAGAGGGTGAAGGTGATACCCGCACGGTGAAACAGCAAATCGGCTTCGCGCCGACGCTGGGCCAACAGTTCGGGCGGGGTCAGCGCCAGCCAACGGGCGAATTCGCGGTAATGGGGGCGTACCTGCCCTGCCCCGTCGTACATTTCGTCGAAATAAGTGCGGATCATGCCGAACTCCTTGTCACCCGGACACGAGCACTATCGCAAGGCCCGTGCCAGCGGCATAAACACTTGAACATCAGTGAGTTGAATGGCCGCCGGGATCTGCCAGCACCGTCCTGGTGCACAGAATACCCAGCGCATGGCCGCCTGCTTCATCGCAAGGCGGCGTTTTACTATCAACAGCATAGTCAGACTTGATTTCACTGCGCGGCGCAAGCTGCGGATAATCGCCAACATCTGCTGAACAGGACGCGTCCTACAGTTTCAGCGCAACGATCTTCCCTTTAGGCCACCCGACTTGGGTGGCTTTTTTTTGCTTTCGAAAAACCCGCGCAGCGTTTTCCCACGGCACAAACAAAATCGGCCGACCCAAAGGTCAGCCGATACGCTGTGCTTGTGCAAACAGCTACATGGGTAACCCACGCACCTCCTGCTTGACGCCCCATCCTTCAATGATCCCGCCCAACGGCTCGACCACCGCTTCAAAGTCCTGCTCGAAGTCTCCTATGCCGTCGTAGGTGGCTGACATGATCTTGCTCAATTCCAGATACCAGGCGCCGTCATCGCGCGCACTGACCTGGGCATTCAGGGACTCGCCGCGAAACTCACCCGCCGCCCTGCGCGCCCGTTCTTCATCCGGGAAAATCGCGTAGAACTCGATGGGGTGAAACCGTGAAAAGTCAAAACCGCCTTCTTTCATGCGGCGTAGGACGTGGGTGCTGATGTCTTCTTGATAGGCTGTGCTCATGAAACGTCCTCCTAAAACCGATGGATAGACTTTCCGTGCCTCCCGAAGCCCGCGCGCTGCTGGCGCGAGCACCACGGCAATGACTGCACCGCAGGGAAAACAAGCATGTAGCTGACAAGACCAGTACCTAGCGAATCATTCGCTGATCTCGCTTGCAGAGTAGCGCGAAGCTATCACCTCCACCAGAGGGGCTGCACTGGCAAACAGGGAATGTTCAGGCGGCGGGCGAAATGTCGAGGATCTGGATACTGTTCTGGTCTTTGAGGATCTTGACCGTAGGCTCCGGCTTACGGCCCTCAAGGTCGTTGAGGTCGAGTTCGGCGGCGACCGGCACGAGTTTGTTGCGAATCATGTGCGCCGCATCTTCGAGGCTGGGCTTGTGGTCGCAGTCGAACTGCTCCACGGCCTGCACACCGTGATCGTCAACGAAGGTAATTTGCCACATTTGCATCGGTGCCTCCTCGATAAAACCCATGTGTGGGCTCACATCCATCTGGACCTTGAGGGCTCGTCAAACGTTCCACTCAAGGCCACAGGCACCTGATCGACAGCGGTTATTTCTCGGCGTGTTCCTTGAGGGCTTTCAAGGTGTTGAACGGCGCGTCCACCACGAACTTGTTGGCCAACCAGGAGGGCACGCTGCCGCCCGGCTCCGTGTGCACCTGATAGGTGACCTCGGTCTGGTTATCGCCCTTGGGTACGAGCTTCCAGAAACCCTCGACCTGCGCCACGCGCACGTAGCCTTTTTCTTCCGGCTTGTAGGTCGGCACGCCCTGCAATGTGCGCGTTATACCGCCATCGGCGTTTTTGGTGGTGGTGATGTGGGTGTAGGAATCACGGTCAGTCACCGGGAACGGTGCGTTGAACTGGGTGTAGGTCCAGGCCTCATCGCCCTTCTTGTCCACCAGCTTCTGGGATTTGCATTCGTGAATCCATGAACAGGCAGCGGCGACGTCTTCCTGCAGGGCCTGGATTTTCGCCACGGGCGCCTTGATCAGGGTGACACCGCGATAGGCCTTGTACTTGGAGCCGGCAACCTCGCTCAGGGACACTTTGATGCCGTCTTCGTCCTTGGCCACCTGCCAGTCCTCGGCCTGCGCGGTGGCCGCGAACAACACCGTGAAACCGCACAGCACAGCCATTCGTTTCAGCGAACCCATCGTTGTATTCCTTATTGTTGAAGTTCCGAGAGTAAAGCCCATCAAGCCGCCGTCATCTGTTCCCACCAGCCGATCAGCCGGATTGCATCAGCCTGGTCGGTGCCGCACACCTCCAGATCCGCCTTGAAGTCACTGCACACCGCCGGGCGCTCGGGCTTGCCGAACAGCTGGCATAGCTGTTCGACCGACAGGTGCAGGCAGCGTTCGCCCGCCGGCTTGCCCTTGGGCATTCCGGGTAATGGCGAACTGATAGAGGGGGCGATGCAGCAAGCACCACAGCCTTCACGGCATTTCATGACCGGCAGGTCCTCGACGACTCAATGGGATGGCGGAGCTAGGGTACGCCCCTGAACAACCGTTTTAAAACGGTCCAACGAGGGTTTTTCACGGAAAAGACAAGTGACTGACCAGTCCGCGACAAATGGTCGATCCAGCTCCTCACATGTGCGCAATAGTTATTGCTTGAATTCGAAATCCAGCGCCGCACCTTCAACATCACGGCGTTCTTCGTTGCGCAGTTGCAGCTTCATCTCATTGCTGAGCAAGCGGCCGTTGATCTGAAACGCGCTGTTATCGGTGGGCTTGTCGCCGAACATCGGCGGTAGCAGCGGTACGCTTTTGGGCTTGGGCATGGTACCGATAGGCTGTAAATGCCTGACCATGTCGGACGGCAGCGACAGGTCCAGTTGTGCCGGTGGCAGTTTAGTCTGGGCGACCTCACGAGCTGATCTGGATTTTTTTCTGGCCGAGGCGCGCTTTTTCTTGGCGACCGTGGCTTTCCTGGCCTCTGCCGTTTTTTTCGTGGAGGCCGCCTGTTCGGCACTTGGCGCAGACCTGGTGTCCGATACGGGCGCGGCCGCCATTAAGACGCCGACATTGCACAGCGTTAACAGGCCAATCATCCCTACAGCGCGAAAAATCGAATTCATATCGCCAACAGCATTAACGGCAGAAGGCCATATGCTCGCTTGTTGTGCGCAGCATGACAAGCGCGGCAATCACACCCGTGCAGGAATTGTCCCGGTTCTGCGCCTCAGAGACCGGCGCTGGTCTCCTGGCATAATTGGCTGGCCAGCATCCCCAGGGTCATCAGCGCCCGCTCTGCTTCGCGGTTCCATGGCGTGCCACAGTTGAGCCGAATACAATGGTTGAACTGTTCTGTATTGCTGAAGATCAGCCCGGGCGCAATGCTGATGCCCTGTTGCAGCGCGCGCACATGCAACTCCTGAGTATTGACGCGCCCCGGCAAGCTGACCCACAGGATAAAACCGCCGGTAGGCCGGGTCATCTGCGTGCCTTCAGGGAAGTACTGCTGCACTGCCAGCTGGAAAGCGCTGAGGTTCTTGCGGTATTCCTGACGGATGTAGCGCAGGTGGCGGTCATAGCCACCGTTCTCCAGGTATGCGGCGACGCCCATCTGCGTGACGCTGCACGCCGAGTGGGTACTGAACATCTGCAGGCGCTGGATCTCCTGCTGATATTTACCGGCAATCATCCAGCCAATGCGCACACCGGGCGACAGCGTCTTGGAGAAGCTCGAGCAGTAAATGACCCGGTCCAGGCGGTCATAGGCTTTCAGCGCCTTGGTGCGGCCCAGTTCGAACATCAACTCGCCGTAGATATCGTCCTCGACAATCTGGATATCGAAATCCGAGGCCAGACGCAGCAGTTGCTTCTGCCGCTCTTCGGGCATGGTGCCACCCAGCGGGTTGCTCAAGCGTGTGGTCAGCACCAGCGCCTTGATCGACCATTGGTTGGCCGCCAGCTGCAGGGCTTCCAGGCTCATACCGGTGGAGGGGTCGCTGGGAATTTCGATCACTTTGAGGCCGAGCAGATCGGCCAGTTGCAGCAAGCCGTAATAGGTCGGCGACTCGGCGGCGATCAGGTCGCCGGGACGGGTCAGTACGCGCAGGGACATCTGCAACGCGTCGACGCAGCCATGGGTGATCACCACTTCGGATGGGTCAATCACCACGCCGGCATCACGCATGCGGATCGCCACCTGGCGGCGCAGCGGCTCGAAACCGGGGCTGAACATGTAGCTGAAGGCCCGTGGGCTCTGGAAGCGCGTGACCTTGGCCAACTGCTGGTGCAGTGCTCGCACCGGCAGGTAGTCGACACTCGGCACCGCGGCGCCAAGGGGAAACACGCCTTCGCGGCGCGACTCGCCCAATACCTGTTGAATGATGCTGCTGCGGGTGACCAGCCCCGGGCGTTCGACCCGTGCGATATCCGGCGTCGGCGCGGTGAGCGCGGGCGTCTGGTGCACGTAATAGCCGGACTGTGGCCGCGCCCTGATCAGCCCCTGGTCTTCCAGGTTGGCATAGGCCTGCAAGACCGTGGCGTGACTCACGTTGAGCTGGGAACTCATCTTGCGCACCGAAGGCACACGCTCCCCCGGTTGATAGACACCGCGCCGGATGTCCTCAGCCAGTTGCTGGGCGATACGTTGGTAAAGCAACAGATTGGTCATGACGCAGCACTCGATTTCACGGGCGTTTTATTTTTGTGTGGAACATACCGGCACAGTTTAGAAGTGTACGGGGACAGTTGCCACAATAGTCGAGGCCGCGCGGCAGTGACAGCAAAAACTGTAAGGGTTTAGGATAGAGCTTTCAGCTGTACCTCAAAACAAATGTGGGAGGGGGCTTGCTCCCGATAGCAGCGTGTCAGTCGTCAAAGATGTTGACTGAACCACCGCTATCGGGAGCAAGCCCCCTCCCACATTTTGACCTGCGCCAGGCGCCTAGCGAGCAGCGCCCAATTGGCCCTTCGCGTCGGAGAAGACGATTTCCACGCGGCGATTCTGCGCCCTGCCCCGCTCGGAGGCGTTGGCCTCCACCGGGTACTGGTCGCCATACCCCTCAACCTGAATGCGTTTTTCATCGATACCCAGGTCCACCAGCACATCGGCCACCGATTGTGCACGCTCGCGGGACAGCCTGAGGTTTTCCTGCTCGCCGCCGGTGTTGTCCGCATACCCCTCAATACGCACCACGCGCTTGGGGTTCAGTTGCAGGAACTGCACGATTTTCAGCACTGTGCGGTTGGCCGAGTTTTTTAGCTCCGCGTCACCGGTGTCGAACAGCACGTCCCCCAGGGTCATCACCAGGCCGCGGTCGGTCTGGGTGGCGAGGCTGGTGATCTGCTCTTCGAGCCACTTGCCCTGCTGTTGCACGCTCGACAGCTTGCTTTCGCGCAGGGCCAGTTGCAGGCGTTGGCGCTCCAGTTCCAGCTTCGCGCCGCGCTCTGCGTTGAGCCCCTGCTCGGTATGTTCCCGGGCAATCGCGCTGTAGCGACGGCTCAGGTAGGCGTAATGCTCCACATCGGCGCCGCTGCCCCAGTAGCTGGACAGGCGGTCGGCACGGGCCAGCGACTCCCCGGCGCGGATCACATCCTTGGGCGCGAAGCGCAGCACATTGGCGTCTTCCTTGACCTTCTGGAAATCGCCGGCCGCCTGCTGCAGGGCCTGCTCGCTGTTCGGATGGGTGGCACAGCCACCCAACATGGCGCCGGCCAGCAGCACGGCGCTCATCCCACGGATCAGCCGGCTCATTGGGCTTCCCCCAACTGCAATTGCTTGCGCAAGCGGGTGATGCGGGTGTTGAGCACGTTCAGTTGCTCCTGGCTCTTGCGAGTCAGCACCTGGGCTTCGGCCAGGCGGGCATCCAGTTCGGCCTGCTCGGCCTGCATGCGCGCGTCCTTGTAGGACTGGTCGGCCATGTCGGCCTCGGCCCGGGCGAATTTGTCTTCGGCCAGTTTCAATTCGGCCGACTCCTCGGCGACGGCGCCGACCGCGCTGGCTTGCTCAAGCGCTTGCCGGGTCAGGCGCAGCTGTTCATTCGGCGCGGGATCGGTTGCACATCCCGCCAGAGCGACAGCGGCGAGGGCCGCTAAAAGAGGTCGAAAAATCACTGAAAATCCCTACTGTGTTGAGGTGCCGACAGGTTGCTGCAATTGCGCCTTCCAGCGTTCCAGATTGCGCTGCAACGCAGCTTGCGCCACACCGGACGCGGGCAATTCTGTCATCTTTTTCGCCAGCTGTCCGCGCAGCCACGGATCATTGCAGGCCGAGTTGTGGGAAATCGCCAGGTACAGGCCGGGCTGATCGATGGGCACTTCGCGGGCCACCAGGTCGTTGCTCATGCCCAGGCTCTGGGCCATGGCCATGCCGGAATAGCGACTGGCGAGCACATAGTCCACCTCCCCCAACAATAGTTTCTGAAACGCCGGCGTCAGCGTGGGCAGGCGTTGCAGGTTGAGCTGCTGACTGGCGAAAGTGTCGAAATCCGCGCTCAAGCGCGCCCGTTCCGATACTGCGCCCGAGTGGCCGTGCAGGTCGGCCGCAGTGGTATACACCAGGGCGGAATCCTTACGGGTCCAGACGAGGTAGTCGAGCTGCATCAGCGGCGGGTGAATGTAGTCCAGGGTTTGCAACTCGCCGAGGTTCAACGTTGCGTCGGCGAGAATGTCCATGCGTCCGCTGCGCACTTCATCCAGGGCTGCCGCGCGTTTGCCGCCGTAGAGCAGGTCAATTTTCAGACCGAGGTCATTGGCCACCTGCTGCAACACATCGGCGGTGGCGCCGATCAGGTGCGTGGGGTCTTGCGGGTCGCGCCAGAGCAGGGGTGGGGCGTCCGGGCTGCCGGTGATGACCAGGCGATTACATTTGCCGGCGGCGTGCGCCAGGGTTGGCAGCAGCGTGAGGCCCAGCAGTACGATCCAGGGGCGCAATTCCATGGCGAAGGTCTCCGATAGTCAAAAAAAAGCCCGGTCACAAGACCGGGCTCTTTATAAGTGAAGCGGCTGGATTAGACCAGCTTCTCCAACTCGGGTACGGCTTCGAACAAGTCCGCCACCAGGCCGTAATCAGCCACCTGGAAGATCGGTGCTTCTTCGTCCTTGTTGATCGCAACGATCACTTTGGAGTCCTTCATGCCGGCCAGATGCTGGATCGCGCCGGAGATACCGACGGCGATGTACAGCTGTGGCGCAACGATCTTGCCGGTCTGGCCGACCTGCATGTCGTTGGGTACAAAACCTGCGTCGACGGCAGCGCGGGAAGCGCCGACCGCCGCGCCCAGCTTGTCGGCCAGGGCGTACAGGTGCTTGAAGTTGTCGCCGTTCTGCATGCCGCGCCCGCCGGAAACGACGATCTTGGCAGCGGTCAGCTCAGGACGATCCGACTTGGCCAGCTCTTCGCCAACAAAGCTGGAAGTACCTGCGTCGTGGGCGGCGGAGACGGCTTCAACAGTGGCCGAGCCACCTTCAGCGGCGACCGGATCGAAACCGGTGGCGCGCACGGTGATGACCTTGATCGCGGCGGTCGATTGCACGGTGGCAATGGCGTTACCGGCGTAGATCGGGCGCTTGAAGGTATCGGCGCTTTCGACCGAGATGATCTCGGAGATCTGGTCGACGTCCAACTGCGCGGCAACGCGTGGCAGGATGTTTTTGCCGTTGGAAGTGGCGGCGGCCAGGATGTGGCTGTAGCCCTTGCCCAGCTCTGCAACCAGCGGCGCAACGTTTTCCGGCAACTGATGCGCGTAGGCGGCGTTGTCGGCGTTCAGCACTTTGCTTACGCCAGCGATTTTTGCAGCGGCCTCAGCCACCGGGCCTGCGCCCTCACCGGCGACCAGCAGGTGAATATCGCCACCGATTTTAACGGCGGCGGCCACGGTGTTCAGGGTGGCCGGGGCCAGCACCTTGTTGTCGTGTTCAGCGATTACCAAGATAGTCATGTTTAGATTACCTTCGCTTCGTTTTTCAGTTTCTCGACCAGTTCAGCCACCGACTTGACCTTGATGCCCGCGCTGCGTGCAGCCGGTGCTTCAACCTTGATGGTCTTGTTGGTGGAGGCGGTGGAAACGCCCAGAGCTTCTGGCGTCAGCGACTCCAGCGGCTTCTTCTTGGCTTTCATGATGTTGGGCAGGGACGCGTAGCGCGGCTCGTTCAAACGCAGGTCGGTGGTGACGATGGCCGGCAGTTTCAGGGAAACGGTCTGCGCGCCGCCGTCGATCTCGCGGGTCACGGCCACGCTGTCGCCGCTCACTTCAACCTTGGAAGCGAAGGTGCCCTGGCCGTAACCGGTCAGCGCAGCCAGCATCTGCCCGGTCTGGTTGTTGTCGCTGTCGATGGCTTGTTTGCCGAGGATGACCAACTGTGGCTGTTCCTTGTCGACAACGGCCTTGAGCAGCTTGGCCACGGCCAGGGAGGTCAGTTCTTCAGCGGACTCGACCAGGATGGCGCGGTCGGCGCCCAGTGCCAGGGCGGTGCGCAGTTGTTCCTGGGCGGTGGTCGGGCCGATGGAAACCACGACGATTTCGGTCGCCACGCCTTTCTCTTTCAGGCGTACGGCTTCTTCCACGGCGATTTCACAAAAAGGGTTCATCGACATCTTGACGTTAGCAAGGTCGACGCCGGAATTGTCCGCCTTGACGCGAACTTTCACGTTGTAATCGACAACGCGTTTGACAGCTACAAGAACCTTCATGGATTCCTCGTTACTCTCCGGTGAAAAGAAAGTCGCCTAGGCGAACCTGGCGGTTGATGCTCATCGGCACACAAGGGCACCTCCAAAAACCTTGGCACGTGACCTTGATCACGGACAGCGATGACCGTTCGTCAGGGGTGACTGAGAGGTCATTCTTGATCGCGGCGTGTAAACTGAGCGCTCTTTAAAAAAGCGCCCATGCCCTGGCCTGCTTTTGGACGTACTCCTGAAACCTGCAGTCTGCCTACGGTAAGCGCGAAACCGACCGTATCTTGACCGGAACACCTATTCTGGTCAATACGGCAAAATAGCCAGTTATAAGCCGCGTTGCTTTGATTTACCTAGCCTGCGGGCAATTCAAACAAACGTTTGTATTGGACGCTCACAGTGGTGTAGATATACTGCGCGACCTAGAATGCGCCACCTAGAGAGAAAGGTGAGTCCTGCCATCGCCGCACGGCCGCACCGAACCTCCACCCATTAGAAAAAAGCCTGTTGAGCCTTGAGTAGGAGATAGCCTGTGGAACGCGAATACATGGAATTCGACGTGGTCATCGTCGGCGCCGGCCCTGCGGGCCTGTCCGCCGCCTGCCGCCTGAAGCAGAAGGCCGCTGACGCCGGCAAGGAAATCAGCGTCTGCGTGGTCGAGAAAGGCTCCGAAGTCGGCGCTCACATCCTCTCCGGTGCCGTGTTTGAACCTCGCGCCCTGAACGAACTGTTCCCGGACTGGAAGGCCCTCGGCGCCCCGCTCAACACGCCAGTGGTGCGCGATGACATCTATGTACTGCGCAGCCCCGACGCCTCCACCAAGGTGCCCGACTTCTTTGTGCCCAAGACCATGCACAACGAAGGCAACTACATTATCTCCCTGGGCAATCTCTGCCGCTGGCTGGCCCAGCAGGCCGAGAACCTCGGCGTGGAGGTCTACCCAGGCTTCGCCGCTCAGGAAGCGTTGTTCGACGAAAACGGCGTGGTGCGCGGTATCATCACCGGCGACCTCGGCGTCGACCGCGAAGGCAAACCCAAGGAAGGCGTGTACACCCCCGGCATGGAATTGCGCGGCAAGTACACGCTGTTCGCCGAAGGTTGCCGCGGGCATATCGGCAAGCAACTGATCCAGCGCTTCAACCTGGACAGCGACGCCGACGCCCAGCACTACGGCATCGGTCTCAAGGAAATCTGGGAGATCGATCCGGCCAAACACCAACCCGGCCTCGTGGTGCACACCGCCGGCTGGCCGCTGGATATCATGGGCACCGAGAACACCGGCGGCTCGTTCCTGTATCACCTGGAAAACAACCAGGTGGTGGTCGGCCTGATCGTCGACCTGTCTTACAGCAACACCTTCCTGTCGCCGTTCGACGAGTTCCAGCGCCTCAAGCACCACCCGGTGCTGGCCCAGCACCTGGAAGGCGGCAAGCGCATCAGCTACGGCGCCCGCGCCATCTGCAAAGGCGGCCTGAATTCGCTGCCGAAAATGGTGTTCAAGGGCGGTGCGCTGATCGGTTGCGACCTCGGCACCCTGAACTTCGCCAAGATCAAAGGCAGCCATACCGCGATGAAGTCCGGCATGCTCGCCGCCGACGCCGTGGCCGACCGCCTGTTTGCCGAGTCCGAGGGCGGTGATGAACTGACCGCTTACGTCGACAGCTTCAAGTCGAGCTGGTTGTACGAAGAACTGTTCGCCAGCCGTAACTTCGGCGCGGCCGTGCACAAGTTCGGCGCCATCCTCGGCGGCGGCTTCAACTGGCTGGACCAGAACATCTTTGCCGGCAAGCTCCCCTTCACCCTGCACGACAACACGCCGGACTACGCCTGCCTGAAGCTGGCCAAGGACTGCAAGAAGATCGACTACCCCAAACCCGACGGCAAGCTGAGCTTCGACAAGCTGAGCTCGGTGTTCATCTCCGGTACCAACCATGAAGAAGAGCAGCCGTGCCACTTGAAGCTCAAGGACCCGAGCATCCCGATCGGCACCAACCTGCCGCTCTACGACGAACCGGCGCAGCGCTACTGCCCGGCCGGTGTGTATGAGGTGATCACCAAGGAAGACGGCGAAAAGCGCTTCCAGATCAACGCCCAGAACTGCGTGCACTGCAAGACCTGTGACATCAAGGACCCTTCGCAGAACATCACCTGGGTATCGCCGGAAGGCGCGGGTGGGCCGACTTACCCGAATATGTAAACCAGCTGCTTGAGAACAAGGCTCCCAGACGGGGGCCTTTTTTGCGCTCGGAAAAAGGCCAGTCGACCGAGTTGCATCAACAGAATCTAGGCAGCCCGCTCTTCGCCAGGGTTGCGCAGAAAATAGCGCTTGTACTCGCGACTGAACTGCGACGTGCTCTGATACCCCACGCTGTGCGCCGCCTGCGCCACACTCAGGCCGTCCACCAGCAGCAACTGCTGCGCCTTCAATAACCGCAGACGCTTGAGGTACTGCACCGGCGACAACAGGGTGCAACGCTTGAAGTGTTCATGAAAGGTCGATGCACTCATGTGCGCATACCCGGCCAGGGTCTCGATATTCAGCGGCTCGGCGTAATGGGCATGCAGGTGACTCAGCGACGTGGCGATGCGCGAGAATTGCCCCTGCTGCTCGACCAGCGCGCGCAACACGTCCGCCTGCGGGCCACGCAACGCGGTGAACAACAATTCGCGCACTCGCGCCGGGCCCAGGATGCGGCTTTCCAGCGGATCGTGCAGGCATTGCAACAGCCGCTCCACGCAACCACGCATGGCATCATCGAGCACCACTGAACTCATCGACTCAAGGGTCTGCGGCATCGGCGGCGGCCCGGCCTGCATGCCCATGGCCATCACCAGTTCGCCCAGCACCACCCGGTCGATCCCCACGGTCACGCCATACAGCGGTGCGTCGGGGGCCATGGCAAAAGTCTCACATTCGAACGGCACCGGCATCGCCTGGATCAGGTAATGCCCGGCGCCGTATTCGAGGGTGCGCGGGCCCAGGTACGCGACCTTGCTGCCCTGGGCGACGAACATCAGGCTGGGCTCATAGATCTGCGGCCCGCGTGCCACGTCGCAACTGGCGCGCAACACTTTCACGCCTGGCAGGTGAGTCGGGGAAAAACCATCGCGGGGCGTCAGCCCCTCAATCAGGGAAACCAGCGTGGCGTTGGCGTCGAGATGGCGGGTCAACAACATGGCAAAAAACTTCGCAAAAAAGGGATGAGAACATCATCGCAGGTCTGGCGGCCAATGCATCCAAACCAGGGGCACTCCCGGACGAATAGGCATAAGACCCGGAGCAATCACCATGGCCGCGCGCAGGCTCGGCGGGGAGAATGGCACGCCTCACTTGTTATTGTTTTTGCGAGGCTTCCCTATGTATACCGCTATCGGTTACGCCGCCCAGTCGGCCACCACTCCCCTCGCCCCCATGTCGTTTGAACGCCGCAGCCCGCGCGCCGATGACGTGGCCATCGAGATCCTCTACTGCGGCGTCTGCCACTCCGATATCCACCAGGCGCGCAACGAATGGGGCATCGCCGTGTACCCGCTGATGCCGGGCCACGAGATTGTTGGCAAGGTTACCGCCGTCGGTGCCAGCGTGACCGCGCACAAAGTCGGCGACCTGGTGGGCGTCGGCTGCATGGTCGACTCGTGCCGCACCTGCGCCGCGTGCACATCGGACCTGGAGCAATATTGCCTCGAAGGCCCGACCATGACCTACGCCACCCCTGATCGCGTGGACGGCAGCAACACCATGGGCGGCTACTCCGACAGCATCGTGGTCAGCGAACACTTCGTGGTGAAGATTCCGGCCAAACTCGACCTGGCCAGCGCCGCGCCGATCCTCTGCGCAGGCATCACCACCTACTCGCCGCTCAAGCACTACGGCGTCAAGGCCGGCGATAAGGTCGGCATCCTCGGTATGGGCGGCCTGGGCCACATGGGCATCAAGTTTGCCAAGGCCATGGGCGCCGAAGTCACACTGTTCACCCGCTCCGCGAGCAAGGCCGAAGAAGGCCGTCGCCAGGGCGCGGACCATGTGATCGTGTCCACCGACGCCGAGCAGATGAAAGCCGCCGCCGGGCACTTCGACTTCCTGCTCGACACCATCCCGGTGCAGCACGACATCAACCCCTACCTGGACACCCTGCGCTTTGACGGCGTGCATATCCTGGTCGGCTTGATCGAGCCAGTGGACCCGCCGGTGAACGCCGCCAAGCTGGTGCTGGGCCGCAAAGTGCTGGCCGGCTCGTTGATCGGCGGCATTGCCGAAACCCAGGAAGTCCTGGATTTCTGCGCCGAGCACGGCATCACCTGCGATATCGAAATGCTCGACATCCGCCAGATCAACGAAGCCTACACCCGCATGATCGCCGGTGATGTGAAGTACCGCTTCGTCATCGACATGGCAACCCTCAAGGCCTGATCAGGCCTTGGCGCCCAACTCCGCGGACAGCCGGGCCGCCACCTGTTTGATCACAGGGATCAGCTCGGCCATTTTCTCCAGCGGCATGTAGGGCACGGTACTGGCGATGCTGATGCCGGCGACGATTCGCCGGCTGGCATCGCGCACCGGTGCCGCCACGCAACGGATCGACGGTTCGTTGTCTTCCAGATCGAACGCATAACCGCCCACCACGTATTCATGCATGCGCTGCTCGAACTGCGCCCAGGATTGTTCCGGGTGTTGCGGCCATTGCAGGCTTTTCCCACCCTCCGGCAAGCTGGCTTCGTACAAGCGCTGCCATTCCGCCACGCTGTCATCGAGCAGCATCGCCTTGCCCACCCCGGTACGCGCCAGCGGCATGCGATGGCCAACCCGCGAGCGCATTTCCGGGCCGTTGCGGCCGGGGTTCTTGTGCAGGTAGAGCACATCGTCGTATTCACGGATGGCCAGGTGAATGGTGTCGCCGGTCAGCGCCGACAGCTCATCCAGGTAGGGCACCGCCAGGCTCACCAGCGGCAATTCCTCACGCGCCTGAAAGCCCAGCTCGATCAGTTTTGGCCCCAGCAGGTAGCCGACCTGCGGCACCACACGCAGATAACGTTCTTCCACCAGGCAACTGGCCAGGCGGTGCGTGGTGCTGCGGGTGGTGCCGATGCGCCGGGCGATCTCTTTCAGATCCCGCGCACCGGCCGCCACGGCCTGCACCACGCCCAGGCCACGCAGCAGGGTCTGGGTGCCGGTGGGGGCGACGTCTTTGCCGGGGGTGGAGGATGTTTCCTGCATATCGGGCCCTATAAGTGTGAACGCGGCAGCATTATGGCAAATACCCAACGTCAAAACAGCGCAGATCCAATGTGGGAGTGGGCTTGCTCCCGATGGCGGTGGGTCATCTATTGATGTGCCAACTGATACACCGCTATCGGGAGCAAGCCCCCTCCCACATTTGCCTCATACGATTCTGAGATCAGCGTTGCTTCATGCGGTCGATGACCACCGCCAGCAGCAGGATCGAGCCACGAATCACGTATTGATAAAACGTGTCGATGTTCTTCAGGTTCATCGCGTTTTCGATGATCGCCAGAATCAGCACGCCGGCAATCACATGCCGAATCATGCCGATGCCGCCGCTCAGCGATACCCCGCCCAGCACGCAGGCGGAAATGACCGTCAGCTCGAAACCCTGGCCGATCATCGGCTGGCCCGAGGTCATGCGCGAGGCGAGGATCACGCCGGCCAGGGCGCCGATCAGGCCGTGCACGGCGAAGATGATGATCTTGGTGCGGTCAACGTTGACCCCCGCCAGCAGCGCCGCTTCCGGGTTGCCGCCGATGGCCATGGTGTTGCGCCCGTAGGTGGTGTAGTTGAGCAGCCAGCCGAAGAACACAAAGCACACGATGGTGATCAGGATCGGCACCGGCACGCCCAGCAACTGGCCGTTGCCGAAGATGAAGAACTGATCCTGGGACACGCCCACCGCCTTGCCGTCGGCAAAGATATAGGCCAGGCCGCGCACGATCTGCATGGTCGCCAGCGTGGTGATCAACGCATTGACCCGCAGCTTGGCGATCACGATGCCGTTGATCAGCCCCACCAGCAGGCCCATCCCCAGGGCGGCGCCGATGCCCAGCATCACGCTGTCGG